>CARTDZ010000007.1 GCA_949067325.1 uncultured Eubacteriales bacterium | reverse complement strand
CTAGTCTTTTTTCATTACTTAGAAGAAAGCAAAACCAGTCCTCTTTTCTCGTTGTCAAACTTTTAAATTATGTTTGTTTGTTTTTTTGGAATTTTAATTGAAGTTACCCCTCTTGACAAACAACTATTTTATGCTATAATATAAAATTATAGGGGAATAAATTTGAATAAAAAAGAAGTTTTAGAATGGCTTAGAAGTAGAAAATACGAATTTACAAGCAATGTAATAATGTATGTTCAGCCTTTTGGTGATGATGAAGAAGTTATGTTTGAAGCTTTGCCGCATGGCGGTATTGAGCTGGGCAATATCCTTTCTGACCGCTTGAAAAGAGATGAAAATTTTGCATTAGAAGTTTTGAGCAAGCGTGAATACATGTGGGATATATTTCACGAAGATTTAAAAGAGAATGAATATTTTATATTTAGAGCATTAAAAAACAACGAAGAGGTTTGGCCATATTTATCAGAAGAAAAAAAAGAAAATTTATATTTTATCAACAAGGTATTGAATGCCGACATACCAATCTGGAGATATTTGTTGGGCAATCAAAAAACGTTTCTCAAATTAGACAATACAAAATTCTGGAAGTATTGCCAGCAAGCGATATGTGGAATACGTCAAGAGTTTCGGATGTTTTGGAGGAATGCGTTTAAATATTTAACGGACGAACAAATTATCGAAATAATAAAGGTTAAGCCATCAGAAGTTGTTTGTTGTCCTCTCGCCCGAGGGTGTGGAATTTTGTTTGAACTGGCTGCTAACGTGCCAAAATGTGTTCAGTATTTTACTGACGAACAAAAACAACTTTATCAGAAATATTTAAAGAACATTAAAGCCGATGATATAGACAAAATAGTTGAAGAAACTATAATGAATTTAAAGCTTGCACTTTTAAATCAAAAAGATGAAGATAAACAAAAAGATGAAGATCATAAAGATGATGGACAGTCTTTATAGAAAAGGAGAAGAAAATGATAGCATTACCAAAATTGGTTGAATTAGAGAATGGTTTGTTTGGATACCAATATGAAGACGGCAGGATTTTAGGAGAGTATAAATCTGCAAGTGAATATGATGAAACTTGTTTAACAGCAGATGTTATAACTGTAAAAGATGATAGGATAAAATTGGACCTTTATGGCAATCATATTTATAATAAGATGGATTTGTATGACATCATTGCAGATAAGCCAGAAAAGTTTATGTATATAAGCACTGAAATTTTTGCAAACAAAGGCTACATCAAGAAGCTTATTGGGATTGTGAAAAATGATTTGAAATATAAATATAGCAAGTGGAACACTCAAACGCAAGAGGAAAAGCTGGCTGAATTTGATGAGATAATTAAAGCAAAATATATCAAGGAAGCTGTCAATCTTGTAGATTATATTGAAAGATTGCAAGCGTGGCATGAAATTGTCATTTTAAATTCTGAAAACGTACAAGAGGACGATTCAATCACTCAATAAAAAAATCAGGGCATGAAAGCCCTTTTTTTGTTTTATGTGGACAGGAGAAAATTTTATTTCAAATCCATATCACTGATTTTTGAATTTGACATTTCAAAAATTATTGTTTTTAGTTCTCCATTTGTTTGAATAGCAAATTTGTTTTCTGAGATTGGAAAAAAGAAGTCGACTTTTGATATAAAGTCTTTAAGTTTTTCAGGCGAAACAGGCTCAGCAGAAGAGAAATAACTTGAAGCAAGCTCATAATTTTCAGCTTTTATGGCCTCTAAAAAGGCAAAAGGCACGACTTTTTCATTTGTTGCTATTCTTGGTTTGTCATATTTGTAAGTTATTTGACAGTCAATTTTTTTCAAGCCTTCGTTATCAATTTTATAAGTGCTTTCTATATTATGTCCAGCAAGATCGTCAAAATTTTGAGTTAAGACAATTTTATCATTTTTCACTTCAACCTTTTCACCTCTAAATGATTTTGCCTTGCCTGTTTTTTCATTAAAGGCGATCAAAAGATGTCTCTTCTCGTCAAACAGATGAGCTAGTGAGATATCATATTTTCGATAGCAGTCAAAGTTCTCAAAATTGCCAGTCATGATAGTCCGCTTGAATGTTTTGGAATGAAATGTCACGCTTTCGCGCCCGATTTCTACTGAAGGGGCAGATGTGCCATTGCCAAAGGTTATGACGTTTGCATTTTCGCTTTTAAGGCCATCTATGAGAAAAATAGTGACCATGTCACCTTCTGTGGCAGTGCAAAAAAATGGGCTTTGATCAAGGTTGTTTAAGTTTACATTAAATGCAAAACTCTTGCCCTTTCCTATGGGGTAAACAGATAGGTTTCGTTCTCCTTCAAGCAAAAGGCTGTAGTTGCAGTCAAGTGAAAGCTCTTGTGTTTCTGATTTTATAAGACAAGGATATGATGTGATTATTTTATATTTTTTCATGTTAAATTTTATGGTGGCAGGCAGAAAAAAAGTCCTTGAAGTTTGCCAAATTTGTCGAAACAAAAGTTTCTCTATAAATTTTGTAAATGTTTTGTGTTTAGATTTGTTTTTTAACGGCAATATTTTTTGCAAAGGGAGGAATTATGCAAAAAGGATTATGGGGCAACGAAGAGGTAAAAGATTTGTTTTCTTTTGTAGAAAAAGCCAAGGCAAGCAACGTATCACTTAAGTTTGCGTTTATTGAGCACGCAAAAAAATATTCGCGTCAGCCAAATAGTGTAAGAAATTATTATTATCATGAAGTGGACAATCTTTGGAAAGATGAAAAGCGCAAGAAGGATTTGGGTATCAGTCTTGACAAACATAAAAAAAGTTCTATCAGATATTTTTCTCAGGAACAAGAAGCGGAGCTTATGGACAGGATTGAAAAACTTGTTGCTGACGGTTGCAGCGTGAGAAAAGCTTGTTTCACACTTGCAAATGGTGAAGTTGGAGAAATGTTACGTTATCAAAATAAATATCGAAATTACGTTGCAAAAAAGAAAGCTTCATCGCAAAACAATATAATAAAATTCACATCAAAACGAAAAGAAAGTTTAAGTGAAAGTGACCTAAATTCACTTTTCTTAGGTTTGGTAAGGCTTGTCAAACGTTCTGCTGTCGAAGAGGTGAACGAACGCTTTAAAGAGGAAAAAGAAAGTGCAAATGCGCTTCTTCGAAAAGCGATAGTAGATCTTGGCAAGAAGGATAAGGAGATAAAGGATCTAAAAGAAAGTTTTGCTGCTTTAAAAAAAGAAAACGCGATTTTGCTTCAAACAGTTACAAAAAATGCTTGTGATAAGGCTGACAAACTAAGCCAAAAGCTAAAAGCCAAAAAAAATATTTTAAGCAATAAAGAAACGCTTTAGAATGACCACCACCTTTTGTGGTGGTTTTTGCAAATGGTTTTTAAGTTGTAAAATTGTTATAATTTTGCCAAAATTCTTTATTTTTCTTTCTACTTATGATAAAATCATAGTATGTTAAAGTTATTCATTTCACCAACAATACTTTCAGCTGCCAAATGTATGCTGAAAAATATTGACAATAGCAATTTTGAGGTCGAGCATATTATCGTTGTGCCTGACCGCTTTTCTTTGCAAGCTGAAAAACTTGTCTTTGAAATGACTGGCCGTGAATGTGTTTTCAATGTTTCGGTTTTGGGGCTTACAGCTCTTGCCAGCAAATTTTTATCGAAACAGCAGATGGAAAAAGTGGCCTCTGCTGCTGAGACCTTGCTTTTGTGCGAAAAGGCTATGTCAAATGTTAAGGATCAGCTTTTATCCTTTAAAAAGAATAATATAAATTTTGTACATGAAGTGCAAAAGGCTATTTCACAGTTTCAAAGCTGCGGCATAAATCCTGATGAGTTTGACTGCAAAAACAAGCTCATTTCAAGCAAAAACAAGTTTCATGACCTTTCAATCATATATCGCGAATATCTTTCTCTTTTGGGTGAAAGTTTGGATTCAAGCAAGCTTTTGCAGGTCTTTTGTGAAGAAATGCCTACTTTTGAACTTGGCAATTTCAACTTTTATTTTGTTGGGTTTGATTCTTTCACAAACGAAGTTGAAAGATTGATAAAAGGTTTGATTAAACATTCTCAAAGCGTCAATATTGCAGCAGTAAGAAGCGTAAATTTTGGCAATGATTATATTTATGAAAAAGATGTCATTCAAAAAATGGCCGCGATTGCAGAGGAATGTGGCGTTATTGTCGACACTATTGAGGACAATAGTGGCTTTACGCCAGCTCAGCAGGCAATCTTGAACAATCTTTTTTCAAGCTCGATAACACCTATTTCAGAAAACAATTTTTATTATTCGCTTTCGGCAAACGGCAAACATGAAGAAGTTTTGGCTGTGGCAAAAATTATCAAAAGCCGCATTATAAAAGGTGACAAGTTTAGGGATTTTGCTATAGCCTGTTCAAACTTGGACAAATATACTCATGCGATCGAACGAGTTTTTGATGAACTTGAAATACCTTTTTACATAGACAAATCGCTCACTTGTGATCAAACAATGCTTGCTGGTGTGATCTTTAAGTTTTTTGATGTGGTGCTTTCTGGCTATTCAAAAGAAAATCTTTTGGGGCTTGTTTCTTGTCAGCTTTTGCCTTTTGATGATAGGCAAGAATTGACTTCCATCATCGAAAAGTTCAACATTTCAGGCAAAGCCAAATACAAAAAATATCTAGAAGGTAAGTTTGATAAAGTTGGTATCATCTTAGAAAAGATAGAAAAGGCGTCAACAGCGACTGATTTTTGCTGCAGTGTCAGCGAAATTTTGACTATTTGTGAAGACGGATTTGTTCAAATGCAAGAATATGCTGAGCAAGAAGGCCTGTTGCGTGAAAAAAATATAAATGCTCAGGCAAAAGAAATAATTTTAGAGGCTTGCCAGACTATTTTGCAGTTTGAAAGCGAAGTTTGTCTCAAAGAATTTCAAAAGAAGTTCAAGCTCGTCCTTTCTTTTAAAGAAGTTATGTCAGTGCCTGCTTTTGTGGATGCTGTTTTTGTGGGTGATGCGACAGCTTCAGCTTTTGGCGAAAACGAAAATCTTTTTGTGCTTGGTTGTGAAAATTTGCCTACGACAATTGGAGATAGCGGCCTTATCAGTGATGATGATATTGAAAGTGCTGAAATAGGCAAGCGAATTGAGCCAAGTATAAGAATGCTCAACAGACGAAATCGCTTCAAGCTTTTCTGTTTGCTTTTGAGTGCAAAATCAAAGCTGTTTACAAGTTATCTTACCACAAATGAAGAAGGTCGAAAAAACGAACGTCCACTCTTTGTCGACAATCTTGTTTCCATATTCAACTGTCTGGAGATTTCTGCTTCTCGCTTTGGCGACTTGTCAACTCACGAAAAAGACATCTTTTTGACTGCGCTAGGTGGCAAAAAGTTGGCACTTAGAAGTTTGGCGCGTTTTTATCGTAGCGGCAAGATTGACAACGGTTATGTTGCCGCACTTGCAAGGTTACTTCAATGTGATTATCAAAAGTTTGAGCTTGAACGCAACCATTTTGCGGGTGACAGTGACGCAATCTTTTTTCCAAGAGGTTACACAAAAGTCACGCAACTTGAAAGTTATTTTTCATGTCCTTTCAAGCATTTTGTGCGATACGGCTTAAAGCTTAAAGAAAATGATGTGGCTGAGTTTGATGGCCGCGATATAGGAAATTTGTGCCATAAAATGGCTGAGATTTTTGTTAAAAAATATAAAAACAACATAAAAATTTTGCCAAAAGAAGAAGTAAACAAGTTTGTCAATCAAAACTTTGATTTTGTTTTGAAAGAAGAAAAGCTTTTGGATAAGTTTGAGGTTGTTGTTGATAACAAGGCGCTGAAAAGATATCTCACCTCGCAGGCGCAACTTTTGCTCAGCAGGATTTTGTATGAACTTGCCTCGTCTCATTTTGAAGTTTTTGATGTTGAGCATACCATCGACAACTTAACTCTTGACTATAAGGGCGAAAAATTGAAGCTGGTGGGCAAAGTTGACCGCATAGATATCGCAGGAGATTATTTTAGAATAATTGACTACAAAACTGGTTATGTAGGCGGCATAATAAAAGATCTATATTACGGGGACAAGCTTCAGTTGTTTTTATATGAAAAGGCAATTTCAAAAAAGCTAGGCAAAAAAAGTGCAGGGGCGTTCTATTTTGATGCCAAATGGAATTATCAAACTTCTGACGAAGATGGAAGCATTTTAAAAGGAGTTCTAGCGTCTGACGAGCAATCACTTGATCTTTTTGATAAAAATATCGAAACAAAAGGCAAAAGCGACATAGTTGGTATCGCGCTTTCTATAGCAAAAGTGCCAAAAAGCTCAACAAAAAAATACAAAGGGTTTTCTATTGCCAAAAATCCGCTGACAATGCTAGAAAGTTACGCGTCAGCGGTAGGTAGCCTAGCTTTAGAAGAAATAGGCAATGGCTACATAAGCCCCAAACCTGATGAAAAGGCCTGCGAAAGTTGCAAATATTTGGGTATTTGCCAGCATTGCCAAGGCAAGGGCTACCGCAAAAAAAGTCGGGTAAAAGAAGATGATGTTTGTGTAAAAGATGATGATGGATTAAATTAACTTAAGGAGGAGAAAGTGCCAAATCCGACAATTGAACAACAAAAAGTGCTTGAAAGCAACAAAAACAAGCTTATTGTCAGTGCCTCTGCAGGCAGTGGCAAAACTTTTGTGTTGATTGAATATATCACAAAACTCATTTGCGAAAGAAAGGTGCCTGTCAGACGCCTGCTTGTTTTGACTTTTACAAAAGCTGCGGCGAGTGAAATGAAGGAAAGGCTCAACAAGTCAATTCTTTCGCAAAAACAAACACCATTTTTGATTGAGCAGATTGACGACCTTTCTATTTCAGATATTTCAACTATTGACGCTTTTTGTGAAAGGGTTATAAAACGACATCTTGACAAAACTGACCTAGACGAAGCATTTAAGGTTTTAGACGAACAGGCTTCAAGTTTGCTCAAGCAAAAAGCTTTTGAAAAAACCATTGAAGCCATGGCTGAAAGCCAAGAATACTCGCAAATATATTATGCTTTTAGAAAAAACAAAGACGCAATTTTTGACGCCATAAAATACTTCCACGACTTTTTTTCCTCACAAAAAGATAGCGAAAGCCTTATAAATCAAATCATAACAGATCAGTCTTATTTTTATAATAAAGCTGTTGAATATCTAAATGATTATTTTGCAAAAGAAAAGAAAAAGCTTTTTGACCAGATTGAAAGCCTGACTATTCAAGCGGAAGGTAAATACAAAGAGTTTTGTGTGGCCAATAAGTCTATGCTTGCCGACAGCGACGACGAAAAATTGTCGAAAAGTTGTGATCAAAACATTTATGAAAAAGATGAGAGTGCGGCTGTCAAATTTGCCAAAACATCATATTCGATTGCAGAGCTAGAACTTCCTTCATTGCCACGCGTAACCGCAGGCAAAGACGAAGAGCTGGTTGCAAAACTTAAAGTTTTCAAGAAAAAGCTTGAAAAGTTTAAAGACTTTGCCACCAAATTTTACATACTTGATGACAAATTACAAGCTGAAGCAAAAGGTGGAAGCTTGGCAGTCTCTCTTATGAAGTTTTATTTGGAGTTTGAAAAGTTTTACAAAGATCAAAAAGGCAATGTAGATGGGCTTGATTTTGCAGACCTAGAAAAAATTTGCCTAAAGCTTTTGGAAGACGAGGAAGTACTTTTGTCTTTGCAAGAAAAGTATGACTATATTTTTATTGATGAATATCAAGACACAAACCCTATTCAAGAGGCGATCGTAAAACCAATAGCTGGCAAGGGGCGCTTTGTGGCGGTAGGAGACCTGAAGCAGGGGATTTATGGCTTTCGAAATGCCAGTATGGAGATTATGTCAAATGACATCTTCGCTTTTTCAAGTGGAGAAGATGACAGCGATGCACTTTTTCTTCGCGGAAACTTCAGAAGCGAGAAAGGAATTCTTGAATTTGTCAATTGTATATTTGAAAAAGTAATGACTGACGAGGGTGTTGGCGTGGATTATAAATCAACTTCAATGCTTGAAGCTTTAGCGCCTTATCAAACCCAAAACTTTTCATCTGTTAAAGTCGAGTTTGTAAAAAATGAAAGCGAAGAAAGTGCAGAAAAGGCAAAAATTTATTCTGTTGCACAAGACAAGCTTTACACCACAAACAAAAACAAACTTGAGGTGGAAGCCATAATCGCGCACATTGACGAGCTTTTAAGCAAAGAAATGTTTGATTTAAAGCTAAAATCCTATCGCAAAATAATGCCAAGTGATATTTGTGTGCTGTTTAGAGGACGTACTTCACTGATGCAAGAATTATCTCTTGCGCTGCAAAAGAAAGGGCTTCCTGTTATATGTGAAAGCAAATATGATCTTTTGCAAGAGCCTGAAATTGCTGTGCTTGTAGCGCTTGTATCGCTTACAATAAATTTGAACGATGATATCTCGCTAGCCAGCGTCATGCTTTCATATCTTGGAGGATTCTCACTTGAAGAAGTGGCTTTGATGCAAAGTGAGAATAATGGCGGCTTTTTATATGATTATATCAATTCTTCAAGCGATGAAAAAGTTTTGAACTTCAAACAAACAATTCAAAAGTTTTCAAAAAACTGTCAACTTTTGGGTGTATGCAAAGCACTTCAAACTCTTTTTGCACAAGTTGACTATTATGCTTATCTAGCTTATCAAGAAGACGGTGATGAGCGCACGAGCAAGGTTATGGCTTTTCTAAACGATATTTCTTCAAGCGGTTTTGATTTCGATAGAGCCGCACTGCTGCATTATTTTAGCGGCGGGCAGCAAAAAAGTGATGTTGGTCAAGCTGGGGCTGCTAGGGCGGTCACTCTGACGACGATTCATGCGAGCAAAGGTCTGGAATATCCAGTCGTAGTGCTTGCAGGAAGTGGTGACAAACTTGAAAAACCAAGCAGAAAAAACTATGCGCTGAGCAAAAACTTTGGGCTTGGAACAAATGCTTTTAATAGCCAAAACAATTTGAAGTGTACAACACCTGTTTTTGAAGCGATCAAGCTTGAAAAGCGAAGGCGTGAATTTATAGATGAAATCATGATCTTTTATGTAGCTTTGACGAGGGCAAAAAATCACCTTTATATTGTTGGCAAAATTGATGATTATGAAATGCAAGAGAATGGAGACCTGTTTGAAAAAAATAGCTATCTTGAACTCATTTGTTATGCCTTAGGTCAAAATTTTATACAAAACTTGGTTGCAAACAAAAAAGCGGAGTTAAGCAACTGGCAATTTGAAATTGTAGAAAATGTTGAAAGTATTATGGTTGAGAGAGACACTTCGCTGTTATATAAACCTGATGAAGATATGCAAAAAGAGCTTGAAAAGTTTTTTGACTTTAAATATAAAAACCAAGAGGTTTGTAAACTAAGCTACAAAAACTCAGTCACATCAGTTTTAAAACTAGATGAAGTTGAAGAGTTTGGTTATAGCAGCACAGGCAGAAATCAAGCTATTGAGGAAGGCAATGCTCACCACGAAGCTTTGAGAAAAATAGATTTTGACAAAGTTTTTGATGAAAGCACTTTAAAAGCGCAGCTCGAATGTGCAAATTTGAGCGAGAATTATTTAAACCTCATTGATAGAAAAATATTGCTTGAAAATATTTTGACGATAAAAAAAGTGACTTCAGGAAAGCTTATAAAAGAAAAAGAGTTTGTTATGACGGCGACCTTGAGTGATATCTCTGAAATCAACAGTGACGATGAGGTGCTTGTTCAAGGTGCGGTAGATTGCTTCTGTCTTGGTGACAAGCCAGTGCTTATTGATTACAAATTTACCTCACAAAAAAATACAAAAAAAATAAAAGAAAAATATAATAAGCAGCTGAATTTATATGCAAAAGCAATTGAAAAAGCTTTTAAAATAAAATTATATAAAAAATATATTTTGTCGCTAAAATATAACGAACTGATTGAAATAAATTAAAATTTTTATATATTTTTAAAATAATTTTATTAGATTTTTAATTTTTTTAGTATTTTTTGACAATTATTTGTTTTATCAAAAAATTTAAAATTGCTATACGTCCGGAAATTAAATAAGAAAAAATAATTGACAATTGTGCAAATAAATTAATAAAAAATCAATAAAAAATCAAAAAAAACAGAAAAAAATCTTGCAAAACACATTTTTTGGTCAAAATAAAATTTATAAAAAAGTTGGCGAAAATAATTAAAATAAAAAAAACAACAAAAAATATAAAATAAATAAAAAATAAATTATTGCAAAAAATAAATAAAAATAAAAAAATTGGCGAAAATTATTTTTATTTATTTTTTTATTGTGCTATACTTAAATAAATTGATAGGAGGATTTATGAACTTCTCATTTTTGGGTGATATTATTGGAGGATTTAATTCCTTTTTAGGGCAAGTGACAAACGCACTTGGTTTTGCTGGCATACTTGCAATTTGCATTGGGCTTGAAATATTGTTTGTTGCTCTTTTTACTTTAAAAACCGTTTTTTCTTATGAGGCAAGGCTTAAGAGAAGCATTGAGAAGCTCAACAACTGGCTCTTTAAAAACAAACGAATTGATCAAAGCAATTTGAAAGAATTTAATTCACTTGTCAAAAAAGGACCTTCAAGGCTTACATACTATTGGCAACAATTTGTTCTTTTCAGAGAAGGCGATCCATCTTCTTATCTTTCACGCGAAAATCTGATTGAAAAACCTCTTAGAACAAGCAGCTGGGCAAACAACATTCGAAATCTTAACTATCTCACTATTGTTTGGTCAATAATTTCATTTACATTTGCTCTTGCATTTCAAACCCACTCTGGCGGTGCTACTTTGTCAGCGATGAGTTTTGCAATTGCTTTGATTGTTCCTGCTATTGTTGCGCTCATTGGTGTAGTAAGTGCAATGATTTTCAAAGGTGTAAAAACTTTCAATCTTGATGATATATATCATAGTTATCATATTTTCGCAAGGTTTTTAAACAACGCTTGCATTGACCTTCCTCCTTATATTGATTTTGATATGCTCTTCTCGCAAAAAGAAATTGAAAAAAGCAATCCTCAACTTCGTGAATATTATGAAAAACGTGCAAGACAAGCCAAGGAAGAATTTGAAAACGCCAAAAAGAGCGATGTTCAATACGTTGAATACAACTTTGAAAAGGCTGGCGTAGACGGCTCACTTGTGCTTGACAGAGCAATGAAAGAAACTGAAGCCTTCATCAACAAAAAGACAAGCACTCTTGCAAAGATTGCACACGTTGAAGCTCAAAAAGAAGCACTTAAACGAAATTATGAAAATGTGCAGAAAGATTTGCAACGCAAAATTCAGGCTTCAAAAGAAAATGTAAGCAAACTCATTGCTCAGCAAGAAGCAACAACAAACAGATTGGAAGTTGGTTTCTTGCGTAAGCAACAAGAGCAAGAGATTTCTAAACAGGAAGGCTTGCAACAAGAGTATGACCAAGAAGAGACGCGTTATGCTATTTCGTCTGAAGAGCTTGAAAATGAAATCAATGGTTATCGCAAGTCGCTTGAAGAGTCTCAAGCCAACGTTCAAAACGCGATGGTTGCTGAATATCAATCTTTCTATGAAAAGGTTATGAAATCAGCCTACGCTCAAGCAGAACGTAAAGTAAAAGATGAAAAGGCAACTTTGAAAAAAGAACGCGACCGCAACGAAAAAGAACTTATCATTGTTCAAACACAAATGAAACGTTTGGTTGACGAAAACAACACCTTAAAAGCTAAGCTTGGAAACGACAGCCCAAATTCTGCTACAGTTGAAGGCAAATATGACGAGCAAGGCAATTACGTCTATGCAGATGGCTCTTATCACGATCCAAACGGCCTATTCCATGACGTTGATGGCAACATTTTTGACATAAATGGCAATTTGATTTCAATTCCAGATGACCAAAAAGAAGAAATGACCGAAGAAGAGCAAGATCTTTTAAATGATGAAATTGCTTTTGGACTACTTCCTGGGCAAGAAGCTGTCTCAAAAGATGACACAGAGCAAAGCTTGCAAGTTGAAGAGCCAAAGCTTGAAAATGTTGAAAATGACAAAGCTAAAACTGAAAACAAGGAAGATGAGACAAAGACAGAAGTGATTGCTGACGAAAAGCCAAAAGGTAAACGTGGCAGACCTAAAAAGGCAGTGACGACAGCAGAAGTCGAAAATAAAGCGCCAAAGAAGCGTGGTAGACCAAAGAAAGAAATGGGCGATAAGCCAGCTGTAGCCAAAAAGCCAGTTGGAAGACCAAAATCTGTTTCAAACAACAACGCTTCAAAATCAAAAACGCAAGAGAAGTCTTCAAAAGCTGACATTTCCTCACTTGAAAAGATCAACAAAATGATAAGTGAAGAGGAAGATAAGCTTTCAAAGATGAAAGAAATTATAAGTTCTGAACTCAACGATGCGATTGGCAATGAGCAGCAAAGCGAACTTGACAACGAAAGAGATGAGATAATGAAAGCTGTCGAAGCTCTTAAGGCAAAAGCAGAAACAGTGAAAAAGAATGATAAATCTGAAGAAGAGCTTGCGTCTATAAACAAACGTCTTGAAGATCTTATCAATGAAATTGCGACTTTAAACAATAAAAAATAATCAGACAATAAAAATAAATTTCAGATTACAAAGCCTTTTGTTTATATTTGAACAAACTCAAAAGTTTAAAAAGAACACCCGTCGGGTGTTTTTTTTGTTTTTCAATTATTCATCTTCTTAAAAGTTTCGTCAAGAAGCTCAGCAGCCTTAAACTCCAGACCTTATTATTTTTTAACTAAACTTCTTTACATATGATATTTTATTTCAAATTCGACAAAATTGTTTTATTTATCATAACGAGCATAACTTGGCCATAAGTTTTATTGATAGGGCAGCAATTGCTTGATTTTATAAAGGGCAGGTTATGGTTTTTTATATACTCATATTGGGAATTATTCAAGGTTTGACTGAATTTTTGCCTGTGTCGTCGAGTGGACACTTGGTGCTTTTATCAAGTTTGTTTGGCATTGAAGATAGTTTGTTTATAAGCATACTTCTTCATCTTGCAACCTTGCTTTCTATTGTGGTTGTGCTTAGAAAAGAGGTTTGGCAGCTTGTTCGTCACCCATTTTCAGACAAAACAATGCTGCTTGTTGTGGCGACCATTCCTACCTGTATTTTGGTGCTGATTTTGATGCCTATTGTAAACCTCTCCTTTAGCGGAATTTTTTTGCCTGTTTGCTTTTTCTTGAGTGCGGTGCTTCTTTTTATTACTGGTCGTCGTGCAAGCAAAAATGTAGCGACAGAAGGCAAGCTTTCTTTCAAACAAGTCTTCATAATGGGTATTGCTCAAGGCATAGCTGTATTTCCTGGCATTTCGCGTTCTGGCTCAACCATTTGTGCGGGCTTGCTTTGTGGCGGAGATAAGAAGGAGGTGGCAAAATTTTCATTTTTGATGTCAATTCCTATAATCATTCTTTCAATGCTTATGGAGATTTACAAAGTAGTTGTCAAAGGTGAGGTTTTATCAGTTGATGCTTTAGGGGCTGTAGTTGGTTTTGTTGCGGCTTTTCTTGTAGGGGTGTTTGCCATCAAGTTTATGCTTAAACTGACTGAAAAAGCAAACTTTAAGTGGTTTAGTTTTTACCTCTTAATCATATCAGTTTTGACGCTGTGCATACAATTGTTTTAGTTTTAGCGAGGTACAAAAAGTTGATGAAAAATTTTTATTCAATGACAATTGAAGAAACTCTTAGCGAGGTAAAAAGTTCAAAGACTGGACTTTCTTCAAAAGAAGCTTTTGATCGTTTTGCGTCAAACAAAAATCGCATTCCAATCGAAGTCAAGCATCGCTCTATTTTTGCAAAGTTTGCTGAGCAATTCAAGGACTTGATGATATTGATACTTTTGATAGCTTCGGCGGTGTCGATTATTATTGGCATCATTGAAAAAACTTCGGGCGAGATAATTGACGGTTGTATTATTTTGGCTATTGTGATCATGAACGCAACTTTTGGAATTTTGCAAGAAAACAAAGCTGAAAAAGCGCTTGACGCTCTCAAAAAGATGACAGAGCCTGAAGGAGTAGTGCTTCGCGACGGGCAGGTTTGCAAAGTCAACAACAAAACCATTGTTGAAGGTGATATTGTTTTGCTGGAAGGCGGAAGCATTGTTCCAGCTGACCTTAGGCTTATCGAAACAAATTCGCTGTCGATTGATGAGGCGTCTTTGACAGGTGAAAGTTTTGCTGTAGAAAAGCACTGCGAGCATATTTACAGCGGGCAAGTGTCGCTTGCAGAACGTAAAAACATGGCTTTTAAAGGTACAACGGTCACTGGCGGACGAGGTGTTGGAGTGGTGGTTGGCGTGCATGACCAAACAGAAATTGGCAAGATTGCCAAACAAATCGCAACTACTGAAAAAGACATGACGCCACTTCAAAAAAGCATAAAAGATATTGGCAAAGTTTTGACCTTTATTGTGCTTGCAATGGCTGCGGCAACTTTTGTGCTTGAGATGATTGCAAGACCAAATCAACCTCTTCAAGCGTTTTTGACAGCGGTTACTATTTCTGTGGCGGCTATTCCTGAAAGTATGCCAGCAGTTATAACAATCATCATGAGCTTGGGCATTGCGAGACTTGCAAAGCAAAAAGCCATTGTCAAACGTATGCATTCAGTTGAAACGCTTGGTTGCTGCGATGTGATTTGTTCTGACAAAACAGGAACTATCACTCAAAACAAAATGAGCGTTATGGCAACTTATTGCGATGACGCTTTGCAAGAAGGCAAGTTTAACCAAACAAAAAGCTTTTCTCTTTTTATGGCGGGCATGCTGCTTTGCAATGATACTTCCTTAAGTCGTGGCAAGTTTGTTGGTGACCCAACTGAAATCGCGTTGTCAGAGTTTGGCAAAAAATTGAAATATGACATAATCAAATTTTCACAAGACAACAAAAGGCTTGGTGAGTTGCCATTTGACTCTCGTCGCAAACTTATGTCAACTTTGAATAATTTTCAAGGTCAAAAAATCCAATTTACAAAGGGTGCTTTTGATTATCTCATCAAAAAGTGCAAATATATTTTAATTGACGGAAATGTCAGGCCGTTAAGCAGCGTTGAGCTTGAAAAGATTGTTGCGGCAAACAAAGAGATGACTTCAAAAGCCTTGCGTGTGCTTGGCGTAGCTTATAAGCCTTGCGACAACTTGAAAGAAGACGACCTCATCTTTGTTGGTCTTGTAGGAATGATTGATCCGCCGCGAAAAGAAATAAAAAAAGCGGTCGAAAAATGTTTAAAAGCTGGCATGAGACCTGTTATGATAACAGGTGACCATAAAGACACTGCATTTGCAATCGCAAAGCAAATAGGCATGGTCACAAACAGCAGTGAAGTTATGTGCGGTGAAGAGATTGACCGCTTGTCAGACAAAGAGCTGACAGAAAAAATGTCGACTGTATGCGTGTTTGCTCGCGTTAGCCCTGAAAACAAGGTGCGAATTGTTGAAACGCTAAAAAAACAAGGGCATATTGTGGCTATGACTGGTGATGGTGTCAATGACGCTCCGTCACTCAAAAAAGCCAATATTGGCATAGGCATGGGCATAACAGGAACAGACGTGACAAAAGAAGTGGCAGACCTTATCGTCACCGACGACAATTTTGCCACCATAGTTGTTGCGGTAGAAGAGGGACGAAAGATTTATTCAAACATACAAAAAACCGTCAAGTTTTTGTTTTCAGCCAATATGGGCGAAATATTATCACTCTTTATAGCGACGATATTGTTTCCGCATAACATATTCCTCTTTCCAGTGCAGATACTTTTTATCAATTTGATAACTGACAGTTTGCCAGCGATTGCACTTGGCGTAGAGCCGCCAGAAAAGGTTCTTATGAAGCACAAGCCGCGAAACGCCAAAAAAAGTATGTTTGCAGGCGGCGTAGGCACTTCTATCGTGGTGCTTGGGCTTGTGCAAACTTTGCTCACGGTTTTAAGTTATTATATAGGTCTAAGATTTTTTGGCGAAAGTGTAGGCGTTACCATGGCTTTTTATACACTTAACATAATACAAATGTTTTATCTTGCTTCAATGCGTACAAATGGTGCAATGATAAAGTCAAACCCATTTAAAAACCTTTTCTTTATTGCTTCAATCGTCTTCTGCTTTGGCCTGATAGCGCTTTTGGCGTTCACCCCACTTGGGTCATTGCTGTCTCTCGTACCACTTACGGGTATGCAATGGTTGATTATTTTTGGCCTGTCTGTTGTCATGATGCTTGCAAGCGAACTTTTTAAGCTTTTCTCATATGTCATGTCTAAAAAAAGTAAAAATATCAAAAAGAGGGCGTAAACCCTCTTTTGTTTTAAAAAATAGTAAAAGCCGCTTGGAAAAGTAAAGTTTTTGTGTTAAAATTAAGCCATGAGACTTTTTGATATCATAAAAAAGACAAAGGATTTTGCCATTCTTGAAAAAGAAAACCAAAATAGCAGCCTCAACAAGGCTATTCTTTTGCAGACAAAAGACAACTTTTATGCAGGGGAGTTTGCCAAAGTGCTTGCTATGCTTATTTTGGACGGCAAAGCCTGCCTTGAATGTGAAAACTGCCAGAAGATCGCTTCAGGCAGTCACCCTGACGTAAAAAAGTATCCACAAAAAGACAAACTTTTGGTATCAGATAGCGAAGAGATTGTGGCTGAAAGCTTCATCAAGCCAATCTTTGCTGACAAAAAAGTTTTTATAATTGAAAACATTGACGTTTCAACTGACGCTGCTCAAAACAAACTTTTGAAAACTCTCGAAGAGCCAACAAAAAATGTTTATCTTATTTTGACCTGTGCCAATATCGAAATGGTGCTTCCTACCATAAGGTCTCGCTGCTCAAAAGTTATGCTCGAAAAACTTGATGGCAAAAGTGTTGCGTCACTTGTTGATGATCCGCTTGCAAGAAGTCTAAGCGACGGACTTGTTGGCAAAGCAATGGCACTTTCAAAGCTGCGCAATTTGGAAGAGGTTGCTGAAAACGCCATCTCTGTCTTGTGCGACATGAAGCATTCAAAAAATGTTTTGGCGTTTTCAAAAAAACTTCTTGATAACAAAGGAGATATCTCGCTTAGCTTTGAAATCATTTCATTGGCTATAGAAGATCTTATAAAGCTCAAAACGGGCAAAGAAGAAATTGTAAGATTGCCGTTCAAATCAAGACTGAAGTCTGTTATGGGCGAGTATTCAGTCCGTGCGCTTTGCGAAATTGCATTTTTGGTTGAGAAGTTTTCACGCGAAAAAGCTTTTAATACCAATCCGACACTTGCTATCGAAAACTTTTTACTCAACATTTTGGAGGTCAAATATTTATGCAAATAGAGGTAGTTACTGCAAAATTTAATCATGGCAACAATGGCTATTATTTCAGTCCAAACGGTCACGAGCTTAAAAAAGGTGACAAGGTTTTTGTTGAAACCGAAAAAGGCAAAGATATCGTCACAATCGTGCGAGAAAAAGAAGAGATTGCTGCTGACCAACTTGTTGAACCAGTCAAAAATGTTTTGAAATTGGCAAGCGACGAGGAAGTGAAAATTGCCCTCGAAAACGATAAAAAAGCCGAAGGTTTTTTGCCTGAAATCAAAAGTATAATAAAAAAGCATGGGCTTGAGATGAAAGTGATTTCTGTGGAAGGCAATTATAACCTATCAAAAATCACAGTAAACTTTACCGCGGAAAACAGGGTCGATTTTCGCGACCTTGTGAAAGAACTTGCTGAAAAATTCAAAACTAGAATAGAACTTCGTCAAATAGGGCCGCGAGATGCCGCAAGAGTGCTTGGCGGACTTGGGCCGTGTGGAAAGGTGTGCTGTTGCAATCAAGGCCTTGATTATACTGATCATGTATCAATCAAAATGGCAAAAAATCAAGGCTTATCCCTCAATCCTAGCAGCATAAGTGGGCTTTGTGGCAAACTTCTTTGCTGCCTTGCTTATGAAAATCCTTATTATGTCGAAGTGATGAAAGAAATGCCAAAGCTCAACTCTTTTGTCAAAACTTCTGATGGTGAAGGCAAAGTTGTTTTTTGCGATTTGATAAAGAAGATGGTGTCAGTGCGTTATCAGACCGAGACCTCTTCAGAAATAAAAAATTATCCGCTTAGTGATGTAAATTTCAAAAAGGAAAACTAAAAAATGGCAAAATCAGGTCGCCAAATCGAAGACCTTGAGTGTGAGGGGCTGAAAATTATTCAAGATAAAAGCCTCTATACTTTTTCGTCTGACGCTGTGATTTTGGCCAATTTTGTTCGACTTAAAAAAAGTGATGTTGCGGCTGAAATTGGGACTGGAAGCGGCGTTATTTCAATCCTTTTGACTGCAAAAATGCCTTGCCAAAAAACAATTGCTTTTGAAGCTCAAGAAGAGATGTTCTCTTTGGCAAAAGAAAATATTTCACTTAACAAGCTTGACGAAAAGATTGAAGTTATCAACGATAAAGTGCAAAATTTTGCAAAGCATATTTCAAAGCACAGCTTTGATGTGGTTTTTTCAAATCCGCCTTATATGAAAACAACTGAAAAGCCAATTTCTGTCAGGCAAAGAGCGAGACATGATGAACTTTTAAAAATCGACGAACTTTGTAAGGCTGCGAGTGAAATGCTTAAAGACAAAGGTAAGTTTTTTGTTGTGTACAGCAGTGAGCGAAGCTGTGAGCTCATACACAATCTTTTAAAATACAACCTCTCACCAAAAGAGATGTTTTTCACTGAAAATGGCAAAGGAAGAGTTGTGCTTGTTGTAATCGAGGCTGTCAAAAATGGCGGTCATGGCGTCAAAGTATTGCCAAATCTTGTCACCAACGACCAAAGCGGCGAGTATATTGAAAAGCTTCACACAAAAAACTTTTTGTGAAGTTGTTGAATATAAGAAAGACTTGGAATTGATAAAGTATCAAACTTGCCTAAAAATAAACTTTTATAAAGCCTTGCTGTAAGAAAGATAGATATAAGAAAAAAGCCAAAGATTTAAACCTTGGCTTTTTTGCTGCTGGAAACTTTCACATATCTGACCTTGCCTTTTTTGATTTCAAAAAGCATATCAGCAAGATGGTCGTAGTTGTCTTTATGTGTAAAGAATATTATTGTTCTTTTATTGCTTTCAGAGGTGGAAATAATATGTTGCAATATTTCATGAAATTTTTCTGACACATCATCAGGATACTCGTAACCAGTGCTATACAAATCTGAACAATATAACGCACAAAGTATGCGACATAGTCAGGAAATTCTGCAGCGTAACTCAAATTGTTCTGAGCGATATTGATAATTTTTTCAGTAGACAAATTCTTTAAGCTTTTGTCTTCGCTTAAAAACAGCTTGTTGTAAATTTTTGAAGTGATGTTTTTGCGAATGTGACCATAATGCTTGCAGTAAATGATATATTGAAAGTGTAAAAATATATTTCTCAAAAGGATATCCGCAAATTCTACTCCTAGCCACATAAAAGCTTCTGTCCAGTTTTGCTCTACAAGGGCATTGATGGTTTTTGCTGCAAATATGGCCATAGTTGTATAGATGGCGGCATAGCAAATATAAAGAAAAATTTGCCAAAACCAAAGTTTTTTGCTTGGCTCGCAGATGCGATATCATCTTTGCAAAACGTTGTCTTTCTTTTCTTTTATCTTTGTCTTATTTTTCATAACATAATGAGCATGTCATCTTTAATATAAAAATTCAACAAAAAATAGGCTGCATTATCTTTTTTTTTGCAAAAAAGTTACATAATTTTGCAAATTAAGCAGGCAAAAACAGATCCAACCACCGCACAAACTAGTGCGACTGGTATTGCATACAAAAGCTTTTTGACCTTTGTTTGTGAAAAATAAACGGTGGTCACATAAAAAATTGTTTCGCTGCAGCCAAGTATAACGCAGGCACATCGCGAGATATACGAGTCTGCTCCATACTTTAGCAGCACGTCTTCTAGCAAGGCAAAGCTGCCAGCGCCAGTGAAAGGTCGAAGAAGGACAAGCTCTGTAAGTTCTGTTGGTATGCCCAAAGCGTTAAAAACAGGAGAGCAGGCTGTTGCCAAAAGTTCGGTTATTCCACTTGCGCGCAAAAGTGCCACAGCGATCATAATAGCTGCGATGTAAGGAAAGATATCAACTATAAGAGGAATGGATTTTTTTGCACCTTTTACAAAAGTGTCATAAGTGCCAACTTTTTTTATGTGGCAGTATGAAAATAGGGCGACAAAAATGATGGGTATGATATACGCACTCATTTGCCACCAGCCTTAATTATAGTTGCAAATTTTTGGTCTGTATTTTTGTTGCGCTTATAATGTTTTTCAGTTTTTGCTTTGATGTCGGTCTTGATATTGCTTCCGCCTTTTGGCTTTTCAAAAAACTTGCTGCATAGTTTGACCAATATTACGCCCAAAACGCTTGTCACCGTTGTTGCAATGATTGTTGGAAGAATGATATCAGCAGGAGAGCTGGAACCTGCAGCCGCGCGAAGGCCTATAACAGTTGAAGGAAGAAGTTGAATAGAAGTTGCATTGATGATGATAAGCATAATCATAGCGGTGTTTGCAATTCCGCTGCCGTCGTCGAGGGCCTTCATAGCTTTTATTCCCATTGGGGTAGCTGCATTTCCAAGCCCCAACATATTTGCAGACATATTTAGGGCTATCATTTTTTCAATTTCGCTGTTGTCAATCTTAAACAACTTTTTTATCACGGGGTGCAAAAGTTTTGCAAGTTTTTCACCAAGCCCGCTTGCGTCGACGAGTTCAAGCACGCCAAGCCAAACGGCGTACACAGCAGCTAGTTCGATGCACAGCTTAAAAGCCCCGCTTGAAGCTTCAATCATGACGCCAACTATGGTGTCAGGAGCCGACCACAAGAGGAAGCAGAGAGAAGAAATAATCATCACAAACCAAATTCTGTTCACCTTTTATCTTATGCCAAAGGACAAGCGTTTAGAAAAGATTTGACAAAGAAAGAGCAAAAGTTATACAATTGTTAGGAAAGGAAAAACTTTATGTTTATTGATACACATTGTCACATGACTGACCCTAAGCTTGCAGACAGCGAGCAAATTTTGAAAAAAACGCGAGAAATGGGTGTTGAACAAATTATTACTTCAGGTTTTGATATTGCGTCATCAAAAGACGCGATTTGTTTTGCCAATGCCCATAGAGGAGTTTTTGCCAGCGTGGGTATTTATCCTTGCGAAGTTGATAAGGTTGAAAAGAATTATATTAAACAGCTTGAAGGGCTTGCAATAGAAAGCAAAGTTGTTGCAATAGGTGAGATAGGTCTTGAAAACCGCGAAGGTTGCCCAAGTCTTGAAAAGCAGATAGATGTTCTTCTAAATCAGCTTGAACTTGCGCATAGGCTTAAGCTGCCTGTGATTTTTCATTGCAGAGAAGCTATAGGAAAAATGCTTGAAGTGTTGAAAGCAAACAAAAACCTACTTGAGTTTGGCGGGACTTTTCACTGCTTTACTGAAAGCAAAGAAGTGGCGGCGGAAATATTAAAATTAGGACTTCATCTTTCGCTTGGCGGGGTATCAACTTTCAAAAACGCTCAAAAAGTGCAAGAGGCGGTCAAAATAATCCCTCTTGAAAAAATGCTGCTTGAAACTGACAGCCCATACCTTGCACCGCAGCCATTTCGTGGCCAGCTTAACACCCCAGCAAACATACCTTATATTGCTGAAAATATCGCTCGTATAAAAGGTGTCAGCGTGGAAGAGGTTGCAAAAGCAACAACCCAAAATGCTCAAAAATTATTTAAAATTTAAAAGGAAAAAATATGGAAGATATCAGCAAGAGCAAGATGCCTCACGAGTTCAAAAAAAAGTTTGGGCAAAATTTTATATCAGACACAAACTTGCTTGCAGCCATTGTTCGCGATGGCGAGATAACTAAAGATGATGTGGTGCTAGAAATAGGTGCAGGCGAAGGCTCGCTTACAAAACAAATAGCGCAAACCGCCAAAAAGGTTGTCAGCTTTGAAATCGACAAAGACTTGATAGAAAGACTTGAGGGTTTGAAGCTTGAAAATGTTGACTTTGTTTTTGCAGACGCTCTCAAAGAAGACTTGTCAAAAATAGAAGATCGCCTTGGCGGCGGAAAATATAAAATAATCGCAAACTTGCCTTATTATATCACAACTCCTCTCATCTTTAAATTTTTGGAAGGTAGTCAAAATCTCAAATCAATGACCATCATGGTGCAAAAAGAAGTTGCTGAAAGAATTGTTGCCAAAGAAGGCGGCAAGGATTATGGCATTCTGTCTGTTATGATTGCCTTTTTTGGCAACGCAAAAATCACTCGCAATGTTTCACGCAAATTGTTCTATCCAGTGCCAAACGTCGATTCGGCTGTAGTCAACATACAAATTCAAAAAAACAAGTTTGACATCGACAAAGTCTTCTTCTCAAAGTTGGTGAAAGCTGCCTTCTCAATGCGTCGCAAAACTATTGCAAACAACCTTGCAAGTGGGCTTGACATCTCAAAAACAGAATTGTCTCAAAAACTTACAAATTTCGACTTGAGCCGTAGGGCTGAAAGTTTTTCAGTCGAAGAACTGGTCTCTATCGCACAAATTATGAAAAAATAGCCTAGTTACAAAATATCAGCTGCGACTTTTCGCAGTTTTTTGTTGATTTTTACATTAAATTTTGTTATTATGTAAATAACTAAGTTATTAAATATAAAAAGGAGGCACAAGGTGATATCATTATTGGGTGTAAAAATTTCAGAAATGTTCACAGTCTTTTTTGATAACATTCCTAAAGCAGCCTATTTCTTTTACGCCTGCCTTGCTAGCGCATTAGATGCCCTCCAATCACTTATGCGTCGCCTCGCTGGTCTTGATGTTTATTATGAAGCAAGCGGAGCAGTAGTTGAAAAAACCGATCCTGTTTTAAGTTTCATTTATGGCATACTTGGCATTGGCGAAGGTGCTGGGCAATATTCAGCTTTGACTACAACCTTTTGGTCACTCGCAATTTTTGGCATAATAGTCTTGGCTGTAGGCTCAATCATTGCAATTGTTCGTTCACATTATCAAGAAGATAGTGCAAAAACAAATCCAATGCAATACATATATACTGCAGTCAAATCAATATTTACTTTCGCAATCGTTCCAATTGCTGTTGTCATCGGCCTTCAATTGTCATCGTTTATGCTTACTACTCTTGACAACATCACCGCTGGCGTCACCACTGAAGAAACTATCAAGGGCGTTTATGGCACTCAAGCTGTAGAAAAGTTTGAAAAGGCAGATGGCTCATACTCCAACTATGACTTCTTCAGTTTGGGTATGCCATCAAACACCACGACTTTTTCTGGTCTTTTGTTTAAAGCTGCGGCTTACAACTGCAATCGCGTGAGAATAAGCCCAGAACGCCTGTCCAATGGCGTGTTTGCAGGGCAAGATATGCTTGGCATATTTGCTCAAAGCGATTCGCCAGGTTACACAGCAGCAAGTGACAAGGCGGCATACCTTGCAGACCAGATAGACTATGCTTTTGCAAACAATCTCAAATTGCAAAACAAAGTGAGTTTGCAATCTGTAAAGCCAGACTATTTGTCAAGTTGGTCGGCTGGCGATTTCTTCTTCCAAATGGGCAACTTCCAACATTTTTCAAAATATAACACACACCTTGTTTGGTATTATTATAATCTGTGGCAATTCAATTTCATAATAGGCTATGCAGCCGTCTTTACCTGCTTTGGAATGTTTATAAGCATTATCGTCGGCCTTATGGGCAGATTGATAAAATCAGTGGCTCTATTTTTGATCTACCCAGCCACACTCGGCCTTGCCTCAATGGACGACTTTGGTGCGTTCAAAAAGTGGCGCGGTGAATTTATAAAACAGATTCTCGCTGCGTTTGGCTCAATTATAGGCATGAACTTATTCTTCCTTCTTATGCCATTCCTCTCGTCAATATCTTTCTATCCAGCAAGTTTTGGCGTTTTGAATGCTCTTGTAAATACAATAATCGTCATCACAGGCCTTGTTGTTGTCAAGTCGTTCATTGAATTTGTAAGCGGCTTAGTTGGCGGCGGAAATGTGCTGTCAGAAGGCGAAAGCAACAAAGGTGCGGTTGGCAAAACCTTTATGAAGGGTGCAGTTGGTGCAAAAGCAGGGTTCAGCTTGGCTAGCAAGATTAATCCTGCAGCAGCTTTGACCAGATTTGGTTCGAAAAAAGCAATTGCAGCAGGTACAGCTGCTATTAATAAAGGTCTGGCAAATCGTAGAAATAAAAAAGCTGATGAAAAAGAAGATGAATTAAGAGAGCGTAGATACAGCTTAGAATATAATAAAGCCTTTGTGGATCAACAAATTGATCGAGAGGGATCAGAAGAAAACAAAGAATACAACAAGCTCAAGGAAAGGTATGCAAAGAAAGGGCTTAGCGATGAAGCTGCCGATGAAAAAGCTAGAGAAAAAATCTATAATAAAGATAAAAACTATAAAAAAGATAAAGACTGGCTTGAGGACAACAGTGAAAAAGTTCAATCTCTTCGTCAAAAAGCTATTCAGAACACAAAGGCGGCAGAAAATATCAGAACACGCAACTACTTAGATCCTCAAACAGGAAAAATGACACTATCTTCATTTGGTGCTTCATTCAAAAATGCTGGCAAAGAAACAGCGGGTGCGTTCTTGGGTGCTTTCACTAAAACTATCAAAGAGATTGGCATAAATCTCGGCGGTTTGAAAGGCTTATTCCATGCTGGAACAAACAAACAAGTTGATGACAGCGGCAAGGTTACTGGTGAATTTATGAAACTTAAACCTTGGGACCCATCAAGAGGTAACGAAGTTGGTTCCGACAGAAGACGAGGTGGACTTGTGGGCAATCTTGCTTATTTCTTGGGTAGCAACAAAGAAACCAAAAGCACTGAAAGTGTTGAGAAGATCCAAGAGAATGCGGCTAAGAGTATGGCTGAGTCTAGTGACAAGACGACTAAAGCTGTTGAAAATCTTGAGAAGAAGTTTGACAAACTTATCGACAGTTTGGGCGACGGAATTGTTAAGAAATAACACAACAAAAACATCAGAATTTCTGGTGTTTTTTTTGTATCATAAGATTTGGCAAGATTGATGCTATTTAGGAATTTGCATGGTTGAAACTATTTAGGATTTTGCATGGTTGAAAATATTTTGTACAAATTTAGGAAAGTGGCAAGCTGTATTCCAAGACAAATTGTCTAAAAATGTTTGGCACCTTTATCAATCGACAAAATATAAATTTTTTCGACGAACAATTTTATTTTGAGGAAATTGTTTTTAAAAAAAGTTATGGCCTTCAACAAAACTTTTGAACAATTTGCGGTATGTCAATTTGTTTTTTTCAGTTTTGGCAAATCGCCAAGTTTTTTGACAATATCACAAATAGAGGGTTGATATGTTTTAAAGTTTAGAAAAAAGCAATATATTTCGACAAAAAATTGTGAAAATATATTGCTTGTTTTGTTGTTTTTGTAAAAGTTCGACAAATATAGTTTTGTTTCGACATCAGTTATATACTAGCAGTGTCAAGTTTCAGCACAGTAAGGTTCGCGTCGCCGTTTGGCCTTATTGTGAGGTTGAAACCACCAGGTAGGTTGCCAGTTACTTCAACTGCCAAATCAAGCACATCGCCTGCAGTCAAATTGAGTATAGTAGAAGTTGTCATTGTGACAGGTGTTGAAGAAAGAAGGTTTCTAAAAGTCGTTGTTTGAGCGATTGGGGCGCCATTAAGACGAACGACTGCGTTGAAATCTACTGAGGCACTTCCTTCCACTCCAAGGTTGTAGGCAAGTTCATATACGCCTGCCTCGACAATTGTCAAAGCACTGGCCAAGTAAGTCACATTTTGAAGTGGCATGGCTGTATTAAGTGCCACTTGAACAAATGTGTCAGCTGCTGGAATTGTTGGGCTTTGAGCCACTGTATTGTAAGCTCCGCCGTAAGCTACAAGTCCGCTTGTCGTTGTGCCAGTCGCCCCCGTAGCTCCTGTAGCACCAGTTGCGCCAGTAGCCCCAGTTGCGCCCGTTGGTCCAGTCGCACCTGTAGGACCGATAGGTCCAGCAATACCAGTAGGCCCAGTAATTCCAGTAGGCCCAATCGGACCAGTAATACCAGTAGGCCCAGTTAAGCCAGTAGGCCCAGTAACCCCAGTTGCGCCTGTTGGACCAGTTGCGCCTGTAGCTCCAGTAATGCCTTGAGGGCCTTGAGGTCCGATTGATCCTTGTGGACCCTGTGGCCCGACTGGTCCTTGTGGACCCTGTGGCCCGACTGGTCCCTGTGGTCCTTGTGGTCCTTGAGATCCTGTTGGTCCTGTTGGGCCTTGTGGGCCAACTGGACCGCGTGGTCCTGCTACAAAAACTGTTGATGGAGATGAGCAACAACATCTCCTAGCTTGAAATATTTGCATAAGTTCTCCTAAAATTTTTAGAAGGAGCGATGCGTTTTGCACACTCCTTCAATAACAATATAATTGCAACTTTTCTGTTTTGTGCAAGGCAAGATTTTTTATTTTAAGATTGGTTAGAAAACTTGACAACATCTTGCAAATTTGTCAACTGTTTAAAGAAAGAGTTTAATAACATATCAAAAGTGAAAAGCAGGGCGGTGTAAAAAAACAAAAACCTCACCAATTTAGTGAGGTTGATTTGTTTTGTTTTCTTCTATTATTTCTTCAGTATTAGGACGTTTGAGAGAAAAGGTGGTTTTGTGAAGACCCTTAATATTTTTTGTGTGTGGCATACGAGAATATTGTTTTTTTGTTTTGTGTTTTGATTTCAGGTGTAACAGATTTTTGCCTTTTAGGTCTAGACCTTGCTTCTTGGCTTTCAAAAATGCTTTTTCTCCAAGAGCTTCGTTTACAGATGTTGAAAAGACGATTGCATTTGGCTCTATAGAAGTGACAATTGATTTTACAAATGGTGCTTGATAGGTGGAAACGAGACAGAGCAGCATTTTTTTATCCTGACCAGAGTACATTCCTTCAGCGTCGATGCGAGTTACGCCTTGATTAAATCGTTTCATTATTTTCTGACCTATTTCTTCATCTTTTGTGCAAATTATGTAAACGGCACGGACGGTTTTAATCCCGTTTAGAATTTTGTCCGTTACTACGCTTCCAACTACGATCGCAATGATTGTGTAAAGTGTAAGATCAAGACGGCGATAAACAATGAGTGAGAGCAGAAGCACGACCGCATTGATAAGAAGGTAGCTTTGACCAGTTTTTATTTTTGGCCACTTTTTGTTTATGCTGAGTGCCACAATGTCAGATCCGCCCGTTGACGAGCCGAGCCTGAAAACAAATCCGCTGCCAAGACCATAGATAGCCCCACCTATGATAGCGACGAGAATGAGGTCGTCAGAATAGAAGGCTGGGATAGGATTTATGTCCATAAAGAAAGAGTAGCATAGCGTGCCGACAAGTGTGAGGCCAGCAAACCTGAAACCAAAGAAAACAATTGCAAGGACGAATAGAAATACGTTTAAGATTATGTAAACAATAGAAGGCGAAAGCGTCATGCCTACATCGCCTAAAAGTTTTGAAATAATGGTTGCGAGACCTGAAAATCCTCCTGGTATGATTTCGTTGGGTATCCAAAACACTTTGAAGGCTATACCCATAATAAAAGCACCGAGGGCGGTC
This sequence comes from uncultured Eubacteriales bacterium, assembly GCA_949067325.1. Lineage (GTDB taxonomy): Bacteria > Bacillota > Clostridia > Christensenellales > UBA1242 > Caccovivens. The sequence goes on along the minus strand of CARTDZ010000007.1, from coordinate 9,875 downwards.
AAAACGCACTGCCAAACAAAAGATATGTACTTATTATTCAAAAATTCTTTAAATCTCATAACAATCTAAATATAATACATTTTTGTCAAAAAACAAAATGTTTTTGTCCGCATGTGACAAATTTTGCAGTTTGACGACAAAAGAAATGTAGTTGTTGCCAATTTTGCGAGATTTATTGTAAAAATATGTTTAAAGTTTTTTTGTTTGGACAAGATTTGAGCATTGGAGGAAATATGAATTTTAACCCTTTTTTAGAAAAACCAAAGAAGCTCGAGGCGCTAGTTATGGACTGGAAAAAACTTGCACCAAAACCTTATAATAAGAACGAGATTGACCCGTTCACTCGAGTAAGATGTATTCTTATGAATGGCACTGAGTATGAAGCTGTGTGGTCAAAACATCATGCAAATCGACACTGTTGCGACAATGATGTGAGAAGAAGCATTGCTATGGTCAGACGTATGGAGCAGCAGCAACAAAAGCTTATTGCTGCTTTAAAACCAATTGATGAAAATATTTTGGAGACGACGATAGGTTATGAGCAGCTTGCGGTTGACTTGACTGCTTTTCTTGGCAATCGTGCGACAGATAAAAATGTCAAGAATGCACTTGACTTTGCTCTTCTTGAAGACTTTGACCATCTTTATCGTTATGCCAATCTGCTTGAAACTGACATGGGCGAACACGCTGAGAAGTATGTGGGTTCATACACTGAAATCATGCCTGGCAGGCCTACCATATCTCATCATCGTCACCCATACGACACCGTAAAAAAGCATATTTGCAATAAAACAGCTGACCCTATAAGTAAGTGTGATGTTATGATTATTACAGCGGCTGAGCAGCAGACGATGAATTATTACATGAACTTGGGTGCTTTTTACAAAAATCAAAAGGGCAGAGAGCTTTATACTGAAATTGCGATGGTTGAAGAAGATCATGTGTCTCAATATGGCTCGCTTATCGACCCTTCAGCTTCTTTGTGTGAAGATTTGTTGATGCATGAGTATGTTGAATGTTATTTATACTATTCAATGCTCAATGACGAAAGCGATAAAAATATAAAAAAGATTTGGGAAATGTTGTTTGAGCAGGAGCTTAGTCATCTTCACGAGGCGGTAAAGCTTTTGAAGAAGGTGGACAAAAAGGATTGGCAAGAAGTTATACCAAATGGTGAATTTCCAGAGCTTATAACCTTTAGAAACAATAAAGAATATGTAAGACGCGTGCTTGGCAAGACAGTATGGTTGACAGGCGACAGAGAGGGGTATAAGGACGAGCGAAAACTAGATAAAAGTGACAATTTCTTCAAATACAACAACAAAGTCAACTCAAAACCTGAGCAAGAAGCAGGGCATGTTGTTATCTGTGATCATATAAAAAGATTTGGTGAAGATTATCGCGTACAAGATGCTCCTCACCCTGTAAAGGAATTGAAAGATAGAAAAAGCGACAATATAACAGTAGGTCGAGAGTAAAGGCGAGGAAGAAAACATTGGGCAAACGCCCAATGTTTTTTGCTGCCTTCATTGAAGGCAGCAAGCCTTTTGGGCTAAGCCCAAAAGGCTCTTCCTCGCTGGTTTTTCTGGTGGTTTACTAAAATAAATCACATTGTTTCGTAGTAAAAAAATATCAGCTTTAAAAAAAATCAAAATTGTCTATTGACAAAATCTCTCTCCTATTGTATCATAGAAATGAGGAGAAATTTATGAAAGAAGAAAAGATAGAGATGTCGGAAAAAGGGTTTGTGAAAAATCTTAAAGCAGCTTTTCGTAGGGTGGCGAGAGCTTCTAAGAAGCTGAAGTCTGCGACATTTTTAATTGTATTAGGTGTTGGTTTGATAGTAGGATCCTGTGTAGCCGCAGTTAAGTGTAGTAAGGATCGATTTAGATTGTTTGAAGAAATATCTGCAAAGCCAGAACATCAAGAGCTTCTGCAAAATGTCAAGGACAACATCGAATTGGCGGAAAAAGAACTTGGAATTCAAGGTAAATATCTTTCTTATCAAGATATAGTTGAAAATAAACTACTGCAAGAAGGACATGAAGATGGACTTAGGCTCGAGGAATGCAAAAGGGATCGCTCAACAAAATTTTTGTGTCACATAATACCTGGGCTTGCTGCTATGGGAGGCGGTGTAATAATTGCTTACACTCATTTGTTTGAGGAGGAAAGAAAGAAGCGAGACAGAGAGAACAGATTAGAGCAGTCGGTGAAAGATTGTGAAAGGTTGTGAGTTTGCTTTCATAGCAAAAAAATATCAGCTTTAAAAAAAATCAAAATTGCCTATTGACAAATCCCCCACCGCTGTGATATGATAATAACAAAGGAGAGGAATATGAAAAAATTTGGATTAAAAACATCATCTAAATACAAAATGGGGCTTGGAACAAAAGTATTGGCATTTTTTGTGTGCTTGACAGGAGTAGGTATGGTTGTAGGGGCAGAGCAATCTGATGCTCAAATTATGAGTGAAATATCGGTTCGTCCTGAATACCAAACAGTTATGGAATTGGTTGAACAAGATGTAAAAGATTTTCAAACTGCAGGAATTGCGAAAGCTATAGAGGATGTTATGCTAGGCGGAATTAAACATGAAAGCCTTAAATTTAGAATGGTTGAATTTTTTCCATATCAAGCAAGTGTATTGCATGTCAACGATTATGCAAAATCTTACGGAGCAGGCATTGCAGCAGTAGGTGGAGTGCTTGGCGGAGTTGCAGTAGCTTCAAGTTTAAAGAAAAAACGTAAAAAAGGCATCGAAAATCAAGCGATCATGCAACAAGCTTAAAGTTGCCATTAAAAAATACAAAACATATCATTTTAAAAACCAAGTTAAGATTGTTCTATAAAAAATAACACACTTGAAATAAAGCGTGTTATTTTTTTTAATTTATTATGAATTTTAGTTGACAAATGCGTAAAAAATACGCATAATATAAAATGTGAGGAGGAAGGTATGCAAATTAACAATCCACTATACAAAAATCAGGGCATTCATGTTATCGCTTCGATTTTCACAGTAAAAGATGGCAAGTTCAAGGTGCTTCTGATAAAGCGTGACAACGAGCCTTTTAAAGATCGTTGGAGTTTGGTAGGCGGGGCGTGCTATCGAACGGAAGATGTCATGACTGCTATGAAAAGAGAAGTCAAAGAAAAGACGGGATTAAAAAATCTCAAGCTCACATTTTTCGACTTATTTTCAAAGCCAGACCGTTGCAGTTTGATGCGTATGCTCGGTGTGGGCTATATTGGAGTTATCGACTGCGATCGCGTTGAAATTTTGAAGAAGACGACCAAGACGAAAGACGCTGACTGGTTTGACATTGATCGTATTCCTTTGCTTGCTTACGACCACAATGAAATTGTAGAAGCGGCAATAGAAAAACTCAAAGAACTTATTTTTGACACTGATATTTTAAAAGAGCTTTTTACTCAAAATTTCACTTTGCCAGAGTTACATAAAGCTTATTGTGCAATTCTTGGCAAAGCAATTGATAGAAGAAATTTTCGTAAAAAAATGCTTGCTGAAAACTTAATTGTTCCAACAGGTCTTGAGGAAGATGTCACAGGCAAGAAAAAAGCAAAATTTTACAAATTTGTATAGGAGGAATAATGAAAACTTTTGTGTTAAATTTATTTGGAGCGCCAGGATCTGGCAAATCTACTTTTGCGGATTTGTTATTCGCATACTGCAAACTTTTGGGAATCTCGTGCGAAAAATTTGATGAGTTCGCCAAAGGGCTTGCGTGGGAGAAAAACATGATTGCGCTGTCAAATCAACCATATATTTTTGGCAACCATTTTCAAAACTTTCATAGGCTTGATGGCCAAGTTCAACTTATAATCACCGACAGTCCAATTCCTTTAAGTATTTATTACAATAGAATCAGTAGCTTTGTTTTTGATAAAAGCTTTGATAATGTTGTTCTACAAGCCTATAATCGTTTTGACAATATCAATTTGTATATGACAAGAAATTTTCCTTATGAGCAAGCAGGAAGAACACAAACTGAAGAAGAAAGTATGCAAATTGACAAGACGCTTCGCAAAATTTTAAAAGAACATAACATCGAATATAAAGAAGTAGTTGGTCGTAACCTTGAAGGTGCGAAAGCTTTGGCGGAAAAAATGGCAAAAGCTCTTGCAAATTTTTTAAAAATTTATCAGATGGAAAAACAAGTCGAAGAAGAGCTTGAACGAAAATTTTTGCTGAAAGACGAAAGCGTGCTGTCACTCGCAAAGCCTAAAATGATAGTGCAAAATTATATAGAACTTGGACAAGATGAAAAAAGAGTAAGGCAAATTGATGGCGAAAAGGGCGAAAAGTTTTATTTCACTGATAAACAGGGCACTGGAAAGGAGCGAAAGGAATTTGAAAGTGAAATTAGTTTTGAAACTTATCGCAAACTTTTGAAATATAAAAAGGGTGCAACAATAATTAAAAGTCGATATGTTGTTCCTATGAAAAATGCAAAAACCTGCGATGTTGATATCTTTCATTTTCCAAAGGTTTTAAAAACTGTTGAAGTTGAGTTCAATAGTCGCGAGGAAATGAACAACTTTACGCCGCCAGAATGGTTTGGCGAGGAAATTTGCGGATTATCAAATTATAATCTTGCAGTAAGATAATAATAAAAATAACGCAAAACGGAATGCGTTATTTTTTCTTTTTTTGTGATATCCTCATAAAGAGCTTTACAAGTTCAAAATATGGTATTACTAGCAAGGCTGGCAGAATTGCAAGCAGCCACTGCCACCAGTTTATCATGGTCAGCCCCATAGCGTTTTGGAGTGGTGTTATTGGCACGATCACCAAAAGCACGGTCAGAAAAGCAGATGCGAGAAAGCTCCAATTCAAAAGTTTGTTATCAAAAGGATTTTTGCTGAAAAGTGAGTGTGTTTCGCTTTTCAAATTGAAAGAATGGAAAAGTTCTACAAAACAGAGATACAAAAAGCAAATTGTTGTCACTTCAGCTGAGCTAAGCCCAAGCACGAGGGTTGTCACGCAATAAAGTGTGATAAGAAACGCTGAAACAAAAAGTGATGAGGCAAAGATGTTTATTCCTACATTGCCTTTGAATAGGTTGCCTTTATTTTTTATAGGTTTTCGTTTCATGATGTCTTTTTCAGGCTTTTCAAAACCCAGAGCAAGTGCTACAAATGTGTCAGAGACAAAGTTTATCCATAGTAGTAGTGCGGGCTTAAAGAAATTGTCGTCTCTAAAGACAAGAAGTATGATTGACAAAGTAAAAAGTTCAGCTATCGAAGTTCCTAGCAGGAACATGAGGATTTTTATAATCGTGTTGAAGGTGTGGCGGCCTTCTTTAACTGCTCCTACAATGGTGGCAAAATTGTCATCAGTCAAGATCATATCAGCAGCTTCTTTTGTGACGTCTGTTCCAGTTATACCCATGCCTACGCCTATGTCAGCAGCCTTAATGCTGGGTGCGTCATTTACTCCATCGCCTGTCATGGCTACAATTTTGTTGTTTGCCTTGAGTGCTTTTACGATTTTAACCTTATGTTCTGGGCTGACTCTTGCATATACTTGATAATTGTTTACAATAGACACAAATTTATCATCGGGTATTTCATTAAGCTCTTTGCCTGTGATGACTTTTTGTGGGTCTTGACAAATGCCAAGTTCTTTTGCTATAGCAAAGGCTGTGTCGCGGTGATCGCCAGTGATCATGATTGTAGAAATGCCTGCTTGTTTGCAAGTTTTGATTGAGTCTTTTACTTCCTCTCTTGGCGGGTCGATCATGCCAACTAGACCGAGAAAGATAAGGTCCGTTTCAGTATTTTCGCTTGTTGGCTTTCCTATTCTATCTACATATTTAAATGCAAAAGCAAGGTTTCTGTATGCTTTGTTTGCAAATTCTGAGTTTTTGGTTAAAATCAACGTTCGATCATTCTCTGTCATGCGTCTTATCTTGCCATCGTCAAGTATGCGACTGCATCTAGCAAGAAGGCTGTCAACAGCGCCTTTTGTGTAGGCGGCAATTTTATCGTTGACGTCATTAAAGGTGGTCATAAGTTTGCGATCGCTGTCAAAAGGTATCTCGTTTTTGCGTTTAAAGCTGCCTTCCAAGTTTTCTTTGTTGAGACCAAGCTGGTAGCCAAAATGTACAAGAGCGATTTCTGTAGGGTCGCCAATAGATTCAAGTTTGCCATCTTCAAATTTAGCTTTGGCATCATTGCATAAAAGCATACAATTCATTATTTCAACAAAATTTCGGTCGTCTGCAAAGGTTTCAACTTCCTTTTTTGCCTCTTCCAGCATGATGAAGTTTTCTGACGGAGCTTTGACAGCTTCTTCAACATATTCACGCAGCTGTGCGAGCTTGCCGCCAAGATAAAAGATATCTTTGACTGTCATTTTATTCAAGGTGAGGGTTCCTGTTTTGTCAGAGCAGATCACTTCAGTGCTGCCCAAAGTTTCAACTGCTGGCAAACTTTTAACAATAGCCCTTTGCTGGCTCATACGTTTGACGCCCATTGACATTGTGACGGTATTGCAAGCGGGCAGGCCTTCAGGTATTGCACACACAGCCAAGGCTATTGCCATTGAGAAGGAAGACAAAATCTCTCCGCCAGTCAAAATGCCCACAACGAAAACTGCAATGCTGACAACCGCGACTACGGCAGTGATTATGATACTGGTTGACTTAATTCTTTTGGTGAGAGGTGTGACTGAATCCTTGATTTCAGTTAATGCTGAGGCAATCTTGCCAATTTCAGTATTCATGCCCGTAGCGACCACAACGCCCATTCCTCGGCCATAAGATACAACGCTGCCCATAAATGCCATGTTTGCTCGATCGCCAAGCAATGTTTCTTCGCCAAGCACCAAGCCAGCATCTTTTTCAACGGCAATGCTTTCGCCTGTCAAGGCACTTTCTTCTATCTTGAGACTATTGCTCTCAGTCAGCCTTAGGTCTGCTGGCACGATGTCGCCAGCTTCCAAAACAATTATATCGCCCACAACGATTTCTTCTGATTTGACTTTGAATGTTCGACCTTGCCTAGTTACAGTGCAATAGGGTTTTGTCATGTTTTTGAGCGAATTCATTGCTCGTTCAGAGTTCCTCTCTTGCAAATATCCAACAATGGCGTTAAACAAAACCACAAGCAAAATTATTCCAGCGTCTATAAATTCTTCATAATTGCCCTTAGTTGCGCCCATAACAATACTTATGACACAACTTGCGAGCAGCACAAGAATAAGAATGTCTTTGAATTGACTTAAAAATTTTACAAGCCCGCTTTTCTTCTTTTTGCCAACAAGTTCATTTTTACCGTCATGCTCAAGTCGTTTTTTGGCTTCTATATAAGAAAGACCAGAAGTTGAACTTTCAACTTCTTTAAAAACTTCTTCAATTGCGTGAGAGAAACTTTTTTCCATTTGCATTTAGTATAGCAAAAATATTTGATAAAACAAAAGATTAATTATAATTGTTGTAAAATTCTGTTTTGTACAAAGTTTTTTAGCCGCAATAAAGCCTAAAAAGATAGTTGTTTTTTAGAATAAAATATTTTGAAAGAGGTTATAATTTTTTCAATCAAAGTGAGGTGAAAATGGCTTATTCATACAAGGGCAGCTTAAGTTTTGGGCTGGTTTATATTCCTATAACATTGCATAGTACAATAAAAAATAATGACATAGGTTTTAATATGATCGATAAAAAAACAATGAGCCGTGTTAAATACAAAAAAACCTGCGTCGATTGTGAAGAACGAGAAGTGAAACAAGCGGATATAGTAAAAGGTTTTGAATATGAAGACGGCAAGTATGTTATATTTGAAGAAGATGATTTTGAAAAAATAAAGTCAAAGAAAGACAAAAATATCACAATTGAAGAATTTGTAGACCTTGAAGAAATAGATCCGCTATATTTTGATAGGCCTTATTATGTCGTGCCTACAGGCGCTGAAAAAGCTTTTTATGTGCTGCTTAAAGCTATGGAAGAGGCTGGCAAGGCGGGCATAGCAAAAGCTGTTTTGGGCACAAAAGAAACCCTTATCATGATAAGGGCAAAAGAAGGGCAGATGCTTTTAAACACGCTTTTCTTTTTTGAAGAAGTTACTCAAAACCCTGCCAAAGAAGTTAAGATTGAAGGCACTGCCAAAGAGATGAAGCTGGCAAAAGATATTATCTCATCAATGTCTGGCCATTTTGAGCCGCAAAAGTATCGTGATGAATATCGCGAAAAAGTACAAAAAGCGATCGAGCAAAAAATTGCTGGCAAAGCAATTGTTGCACCAAAAGAGAGGTCTGAAACCAAGATAATCAATCTTATGGACGCACTTCAAAAAAGCCTAAAAAATGTTCAGGCCGCAAAACCTAAAAAGAAAACAAGCAAAAGGGCGTAAAAAGCATGCTGTCCTCTTTTTCATCTAATTAACATCCAAAATATCCACAAACCGCCAGTAAGGCAAATCATTATCAAGTCGAAAAATAAACTATGACGCCTTACAACAACTTTTGATGTCGCTGACGAAGATGCAGACGAGCTGCTTTGATTTACAATGTTTATTGGGGTATTTTTATTGGTCATGTTTTTAGTTTCTACTCCGCAATAAACGCAGACTACTGCGTCATTATCGATTTCTTTGCCGCATTTATGACAAAACATTTTATCCTCCTAAAATTTAAATTCAACTCATGACTAAGTTTATAGAATTATACATCATAAAATGATGTATGTCAAGTGTTTTACACCACTTTATGATATAAAATATATATGAATAACATAGCTAAAAAAATAGGACAAAATTTGAAGGAAGCTAGAAAGTTCAAAGGACTGACACAAAAACAGGTGGCTGATGTTTTTCATATGACACAACAACAGTATAGTCGCTTTGAAAATGGTGTGTTTGAACTTAACTATCAGCAGCTGTGGGACATTTGCAAACTTTTAAATATTACACCAAACGATGTTTTCGATTTTGAAATATAACAAAAAAACGCAAAGCTTATGCGTTCTTCTTTTTTCTTCTTTTTTCCTTAAACATTTCTTTGCTGTAGGTGATAATAGCGTCGACATCGCTGGCGTTAAGCAGGCAGACCTTCTCTACTCCGTCCCATCTTTCCATGCTGAAGTTTTTTAGTTTTAAAAGTTTTGAAGCAAATCAAGGAATTTGGATCATGTGTTTCAGCACCTTTTGGTGGAGCAAGGCCTACAACGACAAAAAATATCTTTGCAGCCCACATTGGAGTTTTTATGAATGGCGAGAACTTAAATCAGTAAAAAGAATTTGAAACAAGTTTTTTTCTTTCATCATATTATTTCCTGATTAAAATTGATTTTATTATATAAAATTATAATTCTAAATCCATTGCCCAACGATACATTTCATAGCCGGCTGGATTGGTTTCCAGTTTTAGAAGATCAAAATCCAACTTTTCATGCATTCTTTTGCTTGCCAAATTGGTTTTTGCACATGAAGAAATAACGCGCTTGTAACCTTGTTCTTTTGCAATAGAACAAGCAAGTTTAAATGCTTCCGTTCCAATGCCTTTGTTGCGGTATTCTTCAATAATCCTAATTCCAAAAACAAGTGTTTTTTCTTCTCTTTCACCAAGAGAAATAATGCCAACTGGAATTTTATTATAAACTATGCAAAAAACAAGAGAATTCTTCCATTTCTTAATGCACTGTTTTATATTGCTTAACGTTGGTTCTATTTTGACAAACCATTCTGAAAGATTTTTTTGAATAAATTTCGCGTCAGTCATATTAAATTTTTTTATTTCAATCATTTATAAGCTCTCCTTTAAAAAATGACAAGTTTCATTGTCGAAGCTTGTCAAATTCTTGGCGGGGCGAGGCATTTTAAATACGAACACTTACCCTCGTCAATATTAGTGG
>CARTDZ010000006.1:22049-39552 GCA_949067325.1 uncultured Eubacteriales bacterium | reverse complement strand
ATTTGTTTACTTTTTCAAATTATTGACAAGCGGGTTTTGATTTAAACATTTTTAAAGACATATAGTGCTAGAAAAATAAAAAAGATATTTTTGCAATATCTTTTCTTAAACAAAAAGGTAAATTATGCCGACGAGTATGCTTGCGACAACGCCGCTTACTATAACTGGGCCTGCGATGGTAAACATTTTTACGCAAAGTCCGTAGATTATGCCTTCGTGCTTGAACTCAAGAGCTGGGCTTGTGATCGAGTTTGAAAAACCAGTGATTGGCACGATTGAACCGCCGCCTGCAAACTTGCCGATTTTGTCATATACGCCAATACCTGTAAGAAATGATGCGATGAAGATAAGAATAATGAGCGTGTAGGCCCACGCAGACTGCTCAGCCATATTTGGAAACCAGAGCAAGATGAGGTCATTTATGCCTTGCCCGATGCAGCAGATTATGCCGCCAACAAGGAAGGAATAGAAAAGCGTTGGCCAAGGTCTAGTTTTGGGTATTTTTGCTTTTACATAGGCATTGTAGGCTTCGTTTCTTTGTTTTGCGTCCATAAATTCTCCTTTTTCTTTTCAATGTATTGTTGTTTACTTTTTTTCGTAGATTTGACGAGTTTGAGCTTTTTATCAAGTTGTTTTATGGTTTGGTTTTATGTCTTTTTGTAATAATTGACCTTTTTTGTTTTTTTAAACATTTTTTGTTTGAATAATAGTTTTAAACTTTGCCAAACTAAGACTAAGCTTTTAAATTGGAGGTTATTATGAACAAAAAGTTGATCCTATCTTCTGTTTGCGGTGTTTTGGCGCTGGTTATGGTTGGCTGCTCGTCAAACAGTTCAGCACAAGCTGCAAAGGACTTAAATAGTCAACTTGACAGAATGCAAAAGACTATGAGCAGTATTTCAAGCTCTGCCATTTACGATGTTACACCATCAAACTATCTTTATGGTCAGCCTATGAGCAATGAAAATAACAGCACCAACAGGCTCAAAGCGCTTATGACTGAGAGTCAGTTTGCTTTTGCAGAGCATGAAGCGTTGAGGCAGGAAATAAACAGCAGATGTTCTACATTAAAAAGTGCGTTGACAAACAAATATAAACTTTCGACCAACAAGGTCAAAGCTTTGAAGACGCTTACTAGTGCAATGAGTGGGCAAATCAATGATATCAATAATACCACCTATCGAGTAAGAAATGCGACAGGACTTATCAAGCGTAGCAAGGATTTGACCAACGTAAACAGCGATGGGCTTAATGTTGGTTACACTCAACTTAACAATGAGCTTGAGAAGAGAGTTGTATTTTTCAAGAATGTTCTTGCAACGTTTGACCAAGTTGAAGCTATTTTAAGTGATGCTGAAAATGTTGATAAGGCTGCAGACAAAACTAGCAATAACGACGAAAATACAAGCAATCAAACTCAAAACGACAGCTCAAGCAGCGAGAACAAGAAGAATATTGACACTTATGGCGGAAATGCCTACAATGGAACCGCTGGAAGTCCTAACGTCAATTATGCAGGTTATAACAATGGTTGTTATGGCAACGGTTGCAATGGTGGCGTAAACAATTATTATGGCAATGGCATTGGTTATTATGGCAATGGCATAAATGGTTATGGAATGGGCTATGGCGTAAATGGATATGGCGTGAATGGTTATGGAATGAATGGTTATGGAATGAATGGTTTTGGAACTGGATATGGTTTTAATAGAGCCTACTCACCTTTTAACCGAGGTCGCAACACTGACACATATTTGCCGCTGCGTCGCAATATTGACACATACAGACCAATTGTGCCTGAAATAGTAGACAATGGAGCTGTTGTCGCGACAAATGAAAATGTGAACATAAATGAAAATGATGTTGAAGACGTGGACGAAGTTCAAAGTGGTGAGATAGAAGACAAGATAGAAGAGGCTGGAGACGGCATCAAGAAAGAAATTGAGGCAGGCGAAAGCAAGTTTGAGAAAATAAAACACCCTAGAAGAATACGCGCAAAAACGCAGGAAGTTTTTGTTTATGGAAATTAAAAAAAAGGCCTTTTAGAATTGGTCTTTTTCTTTTTTAATTGTTTTCTTTTTTTTTTCTTTGTTTCGTTTTTTATTGTTTTCGTTTTTTTGTTTCGTTTTTTATTGTTTTCGTTTTTTATTGTTTTCGTTTTTTTTGTTTCGTTTTTATTGTTTTCGTTTTTTTTGTTTCGTTTTTATTTTATTATTTTTAAATTTTTTAATATTTTTTTCTTTTGAATATTTTAAATTTTAATATTTCTTATTAATGTTCTTACACAAGTACGTTTGATTGATTTAAGTTTTTTTGCATGAAATTGCAATTTTTTAAGAGAGTTTGGTGCGAAGGCTTTCTAGAATTTTGTTTTCTAGGCGAGATACTTGGACTTGAGAGATTTTAAGTTCTTGAGCTATTTCTGACTGCGTTTTGTCAAAGTAGTAGCGCAACATTATTATTTTTCTATCGCGTTCGTCCAAATGTTTTATCATTTCTTTCAGGGCAAGATTTTCTAGAATATTTGAGTTGTCGCCTTGCATATCCACGCGGTCGATTACAGTCAGCGTGCTTCCCTCTTCTTCTATTGGAGCGTATAGCGAAAGTGGCATTTTGGCAGAGTCCATGGCAAGCACCACCTCTTGTTCGTCTATATTGAAGTGTTTGGCAATTTGTTCGATTGTGGGTTTTGTTTGGTGCTGGCCGCTGTAGGCTTCAACAAACTTGTTAATCTGCAGATTGAGAGTTTTTAAGGCTCGCGACACTTTTATTGCTCCGTCGTCACGCATAAAACGTTTTACTTCGCCGATCACCATTGGCACAACGTAGGTTGAGAATTTTACGTTGAAGTCAGCATTGAAATTGTTTATGGCTTTGAGGAAGCCTATGCAACCTATTTGATAAAGGTCGTCATACTCGATTCCTTTGTCACGAAAGCGTTTGATTACGCTTTTTATAAGTGGCGAGTTTTCTTCAATCAGCACAGATTTCGCTTGTTGGTCACCTTTTTGAGCTTTTGAGACCAATTCAAGTGTGATTTCTGTGTCAAGCATTATTCACCTACCGTAAGTTTGGCTTCTGCGGCTATACACTTGCTCATTATGACTTTTGTGCCGCCATTTTGGTTGTTTTCAACTGAAAGAGTATCCATAAAGCCTTCCATAACCGCAAAGCCCATTCCGCTTCGCTCTTCGTTTGGCTTGGTGGTAAAAAATGGCTCACGTGCCTGCTTGATATCTTTTATGCCCACACCATTGTCACTGATTTCTATGATCACTTTGTTGCCCACGATTTCACAGCGGAGTTTGATCAAGCCTTTTCCATTTGGATAGGCATGAACGACGCAGTTTGTGACAGCTTCAGATACCGCTGTTTTTATATCTGATATTTCGTCAACCGATGGGTTGAGCTGAACACAAAAAGCTGCCACACATATACGGGCAAAACCTTCGTTTATTGACTTTGCCTCGAAAGTGATTTCAAATATATTTGAGTTGTTTTTTTTCATAACGCTCTCCTTTTTGCTTATACAATTTTGGGCATGATGTCATACAGCCCTGTCATTTTAAATATTTTTTCAGCATGGGTTGAAGGATTTGTGATAAAGATTGGAATATGCCTTGCTTTCATTTTTTTGTAGCGACCGATTAGAACTCCTATTCCTGTGCTGTCCATAAATTCCAGCTCCGAAAGGTCAATTATCACTTGATTGAAGTTGCCACCCGAGAAGACACTGTCTAACGTTGAACGCGTGTGAGTAGCGCTGTGTTCGTCTAGTTCGCCGCAAAGAAGAACATAAAGTGTGTTTTTGTAGATTTTGCTTTTGATATGCATACCCCCTCCTTTTTCAAATTTAGGATAACACATATTTTTGTGCAAACTTTGTCCTCTTTGCTCGAAAAATTGACAAGAAAAAAGAAAGGCTGTTTGCCTTTCTTTGAAAACCTTTTGTTAACTAAAAAAATCGGCTGTTTTTAGCCGATCTTTTTAGATGTTGAGAAGACGCAAAATTCTTCCCTTGAGGATCATAAGCACAAGGTCAATGACCCAAACAATCCAGAAGCCGAATACAAGGCGAAGGATTCCAGCAACGATTTTGCCTTCTGTAAATCTTGTGAAAGCACCAAGAAGCCAAGCTGTTACAGGAATAATTGCAAGGATTATACTTACAATTCTGCCAAGTCCGAAATAATCTTTTCCTTTTTTAGCCATTTTTCTGCCCTCCTTATTGTTATTTTATCATATTTGCATATATTTTCAAAACAAATTCGCTTAAAATTTTAAGTATTGTTTTTTATTTTATATATTTTTGGCGAAATATTTAAATGGTTTTATTTGATTTGTTTTTGCTTTTAGTTTCTTCGTCAAATTCGAGGATTTTTTGTTGCCACTTTGCAAAGTATTTCTCGTATGATTTTTTGCAGTATTTTTTGTGACGTTCTTCTTCTGGCTTTTCTGGTTTTTTGAAGGTGTATGCTCCATGAACTTTCCACCCTTCAAACCAACCTATTTTTATCGCATTGGTTGGGCATAACATTGAGCAGCGCATACACATTATACATTTGTTGCCAAAATGGAAGTTGCCGCTTTCGTCGATTTTTATGTTGCCGACTGGACACATTTTTGCACACTTGCCACAATGAATGCAATTTGCATTGACCTTATATTTTTTGCCGTTGAAGCGACCGCCCCAAAATTCAATGCGAAAAATCCAAGCCAAAAAGCTGCCGAGAAAGATATGTTTAAGTTTGACTGGTTTGTTTGTTGTGATTTCATGATAGATGATTGGCAATATTTTTGTTGCAGTTTGCCACATTTTGTATGCCATTGTATCAGTGTGGCGAAAAATCATATTGTATGGCATGACAAGATGATATTCGTTGGTAAGAATGAAGTTGCGTTTTTTGAGGAGTTTTGTGATTTTGAGCGATGAGATATTGTTGAGTGCGAGTGGTTCTCCTGAAGTTTTGATGATAAAAAGTTTTTTTGTAGACTGCTGTTTTGGAAGAGTTTTGACAAAGTCAACAACGATTGATGGTGCGTTGAAAGCGTGAATAGGATAAGCTATGCCAAGCGCGTCATAGTCTTCGAGATTTGGAATTGTGCCCTCTTCAATTTTTACAAGGTCGATTGAATGAGTTTGGCCATCAAAATTGTTTGCAAATTCGCTGACAACTTTTTTGGTATTGCCTGTGCCTGAGAAATAACATAGAAGAGCTTTCATAATTTTTCCTTTTAAGTCAATTTCTTTTGTTTTGATTTTTTACAATTTCTAGATAAAGCTTTTTGGTTTTTTTAGCTATTTGTCTTTCAGTGGTTTTGTAAAGAGGTTTTAGTTGTTAAATTCTGTTATTTTCGCGACAAAGTTTTTGTCTAAATAGTAGCGATAATTTTCATTTTTGTCATGGCTGTCATACCAGATTTGAGCAAACACTTTATCTTTTTGAGATAGGCGGTCAAATTCCCAAACATAATCTTTGTATATTGAGTTGAACCAGTGACCAGCCTTGAGAACAGTGTATGGCGTGGCAAAAAAGTTTTCACCGTCTTGCGTTTTCCATTCAAGTTTGGTATATGGATCGACAAATTTTTTGGAGATAAGCTTGCCTCCATGCATTTTGGCTACGTTTTGGCAGTCTTTAAGAGTGATCTCGCCGTCAATATCAAAGCCATAATCAAGTTTTGGAGCGGTTTTTGGATTTTTTATTTTTTGATAATTTGGTTGTTCGCAAAGAAGTTTTTGTTCTTGCAAAGTCTTTGGAAGATTTTGATATGCATCTTTGCCAAAATATGCGATAAGTTTGGCTTCGTCCTTATGCTTTGCCCAATATTTTGGTGAATTTGGGTTTTTGTAAAGGCGTTCGATAGCAGCTTTTCTGATAAGCGATTTAGGAAGAAGTTTTGCGAGCGAAAAGTATGCGTGCTTTTTTTGATATTCCTTCCAAAAATCAGCGTTTGTTTGAGAGCGGTATTTGAACATTTTGTCTAGAACGTCGCTATCAAAGTACCACACGCCATGAAAATTTCGAGTTGCACTGCTGTTTGGACGGAAGAAGTTTTTTATGCTGCCGCCGATAAGCTTAAAGCCATCGTCAAGGGTTTCATAACCTGTTACGCAGTTGGACTTGCCGCCACCGATGTTATAAACCTTTTTCCAGAACTTTGAACCGAGATCTTTTTTTATATCGTTTTTGAGTATGTTTGCTATAAGCACACCGCTATCATGAGCGGTCAGCCATTCGAGAGGTGCATCAAAGCATGTGTGGAACATAAGGCCATCATTCATATTGTCGGTGAGCATATTTTGATGAAGCATTGCTGTTTGACGAATAACCGCCCATGATTTTATATTGCTTTCAAGAACTGCAAATTCGCCGCGAAGTTTTGTGGCCGAATATATATCATAAGGGCTGACTAGAAGAGGATCACCTACCCTGCCGTAGATATGGCCAGTGTTGCGGTTTCCGTAAAGTGCGACGGTTGAGATGTGAATATACTTGGGTTGATTTTTCTCTCTTTCAATAGCTGCGACAAGGTTTTTTGCGCCTATTTCATTGCAGTCGATCGCCCACTGTGGGTGTTGATCTGAAGTAGGCGGAATTACTGCCGCAAGTCCGATAACATAGTCAGCATTTTCAACCAATTTTTGGCAAGCGTTGACATCTTTCAGATTGCCATAAATGACTTCAAACTTGTTTTTAAGTTTTTTATGTTTTTTGAGAAGCTTTTTTATTCTTTTATCTTTTTCAAGCACTAAAAACTTGAACTTGTCTATTTCTTGGATTTTTGTTACCTCAGCCAGCGTTTCTATTCCCATATTGCCTGTTATACCAGTAAACGCAACTATCATAAATCCATTCCTCCATTTTTGTTTTATAATTTTGCTTTACTTTTTCATTCTATCATATTTTTTTCAAATTATGCAAACAAATATCGACAAAAAAACCGCTTTGTAGTTGCGGTTTTTGCAATTTTTATTTTTGGCATATTTTTTTGCAGATTTAGGTTTTATTTTTTTATTTTGTTAAATATATTTGTAGGTTTGTGTTTGATTTTTTTACTTTTTATATTTTTGTTGCCAAGAAGCCTTAGGGCTATTTTTAAAATTCGCCAGATTATAAAAAAAACAGTCCCACCACAAAGTCAAGCACATAAATGCTTATAGGTTTTGCAGCGCTATTTTTAAACTTTATGGCCTAGTTAATATTTGGCAGAAGCGTAAGATAGCATTTCAAAATTTGGCAATTGGTCAAGGTTGAATGGAAGTAAAATTGGAAGCAGATCCTAAAAAGGGTCTTAAGTGGATAAGAAATGCAGAGATTAAAATAAAATTATATGACCAAAAACTTATGTGACTAAAAATGTTTTTTCATGTGACTAAAAAAATCGCTACATTCCTTTAAAATAAAGGAATATAGCGTTTTTGGTGGGCAGAGGTGGATTCGAACCACCGAAGGTGTAACCGACGGATTTACAGTCCGTTGCATTTGGCCGCTCTGCAATCTACCCATAAAATTTTAGCACCTCGAAAGGTGCTTTTGGAGCTGGTGAAAGGAATCGAACCTTCAACCTGCTGATTACAAGTCAGCTGCTCTACCATTGAGCCACACCAGCAAAACGGAACTCTTGCTTTTGATATATCCGAATTTATAAAAAATAAATCCATACCATTTGATCGCAAGTTTCCTTTTTCTGCGACCAAACGAAATTGCACTACACTTCTCGTTCCGTTGGCGATTTGTCGCAACTCTCATGCGAAGCTTTCGCCAGAAGCATAATGATTTTATGTTCCATTTTAAAAATTATTATTTTTGCTATGAAACACTATGGTGCCCTAAGTTGGAATCGAACCAACGACACAAGGATTTTCAGTCCTTTGCTCTACCGACTGAGCTATCAGGGCATGTTTGCAAATAAAACTTGTTGCTTTTTGGCATTGCGAATTGTTGCAACTTTGTTTTTTTGCTCATTTTCATCAAAAAGGTAATCAATTTGATGATTTTTTGCCCTTGGGGGCAATTTTTGCTTTTTACTCATTTAGAGTTAAGCTATGACAAAACAACCTTTGTTGTTTTTCATTTTTGGCGACTCGAATGGGGCTCGAACCCACGACCTCCAGCGTGACAGGCTGGCGTTCTAACCAACTGAACTACCGAGCCACAAGCGCAATTGCGAAATATGCAATGCAGTTATGGTTTTGACCTTTTGGGTCGGAGCATTGTTTCTTCGGCAGGCTGCTCCGACCCCCTGTACGGGGTTCATTGCGGAGCAATTGCAACCTTTAGGTTGCTTGTCCCTGAAAAAGAAACACGCTTTTTATGGATATGGTGGGCCTTCAGGGACTCGAACCCCGGACCGACCGGTTATGAGCCGGTTGCTCTAACCAACTGAGCTAAAGGCCCACAGCGAAACTCGTTTGTTGGTCGGGGTGGAGGGTCTCGAACCCCCGACCTCATGGTCCCAAACCACGCGCTCTACCAACTGAGCCACACCCCGTCAAACAAGCTTGCCTGATTATTTTATAATAATTTGGATAAGATGTCAAGAGAAATTGACCATTTTTTATAAAAAATTATAAAAATTTGTTTCTCTTATTAATAATTTAATATTTATCATTCTTAAAGTTGACAAATTCTTAGTTTTCAAAGACATCTTGATCTGCAAAATGTTTTATGAAAGCAAAATGTTTCTTGACCAGTTTTAAAGGAACTGGTGTGAAGTGATGATATGTTGTACAAACATTGAAGCCATTTCTTTTGAGTGGTTTCAAATCGTGAACATGGCCAAAAAGATTCAGGCAGTCTTTTTTGCAATCTCTTGGCTTATGTGTCAAATATATATCTTGACCTTCAAATTTTTCGTTTAAAAACATTCCGTCTTTTACAACATCTTTAAAGCCCAAAGCAATAAGTCTTTCTCTAAAGCTTGCAAAATCATTGCCATAGTCAGCCTTTTCATAGTTTCCACAGACGAGAATGACTTGTCCTTTTAAATGCTTTATCATTTCATAATTGCCAAAGTCTCCGATGTGATAAACCATGTCTGCGTCTGACACCACACTATTCCAGCGTTGAACAAGCTCAGCGTCATATTCTTTTATATTACGAAATGGCGTTTTTTCAAGATTGTAATCTCTCATATTTGAAAAATGTGTGTCTGAGATGAAAAATGTTTTATTTGGAGTGATCTCATTGCCAAATTTTGTTACTTTTGCAACAAAGTCCTTCCAAACCACTTGGTTTGGCAACATATCATAGACATAATTTACAAGAACGCCCATTGATATTTTTGACTGTTCTTTTAAAAGCCTGTTTGCTGAAATAGCCTTTGTTTTAAACCAATTTGGATTTATTATATAAACTATTGGAGCTAGATCATAGATAGTTTTTAATCCCAGATCGTCATTATTAAATTCATCTGCCTTGATTTTTCTAAGAAGATAACGGCCAATATCATTTACAGCGACAGTCTTTTCAAAATTGTTTTTGCTTGTTACTATAAACTTGCCTACATATGATGGAATTATTGTCATAAGCACGCCGCTTTTTATAAGAAATTCAAAGGCTTTTTTGTCAGTGCGATAGTTGGTATCGGTAAATTCTTCCATAAAAGTATGAGAAAGACCTAGCCAAACTATTGAAATATTGTTTTTGATTTGTGGAGCTTTTGAGAGAGCTATTGCCACATTTGTGAGAGGGCCGAGGCAGGCTATTGTGATTTCTTTTTCTTTTGCAGTGGCGATAATTTTTTCAACTGCTGGACTTGTTTTGTCATGTAGGTTTGTAAAAAAGCTTTCACTGCCCTTGTAGATGATTGAATTGTCTTTTACGCCCACATAGCGAAGAGTTCGACTGGCTTCCAAAGCGCCTTCTATTATGCTATCACGAACTGTGATGTGTCGTTTTTTGTCTACAAAAGGCGCAATTGTGATAGCTTCGATATTTAGCTTGTCTTTGTTTGCAAAGGCGTAAGCTATTGCAAAGCAGTCATCTATATCATTGGCTGTATCTGAGTCGATAATAAGGTTGATATTATTTTTATTTGCCATCTCTCCCCCGTTCTTAGTATTGTAATTATAACATTTTTTAAAAATCTTGTCAAAAAAAAGACAAGCGATGTTGAAAAAATTTAAAAAAATAAAAATAGATGCAAAATATTTTGAATAATATTTAAAGTGTGTTAAAATAATTTTAACTTTTAAGGAGTTTTTATGATTAAAATTTTAACCGATTCTACGGCCTATATTCCAAAAGAATATTTGGAGCAAGAAGACATCAAAGTTATACCGCTTAGGGTGCTTTTTGAGGAAGAAGAATTTGATGAGGGGTTGCCTGGCAGTTATGACGCGTTTTTTGAAAAGTTCACTAAAAACAAGGTTTTTCCTAAGACAAGCCAACCTTCTCTTCTTGATTTTGTGAATTGTTTTAATGAGATTATTGACAACGATGATGAAGCAATAGTTTTCACCATTTCAGCAAGTCTTTCTGGCACAAATTCAGTTGCTATTCTTGCCAAAAATCAGTGCAAAGATCCTGAGAAGATCACTATTGTTGACTCAAAGTCAGCTTGCCAGAACACTTGGGGTTATATTATGGAATGCGTAGATATGATCAAGGCCGGCAAAAGTCGCGAGGAGATAGTCGCAGCTGTTGAGGCTTTGCAAGAGAACAGTTCTATTTGCTTTGTGCCTGATTCGCTTGAATACTTGGCGCGAGGCGGCAGAATTGGCAAAGTCAGTGCTACGATTGGGTCTATTTTGCAGCTTAAACCTATTTTGAAGTTTAAAAAAGGTGTTTTAGGCTGTGAGAAGAAGACCATTGGCATCAACAAAGCGATTTTGGATATTGTTTCGATGATACCAAAAAACATCAAGAGGCTTTTTATAATTCACATTGCAAACAGCAAGTTTTTTGAGCTTTTGAAAGAGAAGCTTGTTGGCAAGTTTGAAGGTGTGCCTACTTTTGAAGGCGAGATTGGGCCTGTTGTGGCTGCTCATATTGGTCCTGCTATTGGGGTGGCTTGGATATGTTAAGAAAAAGTGTGATTATAACTGGTGCAAGTAGCGGAATTGGGCGGGCTACCGCCCTGCTTTTTGCAAGGCGTGGATATAATGTTGTGCTTGCAAGACACAAAGCGTCTGTTGAAGAGCTTGAAAGAGAGATTGAGAGTTTTGGTGTGGAAGTTGCAAGCTTCTTATACGCTTTGGAAGACGTTGAGAGCATAAAAGCTTTTTATAAGTCCGCTTTTGAAAGATTTGAATACATAGATAGCGTTGTGCATTGTGCTGGGCAGGCGTTGAAGGAAAAGCTTTTTATTGAAGTAAGAGACGGCGAGATTGAGGAAATTATAAATACAAATTTGAAAGGCACTATGATTTCTTGTCGCGAAGCGCTCAAATTTTTGACAGCACAAAAGCATGGAAATATTGTAAACGTCGCTTCAATTTTGGGTGAAACTGGAGGAAGTTTTGAAGTGGCTTATGCTTCTTCAAAAGGTGGAATAGTTGCTTTGACAAAATCGCTGGCTGTTGAATATGCTCCTTTTAGGATAAGGGTCAATGCCGTTGCGCCTGGCTTTATTGAAACGAAAATGACAAGTGGCATTGTTGGAGAAAACAGAGAGGAATGCTTGGGGCAAATTCCCCTGCAACGATTTGGGCAGTCCGAAGATGTTGCTTCGTTGATTTTCTTTCTTTCAAGTGAAGAGGCAAGTTATATTACTGGCGCTTGTTTTGATGTAAATGGCGGCGCAATACGGTTTGATTAAAAATTTTGGCTATTTGCTATTTGGTTATTTTGCTTATTTCAAGATTTGATTAAAAATTGGATTGTTTGGCAATTTGCTTATTTCAAGATTTGATTAAAAATTTATTAAAAAATTCGATTGAAAGTAAAAAAAACGTCTAAGATTTAGACGTTTTTTTTGAAATTTACTCATCGTCATTTGAATAAAAGTCGAAAGCTTTCATAATTTCTGCGAGGTCGTCTTTTGGGTTTATGGCTTCTTTAAGATCGAAGCCTGAGCTTTGAAGTGAGCGATTTGATTGTTCTGGTTTGGCGGCTAGAAATTTGTCAACGAGATTTGAATAGTTGTCGTCTTCTTCAAGGGTCATGTCAGTAACTGGGCGGATAAAGTTTTTTTCACTGGTCGTGCGATCAATTTTTACCTCACGAGGTGTGTCCTGAACTTTGCGATAGCCCTGCATTTTGTTGAGAAGCATACGCATTGAGTCGTTTTCGGTTTTTATTGGGTTGGTAAGCTCTGCACGTTCGCTAAAATCGAGCTGATTGAGAATATTTTGTATGTCTGTTGATATTTTGCGTAGTGAACTGTTGTCTTGTATTCCTGGATATTTGATTGAAAGTTCTTGAAAAAGGATCTCTATTTGGCCATATACCATTTTGAGCTGAGTGGCTTTGAGTTCGCTTAAATTGCGCTTGCCTTCGTCTTCATATTTGCGAAAAAGGTCAAGTGCTGACATGATGCTTCTTTCGCGATTTTCAAGGTCATAGCTGCGGCTTTTGTAGTCAAGCAGTTTTTTTTCTGACTCTAGCACTTTGAGTTTTTCCTCCATGAGTGAGGCCTCGTGTTCTGCCTTCAGCTTTGCGATAAAACTTTCTACTTCACTTTTGTTGTAACCATTAAACTCAGTGGAAAACATTTTTTTTAGCTCCTTTTTACGAATACTAGATATTTCAATATAAATAATAGCACACCTACTGCCAAAATTGCAAGAGAAATCCAGAAAGGAATTAAACCTATTTGACTGAAAAATACGCCAATTGCCACGAAAAATAGGATAATTGCGATAAAAAAATGGAATTGCTGATCAAAGAACAGGTAAGTCAGTATGCTTGCGAGGCCGAAAGCGAAGGTAATCAAAGTAAGAAATATGTGGCCGAGCGGAGTGAAATTTGCTAGAATGCCGCTTATGCCGATAAAGAAAAGCAGAAAGCCAAAATAACAGCAAGAGTCGAGATGAAAAAGTGTTGATTTTAAAAGCAAATGAAGGCCTAAAAACAGACACAAGCCATAAAACCAAAGATAGTTGTTTTTTAAAAGAAGAGTTGAAAGAAGAATTTCGCCAATTATTAACAGCCAAGTCAACAAAAAAGAGCATCTAAGAATGCTAGATTTTTTTATATTTAAAATCCTTCCTCTCATGCTCTATATTATTGGCTTAATTTTGGTTTTTTAGTCTTCTTTTTCTCTTTTGGAAGTGGAAATGGTGCAAAAGCTTTTTTGACGTTCTTTTTTATAAGTATATAATAAACAAGAAGAAGTATAAGTCCTACAAAAACTAGGATTATGCTTAACAGCTGTGAAGTGCGAATGCTTCCTATCATAAGGCTATCACCACGCAAGCCCTCTATCCAAAATCTGCCAAGACCGTAGCCTATGAGATAGAATGAAGCTATCACTCCTCGTTGAGAGAATTTGCAACTTCGAAGTAGGAAGAACAGAAGAATGAAGATAAGAAGATCCCACAAGCTTTCATAAAAGAAAGTTGACAAGTGCCACACCCCTTCTATTTGAGTTGAAAGAGGAAAGGTTTGAAAGGCTGGATTTTGAACTTCGACGCCATAGCAGCAGCCTGCAAAATAGCAACCTATTCTGCCTAGTGCTTGACCCAAAATAAGTGATGGAGCAACAACGTCTGCCACGTCCAAAAAGTTCTTTTTGTGGATTATGCAATAAAGTGTCACTCCTATTGCACCACCAATCACGCCGCCATAAATGGCCATGCCGCCATTCCAGATTTGTAAAAACTCGAGAAAGGTGATGTTTTGTTCGCTAAAAATTGCATAATATGCCCTAGCTCCAAGAATAGATAGCGGAAGTACGTAACACGCAATTATAAGCACGTCGTCGCTTTTGAGGCCGCGAAGGCGAGCGTTTTTGCAGGCGAGAAAAACGCCTAAGGCCATGCCGAGAGCGATTATGAAGCCATAGTAAGTGATTTTTAGTCCAAATAGAAGGAAATATGAGTCAAAAAAGCCGAACATATATGATTATTATATATTTATATATGAAAATTTGCAAACAAAAGCGAGGTAAAAGTTTAAAGAAAGTTGTCAGATAAAAAAACAAGCTTCCTTAGCGAACTTTGATAACAGTCCATTTGAAGCTTGTTTTTTGCGTTCGGGCTCATAATTCATTTGCCGAACAATTTTAATATGTTGCATTATTTTGTTTTTATGCAGAATTTGAAAATTTTTATTTCAAATTGCCTTAGTCGATTTTTGCGCTTACCTTAAAGAGTTCGTTGTTTAGGAACGTTTCTTTTGCGTCGCTATCACGATAAGCCACGAGGAGCGTTGTCCAGAGGCCGTTGTCGTATGCCCTGCCAAGAGAGAGCAATTTTTGAGCAACCACTACCGATTCTACTGAATGGCCGTCTGACTGCTCACTGCTGCCGTAGTATTTGTCAAGCGTTCGAAGAAGCTCGACGATATCGTTGATGAAGAGAAGGACTTTATGGCCGCGTTGAGTAAGTTTTTGACAGAGCGCGATTGTGTCTACCACGCGATCAAGGCCACTTGCACAATGAGTTCCATATGTGGTTGTGAGAGAAGTCACATTGTCGATACTGCGATAGAGGATATCGTTTTCAAAAGAGATGTTTAAGCCGAGGACGATAACCTTAATTTTGCGGTCTTTGCAATCTTTGCACAAAGCTTCAAAACGGCTATCTTCAAAGATATCAGTAGCAAATTTGACAGCATTGCGACGGCCGCAAGAAATTGAAGCGTAACCAAACTGCAATTTTTCGCGAGAGATGATTGGGTTTGCAAGAGGAATATCTTTGACCTTGTGGTCTTCTATTCTTTTGAAGTTGACTTCTAGTATTTCGTTGACGATATATTGACCTTGGCTGTTTATTTGAGAGCTTCTGGTAGAAAGCAGATCACCTTGCGAGAGGTTGTATCTTTCTGTCAAATCATCTGGAACGAATACTTTTATGCCCTCTTCAGTGTCTATAAAATATGCTGCGCTATTGGCTTTGCGAAGCACACCTTTTAGTATTCTTTCGTTTTTGCCTACTTTTTCGAAATTTGGAATTTCTTGAGCAAAACATATCAGGCTGTCATAACTTGGTGCTGGTTTTTGAATTTGGTTTGGAAGAGTTTCGTCGTCAAAAGATACTGCACTTATGATTTTGTCGAGTGAGCTAAGTTTTTTGTATGGCCTGCCCTTTCGAGTGAGAGTGAGATTTGCTATCATGCCAGATTGCAGTCTGTTTCTGTTTTCCACGATCAGATCAACAAGTTCATTTCTTCTTTTTGTGGTTGGCGATGGAATGCCTATTTCGCGAGCCACTGCACGAAGTTCATAAATTCCTAGCTTTCTTATGAGTATTTCTTTCAAGCTTTCTTGCGTCATGTTTTCGTTTGTGTTTGACATTTTCTTTGCCCTCCCTTTTATTTTTTTACAAAATTATAACATAAAAGGTCGCTTTAGTCAACACTTTTCGACTAAATTGGTAAAACTGTTGTCAAAATACCACATATTATTGCAAAAATGTACAAAAGTAAGGTTATTCCAAGGTTTTGATAGATTTTTTTAAAGTTGGTTGTAAAAAGTACGATTAAGCCCACACCCGCCCCTGCACATAGGCCTGCGACGAGGGCTGAAAAACATATCACGCCCTCCATATATAGCTCAACGATAAACACTGAAGCGGCACAATTTGGAATCAAACCCACTAGTGCTGCGACCAAAACTTGAATATATTTGTTGTCAGTAAATAAGACTTGAAGTGGCTCAAGGCCGCCATAGTATTCATGAACTAGGTTTATTGCAAGCGTGATAATAAATATGTAAGCCACTATGATTGCGGTATGTCTGAGTGCATCAAGAAAGATATTTTTGGTGCAGCTATGGCCATGTTCGTGCTGATGAGGAACTTCAATTTCTTCTTCAGGTTTTTGTTTTTTGCGATGGAAGAGGCTGAGTGTGAGGTCGACGAGGTAGCCAAGAATAATTGCCAAAACCACTTTCACGGCAAGAAGAATAAGGAGCTTTGGAATAAATTGAGGGTTTGCGATCATGAGCGGTATAGCTTCGTCACTTGTTGCGATGAAGACGGCCATAAGAGTGCCTAGAGTGACCACTCGTTTTGAGTAGAGGCTGCTTATAACTGAAGAGAAGCCGCATTGTGGAACGCAACCTAAAAAAGCACCAAACAAAGGCCCTGCTTTTTTTGTATGGTGCAAAATTTTGGAATATTTTTTGTTTTGGCTATGTGAAAAATAACTGACTAGAAGATATGAGAGATAAAGTATTGGCAGCACGAGAGCAGTATCTTTCAGAGCATCGACAAGTGCGTCTAGAAACATTGTTTTTCCTTTTTAGTTTTTCTTGTCATCTTTGGTTGTTTGATTTTGAAGAGTGAGATCGTCAAGTTTGAGTTGTTTTGTTTTTACACGTCTTTTGACTGGCGACTTGGTTTCTTCTTGTTCTTTTTTCAAGTCTTTTTGATTTTGGTCTTGATTGTTTTGGTTTGAAATTTCTTTTTCAGCTTCTGATTTTAAATTTTTTGATGAGACATTTTCTGCTGGTTGCTCACCTGCTTTTTGGGCGAGTTCTGCTTTGATTTGTTTGTATTCATTCATTCTTTTTGCGCTTTCGTTTGGGCTATAGAGAATGATTGTTTGTTTGTCTTGATAGCCGATTTCGCCGTCAAGGCTGGCTGCGATCACGCTTTTGCCAAGCATTTCGTCTATTTTGCCTTTATTGAAAGTTGACACTTCACTATTGTCAGCGAAGAGTTTGATGTTGCCGTCGTTCATGGTGCCGACTTTGGCGTCATTTAAAAGATAAGTCAAATCGCCTGAAAGCATACTGACGAGTTTTGCGTTGTTTAAAATGCCTATGATTGAGCCTTTTATCATGGTGACTATTCTTGCCTTGTTGCGAACGAACATAACACGTCCGTCGGTGATTGTAGCAAGTTCTGCATGGTCATCGACGAAACGAATGAAGCCGCCGTTCATAGTGCCTACCATAGCCTTGCCTTTGACATAGTCTATTGTGCAATCATTTATTGTTGTGATTGAGCTTTTGCCTGACACTTCGGTGATTTTTCCGCTTTTGAAAAGACCGATTTTTGCCTTGCCGCAGAGTTTGTCTATTGTTACGTTTTCAGCCATTTGGATTTTTGCTTTGCCTGAAATTTCTTTGAATGTGCAGTTGAAGCTTTCAAGCACGATTGCACTGCCCGAAAGAGAGACGTTTTCACATTTGTTCAAGATATGCACGCCATTTGAGAGTGAGAAATTGCCTTCTTCGTCATGAATGATTGGGTCAATCACCTTTTCTTTTTTTCTTAAAGATCTGCACATAATTCCCCCTTTGTTTTGATATATTCTATCACAATAGATGCTTTTAAGCAAAGCATTTATTCAAAATTTTTTGATTTTTTTTAAGTTTGGCCTTTTTGCGCTGTTTTTTTTGCTTTTTTGCTCTTGTTTTTTATGCCTATAATAGCTTTTTTTTAGTT
>CARTDZ010000006.1:5235-22039 GCA_949067325.1 uncultured Eubacteriales bacterium | reverse complement strand
ATATATAGAAGTTGATATGATGTATATTTATAATAATGATTGAAATTTAAGGAGAAAGCAATGTTTAGACAACTTAAATATTTGAAATGGTATGAATGGCTTTTGATTTTGGGCGTTTTGGCACTTTTGGTTGTGCAAGTTTTTTGCAATCTTGCCCTGCCCGAATGTTTGAGCGAGATACTCAAGATGGTGGGCGGCGTGATTGAGTCGCAAGATTTGAAGCCTATTATTTTGAAGTCGCTTGAGATGATGGGTTATGTTGGCGGCATACTTTTTTGCACCATTGTTGTAAGTTATCTTTCAGCGCTAGTGGTGACCAATCTTATGGCTAGACTTAGAGGCGAAGTTTTTAAGAAAGTCAACAACTTTTCTATGAACGAGATAAACAAATTTTCAATTGCTTCACTTATTACGCGTTCTACAAACGACATCACTCAGCTGCAGCAAGTGCTTATCTTATTGTTAAATCTTGGTGTCACTGCACCTATCACTGCTGTGATTGCAATCCTTAAGATTGTCAAGATTTCGACGAGTTTGTCTATTGTTAATGTGGTTTCTGTTTGCTTTTTGCTTCTTGTTGTTTTGTTTGTATTTTTTGTGGCCGTGCCTAAATTCAAGAAAATCCAGAAGAAAATTGACAATTTGAACCTTGTTACGCGTGAGAATTTGACTGGACTTAAGGTTGTGCGAGCCAATTCTGCTGAAAAGTTGCAAGAGGCCAAGTTTGAAAAAGTCAATAGTGAACTGACCAAGATGGAGAGGTTTGTGCAGAGAGTTATGGCTGTGATTGACCCTGCGATGATGCTGCTTATGTCTGGCACTGGGCTTGCCATTGTTTGGCTGACGGCTTATCTTTATGGGCAAGACATAAACGCCATTGCAAACATTGGTGAATTTACACAATATTCGATGCAGATCATTTTTGCTTTTCTCACCCTTTCTATGCTTTTCATGTTTGTGCCTAGAGGCATGGTTTCAGCGAAGCGTGTGAATGAGATTTTGCAGACCAAGTCAACTTTGTTTGATGGCGAAGGTGAAGAGGCAAAAGAGAGTGGCAGCATTGTTTTTGAAGATGTTTCGTTCAAATACCCTGACGCTGACGAGTATGTGCTTGAGCATATTTCATTTGCTGCCAAAGCTGGGCAGACGATTGCATTTATTGGCTCGACAGGAAGTGGCAAGAGTACGCTTATAAATCTTGTGCCTAGATTTTATGACGCGACAGAAGGCAATATTTTGATTGATGGCGTCAATGTAAAAGATTATAAAATGAGTGACCTTCATGACAAGATTGGATATGTTCCGCAGCGTGGAGTTCTGTTTCGTGGAAGCGTGAAAGAGAACATTTTGTATGGCAATGAAAATGCCACTGATGAAGAGGTTGAGAAAGCTTTGAAGATAGCTCAAGCTGACTTTGTTTATTCTCTCGAAGGCGGGCTTGAATATGAGATAGCACAAGGCGGCACAAATGTTTCTGGCGGTCAGAAGCAGAGACTTTCTATTGCGAGAGCGATTGTTCGCAATCCTGAGATATTCATATTTGACGACAGTTTTTCAGCGCTTGACTACAAGACAGACAAGACGCTCAGATCTGCTCTTAACAAGCATACAAAGAGTGCGACAAAGCTTATTGTTGCGCAAAGAATTGGCACTATTATGAACGCTGATAAGATTATTGTGCTTGACGAAGGCAAAGTTGTGGGCATGGGCAAGCATAAGGAACTTTTAAAAAGCTGCTCTGTTTATAAAGAAATTGCACTTTCGCAGCTTTCACAGGAGGAGTTGTAATATGGCAAAGATTAAGGCTGGCAAAGCTGGCGCGCAGAGAAATGAGAAAAAGAAAGGCTCTATGAAGGTTTTGTTTAAGACCATTGCACCTGTCAAATGGTTGATGGTTTTGGGCGTTGGGCTTGCGATTTTGGCGACAGGCTTGTCTATTGTTGGGCCTAGAATTTTAAATGAAATGATGGAGGTTTTAGGCTCGCCTGATTTCACACTTGAAAAAATCAACAATATTGGACTTATTTTGGTATTAATTTATCTTATTTCTATGTTTTTAAGTTATTTTGAAGGCTTTTTGATGTCAAAGGTTTCAACCACTATTACAAAAAACTTAAGAAGTAGTCTTTCAACCAAAATCAACCGTTTGCCTTTGAGATATTTTGACAAGACAAGTTTTGGTGATGTTATTTCTAGAGTGACAAATGACGTTGACACTGTTGGTCGTGGACTTAATGGTTCTATCACAAGTTTGATTTCTAGCATTACCATGATTGTTGCTATACCTATCATCATGTTTACGATAAGCTGGGAGCTTACATTGATTGCACTTGCTGAAATTCCGCTCGCTTTTGGCGTTTTGATTTTGATTGTCAAATTCAATCAAAAATATTATGTCACTCAGCAGAAAAGTTTGGGCGAACTGAATGGGCATATTGAAGAGATATTTTCTTCTCACAATGTTGTCAAAGCTTTCAATGGTGAGCAGAAGGCATGGAGACAATTTGATAGCCTTAACAGAACGCTTAAAACTTCAGCGAGGAAGGCGCAATTTACCTCTTCGCTCATGCACCCTATTATCAACACGATTGGCAATATCATTTATGTAGTTGTTGTTTTGGCTGGGGCTTGGATTGCAATGAAGAATAGTGATTTGATATTTATAACATCAATTATCACTTTTGTAACATATATAAGAATGTTCAACCAACCTATTTCGCAGATTGGTATGCTTGCTGGCAACCTTCAGATGATGGGCGCTGCGGCTGAGCGTGTTTTTGAGTTTATTGAAAGCGAAGAAGAAGAGGACGAAAGCGATAAGGTCAAAGTTCTGGACAAAGTTGAAGGTAAGGTTGAATTTAGAAATGTTGACTTTGGTTATTCAAAAGACAAACAGATAATTCACAATTTCAACTTCACTGCTCTGCCTGGGCAGAAGATTGCCATTGTTGGCCCTACTGGTGCTGGCAAAACCACCATGGTCAACCTGCTCATGCGTTTTTATGAGATTGATGGCGGCGAGATTTTGATTGATGGGGTTTCGACCAAAGACATGAACAGAAGTTATGTGCGCTCTCTTTTTGGCATGGTGCTTCAAGACACTTGGCTTTTTGAAGGCACTATTCGTGAAAACATCGCCTATGGCAACCCTAGTGCGAGTGATGAAGAGATTGTTGCAGCTTGCAAGATGTCAAACGTCGACCACTTTATCAGGACTGAGCCTCAAGGTTACAATATGGTTTTGAAGGAAGACAGTGCAATCAGCCAAGGTCAGAAGCAGCTTTTTACCATTGCGAGAGCCATGGTGCAGAACTCACCTATGCTTATACTTGACGAGGCGACAAGCTCTGTTGACACAAGGACTGAAATGCTTATCCAGACTGCCATGGATAGACTTATGCAGGGACGAACAAGCTTTGTGATTGCACACAGGCTTTCAACAATCAAAAACGCTGACCAAATCATTGTCATGAAAGATGGCTCGATTGTTGAGGTTGGAGGTCATGACGAGCTTATGAAAAAAGGCGGATTTTATAAAGAGCTTTACAATTCTCAATTTGAAAATGGTGAAGAGTTGTAAAAAAATCCTTGATTTTTGTGTGAATTTGCAATTATTTTTAAAAAAAGCAAGACTTATGGTTTAGAATGTGCTATTATTAAATTGTAATAATATTGCTAGAATAAATAAATTTACAATTTACAAAGGAGGGTGAAATGGCTGAACTTTTGATAAGAGGCGTGTCAAAATTTTATAAACTTGGCAACAAAACGACGTTTAAGGCACTTTCTGACGTCAATCTTGAGTTTGAAAAAGGCGAACTGGTCTCTATTATTGGCGAGAGCGGGAGCGGAAAGAGTACGCTGATGAATATCATTGGCGGGCTGGATTCTGATTTTGAAGGCGAAATTGTTGCTTGCGGCGAAAATTTGAAAAAGTTGAAGGACAAAGGTTTTGACAGTTATCGCAAAAATAAAGTGGGTTTTGTTTTTCAATCATTCAATCTTATACCACAGCTTTCTATACTTGACAATGTGACCATTGCACTCACCTTGTCAAATGTAAGTGGCGAGGAAAAGGTGAAAAAGGCGACTGAAGTGCTTTCAAGGCTTGGACTTGAAAAGCATTTGAAAAAGAAGCCAAATCAGCTCAGTGGCGGTCAGAAGCAACGAGTTGCCATTGCCAGAGCTTTGATAAATGACCCTGAGATTATTTTGGCTGACGAGCCTACTGGAGCACTTGACAGTGAGACTTCATTCCAAATCCTTGACATTTTGAAGGAGATTGCTGATGGTGGCAAGTTGGTCATCATGGTCACCCACTCTGAAAAAATCGCTTCGGTTTCTTCACGCATTGTTGAAATTTCTGACGGCAAAGTTATACGCGACGAAAAGCTTGCTTCTTATAAGAAAAATGAAAACACTAGTTTTGCTAGTCAACCCCCTACCAAAAAGAAAAATGGCAATTTGTCGTTGTGGCAAGCGATAAGACTTTCCTTCCACAATATGTGGGCGAGCAAGACCAAAAACTTTTTGATGGCATTTGGTGTTTCGATTTCGCTGATCGCACTTATTATGATGTTATCTCTTGGATCTGGTCTTACTGGATACATAAGCGGAGTGGCAAACTCTTACGCTAGCCCTGACATTGTGACAATCACTCATAGTGGAAAGGACAAAGACGGCAAGCCTCTTGACCCTTCAAATCCTTTTGCATCTTACTTTTCACCTACCCCATTTGACGATGATGAGATTTTAAGCATACGCGATGACATCAACACCTTTCTTGAAGGAACTGACAATAGTTATCGAGTTGCAAGTGAAAACTTATCTTTTGGTTTTTCTATAATGACAGGTATGTCACAACAGGCAACACTCACGTACAAAGTCACTGAAAATGATGAAAAGGTTGACAAACAAGGCAGCATTTTCTATGTTTATACTACTCCAACATATTACTCTGATGACAACCTCCTTTGCGGAACTTTGAGCGGCAAAAACCAAATTATGCTTTCAAGTGCAATAGTTAAACTTCTTGGTTATACAAAAAATGAAGAGGCACTTGGCGAAGAAGTAAAGATTACTTTCAATTATAATGGTGTAAATATTGATGAGACT
Source organism: uncultured Eubacteriales bacterium (assembly GCA_949067325.1). GTDB lineage: Bacteria > Bacillota > Clostridia > Christensenellales > UBA1242 > Caccovivens. The sequence continues at coordinate 16,924 of CARTDZ010000006.1, read as the reverse complement.
GTGACAATTTCTGCTATTGTAGACGTAAATATGTTTGCTGATATGCTTATCATGTATGTTGATTATGATTATTTAAATGAGCTTGTTGATTTTAATAGTCTTGGCACAAAAAGGCTTGATCCTACTTCAATATTTATTAAGACTGATGGACTTGATACGACAAAGCTTATCAACAATTATTTGAACACAAGACACGAACTTTCTGGTGCGCTGGAAGAGAATATGGCAAATATGTTTAATGAAATGATGTCTACCTTCTCGACTGCCATGATAATTATTTCAGTGATTTCGTTGACTGTGGCTGCTATTATGATTTTGACTGTGCTTTATATGTCTGTTTCTGAAAGAACTCGCGAGATTGGAACTCTTAAGTCTATTGGTGCGAGAAAGAAGGATATTCGAAGAATTTTTTCAACTGAAAGCTTTTTGATTGGACTTTTAAGCGGCATTGTTGGTATAATTTTATCGCTTATCGTTGGCGGAATTTTGACACTTATATTAAATGCCATTTTAGGCTTTGCACCGATTGCTTTTGTGTGGTATTATTACTTCATTGCTCTTGGCGTCAGTGTGTTAATAAGCGTGCTTGCAGGACTTTACCCTGCTTCTAAAGCTGCCAAACTCGACCCTGTAGAAAGCTTGAGGCATGAATAATGTAAAGATTTGAAATTTTTTTAAACAAAAAAGAAGTGATATTAGTTCACTTCTTTTTTGTCAGGTCTTTTGTTATCTTTTGTGTCAGATTTTTTGTTATCTTTTGTGTCAGATTTTTTGTTGGATTTTTTATCAGCGTTTTTGTCACTGTTTTTGAAATCAATTGTTTCTATTCCGCTTTTTTGGTCAGTTTTCTTGAGATTAATTGTTTCACTTTTTTGGTCAGCTAGGGTTATTTCAATTTCGCCTTCTTTTTGTTTTTCGTTTTTTCCGTCTTCAATTATTTCAGTTTGCAAATGACTGTTTTGATCTATTTGAGGCAATTGTTTTTTTGCAAAAGTTTTTAAGCAGTCTCCGCCTGCAAGTTGGTTTTCGATGCTTTTTATACCAAGTGAAACTTTGGCAAATTTTCCTATGACGAAATGGGTTATAAAGAGGATTGTTCCTGAGAAGTTGCAGAGAATATCTTGCATGGTGTCAGTCACGAGAGGAATGTCTCCAGGGTATGCTCCGCCTTGAGCTGTTTGGCCTAGGAAGATGTCAGAGAACCATTCAAGCAGCTCCCATACAAGTTCAACTGCCAGAGAAAATGTAAAGCAAAAGAGAATGACTGATAAAACATTGAGTTTTTTGTATGTTGTGCATTTTGAGATAACGAATATACCGAGCATTGCCGCGATATAGCCCATAATTGTATGGACAAACAAATCATACCAAAACACTTCATAGTAGAGATCAAAAACTGCACCAACAATGCCTGCGACAATCATATAAATTTGATAAGCAAATAGCAGCGTGTTTGAAAGGCGGCGTCTTAAAATAAGTTCTAGAAGATAAGGCGCAATAGTAGCGATTATGAGCCCTATTGTTGGAATTTCGCGATGTCTATCTGGTTTGAGATTGAGTATAAGCGCCACAATACAAGTGGCAAGCATTGCCACACCTATTGTGAGGTTTATAATTCTTAAAACCCTATTGCCTTTTGAGAGATTTTTAAATTTTTCAAATTTTTTCATAAAAAACCTTAATTTTTTGTGTTTTTGACCAAATTTTAAGCTTTTAAACTTTTAATCTTTATTTTAAACTTTTAATCTTTATTTTAAGCTTTTAAACTTTATTTTAAGCTTTTAAACTTTATTTTAAGCTTGTAAACTTTTTTCGAGGTTTTCCAAAAGCGAAATATTTTTTTGAAGTTTTGTTTTTTCAGCTTCTATCAAAGTTTGTGGTGCCTTTGCTACAAAGCCAGCGTTGCCCAGCATTTTTTGAGAACGAGCGATTTCAAACTTGACTTTTTCGATTTCTTTTTCTATTCTTGCCCTTTCTTCGCTGGTGTCAATTGGAAGTGCGAGTTTGCAGTTGTTTTGAGTGAGAATAACTGAGTTTTGAGGAAGAAGTGTTTCTTGTTCAACAAATTCAAGTTCACTTAAAAGTGCGAGTTTTTTTATTTGTTCATTGCAAGAAGAGAAGAGAGATTTTTTGTTGAAGCAGAAGATTGAAGCTTTGATCTTTTTGTTGTCTGGAATATTTTTTTCCGCCCTTGTGTTTCTGATTGCCTTGATAAGAGAGATGACTTCTTGCATATCTTCACTTTCTTCATCAAATGATTTTGTTGGTTTTGGCCATGATGAAATGACAATGCTTTCGTCGTGCATTGGCAGTTCTTGATATATTTTTTCAGTGATGAATGGAATAAATGGGTGAAGAAGTTTGAGAAGTGTTGTGAGTGCATAGTTGAGAGTTGCAACAGTGGCTTCGCTGTTCTCTCCTTGCATATCGGTTTTTGATAGTTCGATATACCAGTCGCAGAATTTTGTCCAGAAGAAGTCTGAAAGTTCTGACTCAGCCATGCCGATATCATATTTTTCAAATTTTTTGTCTACGCTTTCGATGAGTTTGTTAAGTTCTGTTATAAGCCATTTGTCTGCAAGGTTAAGTTTGACCTTGTCGATTGTTTTGACTTGTTTGCCTTCGAGTTGCATAAGGACATAGCGGCTTGCGTTCCACACCTTGCCGAGGAAGTTGCGGCTAAGCTCAACTTTCTTTTCAGAGAAGCGAGAGTCCGAGCCGATTGAAATTCCGTCAAAGAGTGAGAAGCGAAGTGTGTCAACGCCATAATTTTTTATTACGTCGCGTGGGTCAGTGCCATTGCCGAGGGTTTTGCTCATTTTTTTGCCGTTGGCGTCTTTGACGATGCCGTTTATGACTATGTCGCGAAATGGAATATCGCCATAATATTCGAGGCCACTGAAGATCATGCGGGCAACCCAGAGATTGATAATTTCGCGTGCTGTGACTAGCACATTTGTTGGATAGAAATATGCGAGGTCTTCTTTTTTGTCTGGAAAGCCGAGAGTTGAAAGTGGCCAGAGCGCTGAAGAAAACCAAGTGTCGAGAGTGTCAATTTCTTGGATTAGATTTTTGCTGCCACAATTTGGGCAAACTGTTGGATCTTCAAGTTCTACTATTGTATGACCGCAATCTTGGCAATTGAATACTGGAATTTGATGGCCTGTCCAAAGCTGGCGAGAGATGCACCAGTCTTCGAGATTTCTCATCCAGTGGAGGTAGCTTTTTTTGTATTGTTCGTCGACAAAGTGGACCTTGTCTTCTTCGACAACTTTGATTGCTGGCTCGCGAAGTTCTTTCACCCTCACCCACCACTGATTTGACACGAGTGGCTCGATGATTGTTTTGCAGCGTTCGCAGTGTCCGACGTTGTGCGTGTAAGGTTCTATTTTGACAAGTGCGCCTGCTTTTTCAAGGTCTTCTACGATTTGGCGTCTTGCCTCCTCGCGAGTAAGGCCTGCGTATTTGCCGCAGTTGTTGTTCATAGTGCCGTCAGCATTCATAAGATTGATCACTTCGAGATTGTGACGCTGGCCCACCTTGAAGTCGTTTGGATCATGAGCTGGAGTGATTTTTACCACGCCTGTTCCAAAGTCTTGTTCTACATAGTCGTCTGCGATGATTGGAATTTTTTTGTTGAGAAGTGGAAGAATTACATTTTTGCCAACTAGTTTTGTATAGCGTTTGTCTTTTGGATTGACTGCGACAGCCGTGTCGCCTAGCATTGTTTCAGGGCGAGTTGTTGCGAGAGTGAGATAGTCACCTGTGCCTTCGATTTGATAGCGAAGATGCCAGAAGAAGGAAGGAACTTCTTTAAATTCCACCTCAGCGTCTGAGATTGAGCTTTTGCAGTGTGGACACCAGTTTACTATACGATTGGCTTTGTAAATCCAGCCTTTTTTGTAGAGATGAACAAATACGTGGCGAACAGCTTTGCAATTTTGTTCGTCCATAGTGAAGGCAAGTCTATCCCAGTCGCAAGAAAAGCCCATGCTTTTGAACTGATCGATAATTGTGCCTTTGTATTGTTTATACCAATTTTCAACTTCTTTTGAAAAGGCTTCACGACCGAGTTTTTCTTTGCTTAGGCCTTCCTTTGCGAGTTTTTTGACAATCATGCTTTCAGTGGAAATAGCCGCATGGTCTGTGCCTGGCAGCCACATTGCATTGTAGCCTTGCATACGTTTGCGTCTTATGATTATGTCTTGAATTGTTTGTTGAAAAGCGTGACCCATATGCAGATTGCTTGTCACGTTTGGTGGTGGCATTATGATTGAAAATGGGGTTTTGGTTTTGTCTATTTTGGCATGAAAATATTTTTTTTCTAGCCATGTTTGATATATATTTTGTTCAAAATCATGTGGGTTGTATGTTTTTTCCATTTTTGTTTTTACTATTCTCCTTGTATGATATTTTATCAGAACATATTGAAAAAAGCAAGCAAAAAAGCACCAAACGAGCCACTCATACATAAAATTGTTTTTGTAAGGAGGAAAAATGCGAACTTTAAAAAAACTTTCCATCTTTGTCGTTTGCTTGATGCTTGGCTTTAGTGCTGTTCTTTTTGCTGCCTGCGGCGGAGATGATAACAAGATTAGGCTGAATGAGGTAACTCACTCTATCTTCTACGCACCACTTTACGTTGCTCAAAACATGGGCTTTTTCACTGAGGAAGGCATCAACCTTGAACTTGAAAGTGCTTCTGGATCAAATACTTCTATGACTGCTCTTTTAAGTGGCAGTGCCGATGTTGTTTTGGTTGGCCCTGAAACAGTTATCTATTCTGAAGAAGTCAAAGACCACCCTGTTGTGTTTGGTCAGTTGACACAGAGAGATGGCTCATTCATTATGGCAAGAAATGCTATTGAAGGCAAATTTTCTGTTGATATGCTTCGAGGCAAGTCAATTGTTGTTGGCCGTGAAGGTGGCCTTCCTGCCATGACGATGCTTTATGTCATCAAAGATGCTGGGCTGACAATTGGTACAAACAAAGAAGCTGGCGAAGTTGAAGTGATCTACTGTGACTTTGCTATGATAAGCAGTGTTTATGAAACAAAAAAAGCTGACTTCTGTACACTTTTTGAGCCTACTGCAACAAATATGGAAAAAGAAGGCAAAGGTCACATTGTTTCATCTGTTGGTGAAGCATCTGGATCTAAGTCTATCCCATACACTTGCTTTGCAACAAGCAGTTCTTTCTTAAAGAACAAATCTGACAAAGCTGAAGCTTTTTTAAGAGCCGTACAAAAGGGTTATAACTACATCAAGACCCAAGACTCTTATGATGTTGCAAAAGCTCTTGAAAAGTCTTTTGTTGGCATGAGTGTTGCAGATTTGCAGATCGCTGTTGAGCAATATAGAGACATCAACGCTTGGTGTTCTAACCCTGTGATGGAAGAAGAAAGTTTTGATATGCTTGTAAAAATCATCAATAATTATAAGCCTATGAACAAAACGCCTGACTTTAGCAAGCTTGTTGACAACACAATTGCAAAGAAGATTGCTGGCTAAAAATTTTGTTTTTTAGTTTTAGCTTCAAAAAAAACGCCCTACTCTAAAGCGGCGTTTTTTTGAAGAATGTTTGATTTTTTATGATATTTATAGTTTTTAGATTATAAATACTTTTAGATTGCAAAGCAGTTTTAAATTATAAATAGTTATAGATTATAAATAGTTTGAATTAACAAATATAAACAGCTTAAATTATTAAACAATTTGAAATATCACAGTTTAGATTATTGAAAAGTTTAGATTATTGAAAGTTTAAATTATAAATAATAATCATTTATATCTTCTTTTGGTTTTTTCAATTTGTTGGCTGTTCTTTTGCGACGAAGAAGGATTATGAGAGTTAATGTTCCTGCTGCGACGACTGCAACTATTGGAAGTGTTATATAAAGCCATGTGAGATTTTTTGCGTTTGAATTGCCTTCTTCTCGTATTGAAAGTGGAATTGTGATTTGTTTGTCTGAGATGTTTTGGCTGACCGCGTTCATATTCAACACAAACTCATAGACTGGCTCTTCGCGTTCTTCTTCAACTAGTCTTACAATTGTTGAGGTTGGAGAAGTTCCATAATAATTTTTTAAGAAAGCGACCAAGTTGTTTGTGTCAAGTTTGTAGCCATTGTTTAAAACCACGCGAAGAACGACCGAGCGATTGGTTGAAGACACCTTTATAGCCTCTTCGTTATATTCGCTGCCAGAAAGAGTGATTGACTTTATGCCTTGGCTTGTGCCGAGAGGGTTAAACTTGACTGCAATAGCGTTTTCGCTTGAAAAGTTGGCTTTGAGGACGAATTCGCGATTGAATGGTGCTTGGCCGAACTTGATTTCAAGGCTGCGGTTTTCAGCATCAAAAGATGCATTGCTTGGTTGAAAATTGCCATCTTGATCCTTTAGGTACAGTTGCCAATGAGTAAAAGTATAGATGCCTTTGGCTTCTGCGACCACTGTGACTGGCAAGCTGTCATAAGAGAGATTTAGTGGCAAAAGGTCGGTTGCCTCTGTTCCTGTCTTTTCTTTTACGCCGCCTTGAGAAGGATCGTCGACTGCCGCGAAGCAGGCAAAACGAATTGCGTTAAAATCAAAAGAATATATGCCGTCGGTCATGTCTGAAGAGATGAGTTTCACTTGATAGCCTATTATTTTGTCATCATTTTCGATTTGCACTGCTTCAAAGTTTGAAGTAAGCACATTGTTGACGCTGACGTGTGAAAGTTGATAATATGGTGCAAACTCTTCTTTTATTTCGAGTTCTATTGTGACCTCTTGTCCAAACTTGGCTGAAATTGTTGTTGTGTTTGTGCTTTGGTCTTTAAATTTGACTGAACTAAGAATTGAATTTTGCATATTTGAAAGTGCAAAGTCAAAAGTTTCAAATTGTTGCAAGCGAAGATTTGAGTTTTTGATAACCCAAGTCAAATCAAAATCCCACCCTTTTGAAAGAGGATACCAATTTTGAGTGTCTGCGAAAAAGTCGCTGCCATAATGAAGTTGAGGTTTGAGTTTTGTGCTGTCTAGTGGCTGATATGCACTTTGAGTTGGATAAGGCTTTAGAGTTTCAGCTGACCAGTATGAGTATTCGATATTTCCATTTTTTGGAGTGTTGAGACTTGAGATATCACCAGCTATTGCGGCAACCGAATTTTCATCTTGCGAAGAAATCGTGCCGATAAACATGGTGTTTCTTATTTCAGCGTTTTGGCCTGAGATTTGGCCGACAATTCCGCCACAAATGTTTTTTAGGTCGTTTGATGTTGGTTGTGCTGATTTGTCAGAGATATTTCCACCTGAAACACTGTTTGTGATATTGCCACCTATTTGTTGTCCGACAAGGCCACCTACATAGTTTGTGTATGAAAATGTTGGTAGAGAAATGAGTTCTATTTGAGCGTAAGAGAGACAGTTTGAAATATTTGTGTCTTGCCCATAACCAACGAGGCCGCCAAGAATGGTTGATGCTTTGGTTTGAAGCGTTTGGTCAGCGTTTGCGAGAATTGTTGGTGTTGATGAGCCGCCGATAAGGCAGTTTTCTATGGTGGTATTTCTAGAAAGTCCGACAAGCGTACCTGCATTGACGCTTAGGTTGTCAGAAAAATTGAAAGTGATTTGTCCGTCAAGTTTTAAGTTTTTTATTGTAGCATTTTGAGTTTGAGAGAAGAGACCGAAATTGTTGTCAGAAGAGGTCAAAATCAAGTTTGAAATGGTGTAACCCCTGCCATCAAAAGTGCCTGTAAAAGTTTTTGAAGTGGAATAGATTGATTGAGCATTTTCGAGAGTAGAAAAATCTATATCACAAGTCAAAGTCAAATTTTTTGAGTAGTTTTGTTGATTTGAAAATACTTCGACAAAGTTGTTTTGGTTTATGTAAATTTCATCTTCCTCAGCTGCTCTTGCTGGCATAATTGGCAAAAGTCCGCCAGCGAGGAATGCACCTGCAAGCAGCAAAACAAATGAGAAGAGTGAAAGTGACAACTTTTTCATATTTAATCCTTTTGTAATTTTGTTTTTTTCATTTTTGTTGTCGAGTGCTAGTGGCAAACTTGTTGATTTGGGTAAAAATTTTGTTTTTCAAGTTTTAGAAATATTGTTTGAGTGAAGATTTTGCATTTGCTCTTCTAAAACTTTGGATATGTTAAATTTATTAATATTAATAAATTTTTTTATATAATAAATTTATCATATATTGATTATTTTTCCAAATAAAATACAAATTATTTTATCTTTGCCAATTATTTTTTTTGTTTTTTATAAGTTTTGCTTTGTCTTTTTGCACCAAGCTTTTGCTTGCTGAAGCTGGCGAGTAGATATTTGCTAGGCTTGGTCGAGACATGAGATAATAACGCATTTCGTCGAGACAGTGGTCATCAGTTTTTGCTGGGCGATCACCATCACTCCAGTAGTAAGCCTTGATTTCGCGGATTAAATTTACGCAATTGCGAAATATGAAAAGATGAGCTTTGCCCTCTCCGTCTTTTAGATAGCGTTTGACAAGGCTGATGCCACTAAAGAGGTCTTTGTTGACCCTTGGATTGGCGAGAATGCCATTTTCATAAAACAGTTCAACTACGTTTTTGCGACTAGCGAGCGTGCGTTGGCTTGCTGCGCTGTCAATAAGCGCGTTAAGCATTCCGTTTTGTGAATAATGCCAATTCAGCCTTGCCGACTTTTCTTTTATTTTGCTTGCGTGATAATCTACATCGCGACCTTTTTCAAAGTGTTCTTCAATCACATAAACATTGTTGTCATAATCGGCTGCGTACCAATGAGCTGAAAGAGGATTGTTAAGACCAGGGTCGATTGAGATGTTGTCATACCATTCAAGAGGAATTGTGAAAGGGTCGATTACGTGGATTTTTTCGTCAAATTCGCTGTAGACCATGCCTCCATTTTGCATGAATTTGCCATAGCGGCGGCTTTCAAGTTCTTCTTCACTCAGAGTTTGGGTAAGGTTTTCGAGTTCGCGACTGTCAAGATAGGGATTGTCTGCCCATTCCATTTGAATATACCAAACTTCGTCGTCATTTGCTTCGTTCAAATATATTTGATTATACACCCACGTCAATCCTTTGAGCGGTGTCATTGTGCCGAATATTATTCCTCCGCGATCAAGCACGCGCATACGACACTCTTGATAGATATCATATGGAGGCTCCTCATCAAACCAGACAAAATCGAGAGAAGATCCTTGAAATTTTTCGCGACCTTGATCGCAACTTTTGAAGCCTATTTTTGACAGGCCACCAAATACATTACGCACCAAGATGAAATCGATTATTCCGCTTTCAGCACTATCTGCTCGGCCACTTGACATGACTATTTTTTCAATGTGGTCAGGGCGCAGATAATGAAGAATTTTTGCTTGCGCGACATCTCTTTGCACTTGTTTTGAGAGGCTGACCACCCAACCGCTTATATTGGGTTTGTTTTGGCTATAAGGGTGAATTCCGCGAGCTAAATAAACTGTTTCAACGGCGCCACATTCTGTCTTGCCACTGCGATTGCCGCCAAACACCCATCTATTTTTCTTGGGACACTGATGAAAAAGAAGTTGTTTTTGATGTTTCTTTTCACCCGTATTATATCTTGACAGATTGTCATTCTTTTTTCTATTTTCAAGTTCTTCTTGCAAAAGTTTCAGCTTTTTTGATATATCTTTCATATTTTCTCCTATAATTTAATAAAACACCCTGCCGCTTTGTCAAAAATAACACAAATTTCTCTTTTTTTGACAAAATTTTGCTTCGGCTAGTGGTGTTTTTGTTTTAAAATAAAATCATGAAAAAGTTAAGTTTGTTTTTGGGTTTATCTCTGAATTTTTTCTGTCTGTTTGCTTTTGCGATAGCGGCTGGCGTCGCGAGCGATAGCGGTGCGAGCGGTGCCAGCGTGCTGGCCTCTTCTGCCAGAGAGGAATATTATGCAAAGGTGACCGAAGATGACATATATCTTTATTCTTCACCTTCTTCTCTTTCAGCAAATCAGCTTTTTGAAATTCCAAAAAGTTATTTTCTTGTCATAATGGCAGAGAAAGAAGATTTTTATTATGCTCGTTATAATGACGTCTACGGTTATGTACGCAAAAGTCAAGTTTCAGTTATGGACGGCACTCCTCAAAGCCCATTTTATTCAACAAGTTTCAGAGTTTTCTCTTTAGGTGGACTTCCGCTTTACTCCAAACCTTCTTCTCAAAGCGAAATGATTTCTCAAGTGCCATATCTTGCTGAAAATTTAGTTTACTACGGCAAGGTGACAGGCGAACATCTCGTTCCTGAAAAAAGTTCTACTTGGTATTTTTGCAAGTTTACTGCAGAAGATGGAAATTTTTATCAAGGATATCTTTATTCAGTTTTTTGCGATAAGATTGAAGAAGACATACCTCTCAACACTGAAACATTTCCTCTGATAACCACGCCACTTTTTCCAACTGAGCCGACTGAACTTGGTGGACTTTCAAACACTGCAAAAGTGTTGATTATTGTTGGTGTAAGCGTGCCTTGTGCAGTTATTTTATACCTTCTTATTCGTCCTACCCTTTCACATGGTCAGCTTTCTAAGGAGAAACGTTCTCCTTTCAAGAGAAAGCGTAAAACAGATTATTTTGAATTTGATGAAAGTGATTTAGGTTAGCAAAGAGCAAGTTTGTCAATTTTGCAGTCGCTTAAGTCAAGATCCTGCTGTTTTGAAAAATATCTTTTATATATTTCACAAATCCACTGCTCGCCAGCCAAGTCTTCGGCGAGTTTTTTGTCGCTATAGCCCATCATGTTTAGGTTTGCAGAAAATTCTATTTCTGCCGAGCTAAGCCTGCGAAAATACGTTCTCATTGTCATATCATGTCTTTGAGCAATGTCTTTTGCTTTTTCACAGTCGACGTATTTTTCAATCAAGATTTCAGAATGTTTGTCTTTGCATTTTTGCAATGCCATTTCGCAAACTATCTTCAAATTGATTAGGGTCACTTTACGCTGACCAAGTTCTATCAACTTATCAGCAACAACTGAAATATTGTTGTTTGAAAAGTTTGTTCCACCCATATAAAATGAGTTTAACGCCTTGCTTTCAACAAGACGATCGATTGCATCGCATATCCTTTCAAGATACCTGTAAGCTGATAAAATTGTTTTTGGCCAAATATATTTTGTCATAAAGACCTCCTCCTTTGTTTTATAAAAAGTATAAAATTAAAGTTTTTTGTAGTCAATGTTTACTGCCACTATTTTGGCACTTTTGCAATTATTTTCAAAAATTTTTCGACAATTGACTACACTTTGCCGTCAAAATAAAGTCAATTTCTTTGTTTTGAAACATTTTGGAACAACTTTTGGCAAGTGAATTTGTTGAACTATATGTTTTTTTTAGAAATTGACAACAAAATCATCAATTTGCTTGAAAATTTTGATAAGATGTGGTAAACTATCATTGTTGTAAATATTATGTGTAATATGTAAGAAACAAATTTGATTGTAGATTGGTTTTTGACAATAATATTTAAGACTTTACAACTTGGTTTTTATCTTTTTATACTTGCCGAAGTGGCGGAATGGCAGACGCAGCAGACTCAAAATCTGCCGAGGGCAACTTCATGCGGGTTCGACTCCCGCCTTCGGCACCACCAGAAAAATCAAATCAACTAATGCGGTAGTCTAAGCAAAACTTAGTTTTGCTTATGACGATGAAATCGTCATCAA
>CARTDZ010000006.1:0-5135 GCA_949067325.1 uncultured Eubacteriales bacterium | reverse complement strand
AGTTTTGCTTATGACGATGAAATCGTCATCAACCCGCATGATTGCGGTCGGAAGCGGTCAAGGTAAGCGTGCGTGCTTCGGCCACTGGAAAAGTTTACACTTTTCCGAACGACTCCCGCCTTCGGCACCACCAGAAAAATCAAATCAACTTATGCGGTAGTCTAAGCAAAACTTAGTTTTGCTTATGACGATGAAATCGTCATCAACCCGCATGATTGCGGTCGGAAGCAGTCAAGGCAAGCGTGCGTGCTTCGGCCACTGGAAAAGTTTACACTTTTTTCAAACACCTACCCTCCTTTGAAACTATTTAAACATCATTAATTTTTTTTCGCGAGAGTTATCAAAACTCTCGTTTTGTTTTACAAGTCATTTTTAAAGCACTGCTTTTCATATAATTGCAAAAGAGTGAAGCCTGCTATGGTCGATTAGTAAGGCTTGCCATTTAAAGATGCTTGGCAATTGTAAAGGAATTTGAAAAACCTATTGACAATCAAATTGATTTATAATAAAATATTTTATATATAAGGATTTTATATATAAGGAGGCGAGGCTTTATGTACAAAAAAGAATACTTTTTTCAATTGCAAGAAAGAACTTTTGGAAACGAGAATTTTATTCGTGTAACAAGTGAACTTGTTAAAGTTACAAGTTGTTATAGGTGTGCCAACTGTGACTTTCAAAAAATTGGTCAAGACGAAGTTGACACAGAATGCGTTGCAATTTGCAAGAAAAACGGAGCAAATGTAACTGACAATCATGATAATATTGCTGAAAACTGCCCAGAAATTTAAGATTGAAAAATTATTATAAAAAGAAAAAGGCTTATTTCAAAGCCTTTTTTTGTTTTGGTTAAGTGAAATTGTTTTTTGGAAAAATAGTTTAAAATGTTTTGAAATTTTGGCAGCTTGTGATAATATAATCTTAGATTTTGGAGGAAAAAATGAAATTCAAAATTGTAGCTGATGCGTCATGTGATATTCCTGAAGAATATATGAAAAAATATGACATTTCAATTATACCGATTGAAGTGAATTTTGGCGAAGAGGTTTATCCTGAAGGTTTGAAGACGCGTGAATTTTATGACAAGTTGGAAAGCACTGGAATTATACCTAAGACAGCCATGCCAAATGCTTACAAGTTTGAAAATTTTTATAAGGATTATACAAACAAAGACGATGTTTTTGTTATCACCATTGTTATTTCAATGGAAATGTCGACAACAAAAATACAAGCACAGATGGCGGCTGATGCTCTTGGCATGAAAAATGTTTTTATTGAAGAGAGTGCTTGCACTACCCTTGCACAAGGAGCGATAATAATTGAACTTTGCAAGTTTATAGACAAGTGTCAGGATATTGAGAAAATAAAGCAGGAATTTTATCGTTTGCGAGAAAAGATCAGGCTTGTTGCTGTCATAAATGACTTAAAGTATTTGAAAGCGAGTGGAAGGCTGTCATCGGCTGGAGCTGTAATTGGAGGAATGCTTAATGTCAAGCCAATTGTCTCTATTGTTGACGGCAAAGTTGTAAACATTGCAAAATGCATGGGTACGCCTAAAGCTGACGCTTTTCTTCTCAACAATCTTGAAAATATGGACAACTCACATTCTCTTTACTTTGCTCATAGCGACAACCTACCAGCTGTAAACAGATTGATAGACAAGTGCAAAGACAAACTTGACCCTAAACAAGAGGTTATAATTGGTGAAATTGGCTGCGTAGTCGGTTCACACGTTGGCGCAAAGTGTTATGTACTTAGTTATTTTGCAAAATAAAAAACAGCATAGAAAGATTAAATCAACCAACAAAAAGCGGCATAATATCAAGCCGCTTTTTTCAATGCCGCTTTTTTTTAAATTATGTCATGCCATTAAAAAAAGCTCATAAATATTTGAGCTTTTTTTTATTATCAAAAACTGAAAAACTATTTTATGATTTTATTTTCTTTTCTTGAAAGTAAATACTGGAAGAAGAGCAAGTGGAATGAGAACAAAGCCAAGAATAAGGTCGATGATTGCACCAAAGCCAACAGATATACTTGAAATATCAGCCACTTCAGAAGCAACGCAAGCAAAGATAATGATTGCAGCTACAAATGCGATCGCTGACAAAACGATGTTTGCTATTGACATAAACTTGTTTTCTTTGATAACATTGAAATCTGCAAGCAAGTTTAAAACTGAAAGTATTACAAGCAATGATGCAACGATCATAGCAATAATTACAAGTGCATACGCTGTTATAAGTGTATCGGTAGCTCCTCGGCCATTAAGATCGAAGCCGCCAATTGAAATACCAAACTTTGATGATACATGAGCTTGTGTCAAGAACACTATCATAAGGATTGACGCAAGAAAAGTTCCAATATGACAAATTACATTTTTTAAATTTTTCATTTATTATCTCCTTTTTTATTTGTTTTTGTAGTACATTTGGACGAAGAGAATTTAAAGCGAGGAAGGCGCGAGCGTTTAGCGAGCGGCCGTTGCCCGCGGCAACGGCAAAACTTCGACTTTGTCAAAAGGCGAAGTTGCCTTCCGAGCAGCCATTTCTCACCAATTCAACTTTGCTTTATTACCTACTTTGTTTTCTTTTTATCATCAGTTTTTTCAGTTTTGATCGTTTCAGTTAGGCTTGTAAGAAGTCCAGCGACATTTTGTATTTCGCTTGGCACAATAATTTTTGTGCTTTGACCATGAGCAAGCACTTTCAAAGCTTCAAAGCCTTGTAAAGTCACATATGCTGGAGCAGGATTTGATTTGTTGATAAGGTCAATAGCCTTGCTTTCACCTTCTGCTTCTGCTATTTTTGAAGCTCTTTCAGCTTCTGCTGCCAAAATTTTTGCTTCTTTGTCAGCTTCAGCCTTCAAGATTTTGGCTGCCTTCTCACCTTCTGCAACAAGGATAGTTGCCTTCTTTTCACCTTCTGCCTTCAAGATTTGTTCACGACGTTCACGTTCTGCCCTCATTTGTTTTTCCATGGCATCACGGATATCTTTTGGTGGCAAAATGTTTTTTAGTTCTACACGATTGATTTTTATTCCCCATGGGTCTGTCGCCTCGTCAAGGATTGTTCTCATTTTTGTATTAACTGTATCTCTTGACGTAAGAGTTTGGTCAAGTTCTAGTTCACCCACGATGTTACGAAGTGTTGTTGCTGTCAAGTTTTCGATAGCTTTGATTGGGTGATCAACGCCGTATGAATAAAGTTTTGCGTCTGTGATTTGAAAATATACAACTGTGTCAATTTGCATTGTTACGTTATCTTTTGTGATAACTGGTTGTGGATTGAAATCTGCCACAATTTCTTTCAATGAAATTGGTTTGCTTGTACGATCGAAGAAAGGAATGACGAAATGTATTCCCGTCTCCAAAGTTTTGCAATATTTTCCAAGTCTTTCAATTACCACTGCGGTTGCTTGTTTTACTATTCTTACTGACGCACAAAGAATAATAAGTGCAAGCACTCCTATAACTATTAATACTATTCCCCAAGCACTCATTGTTTTTCTTCCTCCTTTTCAATTTTTGCTTTTGGTTTGACTTCTTCTGACTTGCCCTCTGTCACTTCTTTTACTATAAGTTTGTTTCCGTCAACTTTGATTACTTCAACGATTTTGTCTTTTTCAATCGCTTCACCTTTGTCAGCTACCGCACTCCAAACAACGTCGCCGATTTTTACCGAGCCTAGCGTTTCAAAGTCTGCGCGGTCAAGCATTCTCACCTTTTTGCCGATAAGTGCATCGACATTGGTTTTGAAGTTGGCGTTTTTTAGTAGCATTTTTCGCGTCCACTTTCGCAGTGAAATGATAAGTGCTGCTGAAACGACAACGAATACAGCAACCTGTATTTCCCACCTTATGCCGCCAATCGCTGCCAAGATGAAAGGTATTATTGCGCCGGCTGTAAACCAAATTGACGTCAAATCCAAGCTTATAAACTCAACGATTGCAGTGAGAGCAATTACGCCGAGCCAAACCCAGAACATAACTTCCATTTCTCCCTCCTTTTAGTTTCAATTAAATTATATATCGCATAACAGCCAAAGTCAAACAATTTTTGCAACATACAAAAATATATATGCGCGTGGCGAAGGAATGTTAAGACTATTTAAAATAATTTATGTTTGCCTTTTTGGCTTGAGCTTTGCCTTGAGAGTATGGAATGAAATATTCTTTTCCGTCTTTTACAAAATTTGAGCCTGTATCATAAAAAATAAAAGTTGTGTTCGAATTGACGCATTGGTCGTGAAGGTCTTTTACCCAGTCAAAGTTTAGCGGCCTTGCGTTTTTATAGTTTTCGCCGCTTACATAAACATAATCAATTTTATGAGTGTTTAGATAAAAGCTCATATCAACTTCTTCGAGCATTGGTGAAACAAGCACACCTTTGGTTTTGATAGGCAGTTCGATAAAAATTGGCAATCGCTCGTCTATTCGCTTTTGGTTTTCTGCCGTCAAGTTGATGGCCACATGGTCATAAGCTTTTCCAAAGTCATAAGGCAGGCATTCTTTTATTCGATTGCATCTTTTCGTAAAGATGACAAAGTTGACTTTTGGTCGAGATTTTATCATTTGCCAAACCTCGTCACGCCAAGGATCGGCTTCCTTTACAAAAAAGTCAGAAGTGAGGCATACCGCCACTTCCACGCCGTCAGGAATTTTGTATTGCCCTTTTTTGTTTTTTCTTATTATAATGTCAAACTCAGCATTTTTTTTTACAATTTCGCTGTCAATGCCCCTTTTGCTATCAAAAGAAAAGACATAACAATTTTTGCAAGCCTCGCTGATTTTGTGGCAGCCGTGCCAAGGGTTGTACATATATCTCATAATTTTATTATACAAAATATTTTTTTGACCGCAAAATAAAAAGGCCACAATTGAAGCTTTTGTTATTTAATGAGGCTTTTATTTTTTAATTTATGTAAAATTATTATATTATTTATTTTTTAGAATTAAAAAAAATTGAACTTTTTTTAAATTTTTATTAAAAACAGTTGATTTTTTTTAAAATGTTTGCTATATTTATAGAGCAAGCTTTGAAAAACGCATATAATATATGTATAAAGCATTTGCGGGAATGGCTTAGTGGTATAGCGCAACCTTGCCAAGGTTGAGGTCGCGGGTTCGATCCCCGT
>CARTDZ010000005.1:1954-39831 GCA_949067325.1 uncultured Eubacteriales bacterium | reverse complement strand
TTACTTGAGTGCCAAGAGGTTTTTGTGCTTGTGGAACATTTACATGACCATTGATTGCTTTGAAATCTAAAAGGTCTTGATAAAACTTTTCAAAGTCAAATTTTCTTCCTCTTTTCTTTTGTGTTTTCATAAAAAGAGTATAACATGGAAGCACATTTCTGTCAAGAGTGAATTTTTGTTGATGGGTTTTGTATGACGTGGTTTTAGGTAAATATTTGAAAAATATTTTTTGAAATGATGTTGTTTTAGTTGCCTTGTTTTTTGTTTTTGATTATAATAAATGTGTTAAGTAAAAAAGGAGATATTATGAAAAAAGTTGAAAACAAAAAAGTTGACAAAAAAGTTGCAAATCGCAAATTTGTTTACCTTTTCAAAGAAGCTGGAAATGACAAGGCTCTCTTTGGTGGAAAGGGTGCAAACCTTGCTGACATGACAAAACTTGGTATGCCAGTGCCTCAAGGTTTTATTATCACTACTGAAGCCTGCACACAATATTATGCAGACGGAAGAATGATCAATGATGCAATTCTTGCTCAAATCGACGACAAGCTTGCTTCACTTGAAAAAACAACAGGAAAGAAGTTTGGTGATGTGAAAAACCCACTTCTTGTTTCTGTACGTTCAGGTGCAAGAGTGTCAATGCCAGGCATGATGGACACAATTCTCAACCTTGGCCTCAATGACCAAGTGGTTGAAGGTCTTGCAACACTTACAAACAACCCTCGTTTTGCATATGACTCATATAGAAGATTTATCCAAATGTTCAGTGATGTTGTTATGCAACAAGAAAAGTCTAAGTATGAAAGAATACTTGACAAGGTTAAGGAACAAAAGGGTGTTCAATTTGACAAAGACCTTACTGCTGATGATCTTAAGGAAATTGTTAAACTCTTCAAAGACCTTTACAAAAAATCACAAGGCGAAGAGTTTCCGCAAGAGCCAAAAGTTCAACTCATCGAAGCTGTAAAAGCCGTTTTCCGTTCTTGGGATAACGACAGAGCAAACGTTTATAGAAGAATGCATGACATTCCTTATGAATGGGGAACTGCTGTCAACGTTCAATCAATGGTGTTCGGCAATATGGGCGAAACTTCAGGAACAGGCGTTGCTTTCTCTCGTAACCCTGCAACTGGCGAAAACAAACTTTATGGCGAATATCTTATGAATGCACAAGGCGAAGACGTTGTTGCTGGTATCAGAACTCCACAACCAATCGCTTCACTTAAAAAACAAAACCCAGCTGTTTACAAACAATTTGAAGATATTGCTAAGAAACTTGAAAAACACAACAAAGATATGCAAGATATGGAATTTACTATCGAAAATGGCAAACTCTATATGCTTCAAACAAGAAATGGTAAGAGAACAGCTAAGGCTGCACTCAAAGTTGCTGTTGATCTTGTAAAAGAAAAACTTATTGACGAAAAACAAGCTCTTATGATGCTTGATCCAAAACAACTTGACGCTCTTCTTCACCCACAATTTGATGCGGCTGCTCTTAAAAAAGCAAAAGTTATCGCAGAAGCACTTCCTGCATCTCCTGGTGCTGCTTGTGGTAAAATCTGCTTCACTGCAGAAAGAGCAAAAGAGCTTGGAAAGAAAGAAAAAGTTGTTCTTGTTCGTCTTGAAACTTCTCCAGAAGACATCGAAGGCATGGCTGCCAGCCAAGGTATTTTGACAGCAAGAGGTGGTATGACTTCTCACGCTGCAGTTGTTGCTCGCGGTATGGGTACTGCTTGCGTTGCGGGCTGCTCAGCACTCAAATTTGCTGAAGACGAAAAATCTTTCACTCTTAATGGCAAAAAATATGTTGAAGGCGATTTGATTTCTTTTGACGGCTCAACAGGCAAAATCTATGAAGGCGAAGTTAAGACTGAACCTGCAAAAATTTCTGGCGAATTCGCTAAGATTATGGCTTGGGCTGACAAGTATAGAGCATTGCAAGTTCGCACAAACGCTGACCAACCAGCAGACGCTCAAACAGCTGCTAAGTTTGGCGCAGAAGGCATTGGTCTTTGCAGAACAGAACATATGTTCTTTGACGCTGACAGAATTCCTGCTGTACGCGAAATGATTGTATCTTCTTCAGTTGAAGAACGCAAAAAAGCTCTTGCAAAGCTTCTTCCAATGCAAAAGAAAGACTTTAAAGGCCTTTACAAGGCTATGGAAGGCAAGGCTGTTACTATCCGTTTCCTTGACCCACCACTTCATGAATTCCTTCCTCATGAAGACGGCGAAATCAAAGCTCTTGCAAAAGAAATGGGGCTTACATTTGCTTGTCTCAAACAAACAATTTCTGACCTTCACGAAGTAAACCCAATGATGGGCCACCGTGGACTTCGTCTTGCAGTAACTTACCCTGAAATTGCTGAAATGCAAACACAAGCGGTTATCGAAGCTGCAATTGAAGTGAACAAAGAAAAAGGATACAAGATTGTTCCTGAAATCATGATTCCACTTACTTGTGACTGCAAAGAATTCAAGTATGTTCGTGATATCGTGGCTGCTAAAGCTGATGAAATTATCGCTAAGAAGGGTGTTAAACTCACTTACAAGATTGGTACTATGATCGAAATTCCTCGTGCAGCTCTCACTGCTGATGAAGTGGCAAAAGCTGGGGCAGAGTTCTTCTCATTTGGTACAAATGACCTTACTCAAATGACTTTTGGTTTCAGTCGTGACGACGCTGGCAAATTCCTCGACGTTTACTATACTAAGAAGATTTTTGAAAGCGATCCATTTGCTAGACTTGACCAAAACGGCGTTGGCAAACTTGTAAAACTTGCCGCTGGCCTTGGCAAAGAAGCAAGACCTGATATCAAGCTTGGTATCTGCGGTGAACATGGCGGAGACCCATCATCTGTTGAGTTCTGTCACAATGTAGGCCTCACTTATGTTTCATGCTCTCCTTACAGAGTGCCAATTGCAAGACTTGCAGCGGCTCAAGCAAACATCAAAAATCCTAGAAAATAATTTGATAAGCAAATTGGTTATAAAACAAAAAAACAAACGTACTTTGTGTACGCTTGTTTTTTTTGTTTAATTTCAAAATTTTTCAATTTTTTATTGTTCGTGTGAGAAAATTATTGTTTTTGAACTTCTTGCCAATTTTGATAAAGAAAATCTGATGCGTCTTTATGTCCATTCAAGAAATTTTCAACTCTTTCAAACATGAATTTGTTATAATAATATCTATATCCATCTATGAGAGAAGCTTCGTTTTTATTTGGTAAAGCTTTTGTGTCTATTTGAAATTCCTCAAAAGCATCTTTGTATTGTTGCCCATAAGCTTTAAGCATATGATATTTTGGCAAGGTGCTAAGAAAATGAAAAAGCTGATCTTCAGAGAAGGCGAGTATTGGTGCGTTGTCACCAAGTTTGCAATTTATAGGTGTTTTTATATTGCAATCAAATTGATTTATGCTGACATTCATATTAAAGTTTTGTGGCTGTTCTTTCAAACCTATTGACAAGTCAAGCGATTTGCTTAAAACACCTCTGAGTTGTACATTGTAAGTATATAGATTTTTGCTCTTGATAAAAGCATCGAGATCTGTTATCATTTTTTCAGCTATTTCATGAGTAAGCATTCCGCTTGTTTTTGTTTCCATAAGTTTTTCTCCTTGTTTTATTTAATTATAATATAAAAGATTTAAAAGTCAATCAATGTTATCTAAAAATTGTCAAAAACTTGATAAAAAAGATAAAATTCAATGTTAATTTTGCTTTTCATAATTTTTTTTCTTAACGTTCAAAAGAAAAGTAAGGTTGTACCTGATTGGTTGCAAGCAGAATTTCAACCAACGTTTTAGGCTTTTCATCTCTGATCAAATGGTAGTTTGCAAAAATGTTGCCCATGACCTCTAAAGCTATTTCGCTGCGAGCTTCAAAGTTTGAAGGGCTTTCGCCAAATTGCTTTAAAGTGTTTAGTACTTTTATGTAGTTATAAATTTCAAACAGATAATCTTCTTCGTGAGTTTTGAAAAGGTGAAAAGGTATCAACATTTTTGAATAATTTGTTATAGCATTTTCAATCAAGTCTCGAGTAATTTCGTGATAAAACAAACCTGCTCCTAGTTGTTCTGACACATCGTACTCTTCTGGCAAATTTATTCTGATATGTGAATAAAATTGGTCGAATACAAAAGTTCCGACTGGTATGTTTTCTTCTTGAACGGCTTTTTGGTCTATCTTGCTTGCAAGTTTTGTCTTTTTGCACCAAAAAAGCTTGACTGAATAGTGCTTTTTTGGATAATAATGACCTTTGGTCGCATCTTCATTGTCTGGGTCAATATGTATGTTTATTGCCTTGTCACATTTTAGCTTTAGACCAGAAAGATAGTTGTTAAAATCGCCAACAATGCTCAAAACCATCTCTTTGCTCATAAAATCTTTTATTGGTCTAGTTTGCAAATTGAATTGAAAATTTTCTTCCATAACCACTCCTATTTTCAGTATAACACAAAAAAACGATTTGTCAAGATTATAAAATTGATTAAAAAAGCCTAAAAATGATTTAAAACTGACAAAAAAGTTCTTTACTTTTTGTTTTTGTTGTGATATAATTTGAAAGAATTAGTAAAACGAGGTGATTTTTATGATGATTGAACCATCAATTGACAAGTTGGTTGAAGCTACAAATGGCAACCGTTATGTGCTTTGCACTGTGATTTCAAAACGTGCTAAAGAAATTGAAACGGTAAGAAGAGCTGAACTTGCTAGTGAAGACAAAAAGGCTATTTCAATTGCTTGTGAAGAAGTTGCTAGCAAAAAGGTAAAGCCAAGCAAGTTCTAGACATTTTCTATATTTTGTGCTATAATTCTATTGTCAAAATTTGTTGGCAATAGGATTTTTTTAAGGAGAAATGTTTGTACGCTGATGTTATCATAGACCAAGACGCCAAGGCTCTTGACAAGGTCTTTGTTTATTCGATTGCAGATGGGCTTGATGTGAAGGTGGGTATGCGAGTTATTGTTCCTTTTGGGGCAAGACATCTTCAAGGTTTTGTGGTGGGTTTAAAAGACGATTGCGACTACGACAAAAGCAGAATCAAGCAAATTTCATCTGTGGTGGAAGATTTTTCAGCGATCAAACCTGAAATGCTTGAGCTTATGAAGTTTATGGCCAAGAAAAATCACCTCAGCCTTGCTTCAATTTTAAGGCTTTTTATACCTACAGAGATGAGAGAGGGCAAGGTTAAAGAACTTTTCAAAACTTTTTATTCTATTGCGCCTGAAAAAGAAATTTTTTTGCCTAAGTCTGCTAAAAAACAACAAGAGATTGTAGATTTGCTTTCTCAAATGCCGCGCGTGGAAGGAAGCAAGCTAAATGAAAAATTTGGTTATAGCTCAATAAAAAGTTTGCTTGACAAAGGTTACATAAAAAAAGAACTTGAAAAGTTTTCTCGTCGACCTGAAATTGACATGGGTGAAACTGCAAAAGTAACTCTCAACCAAATGCAAAAAAATGCTATTGAAGCAATCAAAGGCAATGCCACATATCTTCTTCATGGCGTGACTGGCTCAGGCAAGACTGAAGTATATATGCACCTTATTGACGACGTTTTAAAGGAAGGCAAAAGTGCAATCATGCTTGTGCCTGAAATTTCACTTACTCCACAGATTTTTAATCATTTCAAACTACGATTTGGCGAGCGAGTGGCAATACTTCACAGTGGCTTGTCAGCAGGTGAACGTTTTGATGAGTGGAAACGACTTTTTTCTGGCGAAGCGCAAATTGCAATTGGTGCCAGAAGTGCTATTTTTGCACCTCTTGAAAACCTTGGTATTATTATCATTGACGAAGAGCATGAACAAAGCTATATTTCAGAAGCCAATCCTCGTTTTTCCACGCATGATGTTGCAGATTTTAGAGCTAGGTATAACAATTGTCCGCTTGTGTTAGGATCAGCCACACCAAGCGTCGAGAGTTATGAAAAAGCAAAGAGAAGTGAATATAATCTTATTGAAATGCCTACAAGGGCGAACGGAAAAGAACTTCCAACAATACAAATTGTCGACATGATTGGGCAGATAAGGCAGGGCAATAGTGGCATATTTTCAAATGAGCTTATTGCTGCGCTTGCAAACGTTGTAAACGACAAAAAACAGGCAATGCTGTTTATAAATAGACGCGGATATTCATCTTTTATGCGCTGTCGTGAGTGTGGATACATAGCAAAATGCACTGACTGTGATGTCAGTCTTGTTTATCATCGTGAAGACAACCGTCTCAAATGTCATTATTGCGGAAAGCAATTTAAAGTGCTTGATGTTTGCCCTAAGTGCGGTAGTGAAAATATTAAGCAGGGGGCAGTTGGCACTGAAAAAGTGGTTGGAGAGCTGCAAAAACTTTTTCCAGATGTTAAGATTTTGCGAATGGACAATGACACTACTGGCACAAAAAATGCTCACCAAAAAATTTTGAATGAGTTTAAAAATTCACTGCCTAGCATACTTGTTGGCACGCAAATGATTGCAAAAGGACATGATTTTGAAAACGTTGTGCTTGTAGGGATTGTTGATGCTGATCAAAGCCTATTTCATGCTGATTATAGAAGCACTGAACGCACCTTTCAACTTATCACGCAGGTAAGTGGGCGTGCGGGTCGAGGAGGAAGCGAAGGCAAGGTGATTTTGCAAACCTATGCACCAAGACATTATGTTTACAAGTTTGTTGCCAATTATGATTACAAAGGTTTTTTCAGAAAGGAAGAAAATATTCGTCAAACGGCTGAATTTCCGCCATTTTCACGAATAATTCGTGTACTTTTTTCAAATAGAGATGAAAAAACTGCGCTTGATGAGCTTAAAGTGCGCTATAATAAAATTGTCAAATTGAAAGAGGCTTATGGCAGTGAGATTATCTATCTTGACGCCATGAAGTCGCCCATAAAGAAAATTCAAGACAAGTATCGATATCAAATCATGCTTAGGGTCAAACTTGAAAAGGCTGACCAAATTGAAAATGAAGTTTTTGAACTTGTCAAAAACAACACAAAAAATAATGTTTTTATTGAAATAAATCCTCAAAGCCTTTCATAAAAACTTTGAAACTAAAAAGGAGAAAAAATTATGGCTATAAGAAAAGTTGTAAAAATAGGCGAAGAAATGCTTCGAAAAAAGTCAAAGCCAGTCAAAGATTTTGATGAAGATTTGTGGCAACTTTTAGATGATATGAGAGAAACAATGTACAAAAACGATGGTATGGGCTTGGCTGCAATACAAGTTGGAGTTTTAAGGCGCGCTGTCATAATTGACGTCAACGGTCTTTTTGCAGAGCTTATCAATCCTAAAATCATCAAAACTGAAGGCGAAGACATTGGCGAAGAAGGCTGTCTTTCAGTAGGCAAATTTCAAGGCCGTGTTGCACGTCCTATGAAAGTAACAGTTGAAGCCTTTGATCGTTATGGCTATCCTTTTTCAATAACTGGTGAAAAGTTGCTGGCAAGATGTCTTTGTCATGAAATTGATCATCTTGATGGTGTGCTTTTTGTTGACAAGAGCCTTGATAAAGATAAATATTTTAAATCTGGCAGGTGAAAATGAAAGTTCTTTTTTTAGGTAGCCCAAGGTTTTCAGTTGAAATTTTAAAACATCTTTTGTCA
Organism: uncultured Eubacteriales bacterium; assembly: GCA_949067325.1. Classification (GTDB taxonomy): domain Bacteria; phylum Bacillota; class Clostridia; order Christensenellales; family UBA1242; genus Caccovivens. The sequence continues at coordinate 32,224 of CARTDZ010000005.1, read as the reverse complement.
TCAAAACATGAGGTGGTGGCAGTTGTAACTCAACCTGACAGGCCAAGTGGTCGAGGTCACAAAATGACACCAACACTCGTCAAAACTTTTGCTTTGCATAGTGGCGTGCAAGTTTTTGACTTTGAAAAGGTGTGTGAGCATATAGAGGATATAAAAAAAGTTGATTTTGATATTGCAGTGACGGCTTCTTTTGGACAGATACTTCGTGAAAACTTTTTGCAGCTTGCTCCTTGTATAAATGTTCACCCTTCGCTTCTGCCAAAATATAGAGGTGCAACTCCAATTCAAACTGCTCTTTTAAATGGCGACAATGAAACGGGCGTTTCTATCATGAAAGTTGTTAGAGCAGTAGATGCTGGTGATGTTTATGCTCAAAAAAAACTTGATATAAACGATGATGACAATTATACCAGTCTCGAACAAAAGTTGGCAAAGCTTGGCGGAGAAATGCTTATAGAAGTTCTTGAAAAGCTTGAGCAAGAAAATATCAAAGCGTGGCAACAAAATGAAAATGAAGCAACCTTTTGTCAAAAAATCACAAAAGAAGATTGCGTACTTGACTTAAGCTTGACAGCGAAAGAAATTGTGCAAAGAAGCAAAGCTTTTAGTGAAATAGGCCTGACGCTTTTGATAGATGATCAGCGAATAAAAGTAGGCAAAGTCCAAGATGTCAGTGACAAGCATGGTCAACTAAATCAAGGTCAAATGCTTGAAAGCAAAAAGGATTTCGTGCTTGGCTGCAAAGGAGGAGCTGTGGAAATCATGACAGCCCAATCAAAAAGTGGCAAATATGTAAGCGGACGAGATTTTTTGAACGGCTTTAAAAAATCAAATTAAATCAAAAATTCAAAAGGAAAAAAATGCTTTCAGATTTAAGTCTTTTAGAAATGCAAGAATATGCCAAATCTTTAAATCTGCCTGCTTTTAGAGGCAAGCAATTTTTTGACGCGGTGATTTCAGCAAAAAACTTAGACGAAGTGTCAGTTTTGCCGCAAAATATAAAAGATTTGATTGAAAAAGATTATCCTAAATACACAATCGAACGCAAATTCACAAGCAAAGATGGCACTATCAAATATGTTTTTGCTTTTGCTGATGGCAATATTGTTGAAGGTGTGCTTATGAATTACAAATACGGCAATACGCTGTGTCTGTCGACGCAAGTGGGTTGTCGTATGGGTTGCAAATTTTGCGCTTCAACTCTCAAAGGTCTTATTCGCAATCTTTCAGCTGGCGAAATGCTTGGTCAGGTTTTGCTTGTAAATCGCGATCAGGGCGGCAGTTTGAAAGAACGCAAAATAACCAATCTCGTGCTTATGGGCAGCGGCGAGCCACTTGACAATTATATTGAAGTTACAAAATTTATCCAACTTGTTTCATGCAAAGATGGCCTCAACATCAGCCAGAGAAATATCTCACTTTCTACTTGCGGACTTGTACCAAAAATTTATACTCTTGCAGATGAAGGTTTTGGCGTCACGCTTACGATTTCTCTTCACGCGTCAAATGATAAAATAAGACAGCAATCAATGCCAGTGGCACAAAGTTATTCAATAGACGAAATAATAAAAGCTTGCAAATATTATTTCGACAAGACTGGTCGAAGAATAATCTTTGAGTACACTCTTATAAAAGGTGTCAACAACTCGCTTGCCAGCGCGAAGGAACTTGGGCAATTTCTCAAAGGCTTTCCTTGCCATGTAAATATTATTCCACTAAATGAGGTGAAAGAAAGGTCTCTTAAATCCACTACGCGTGAAGAATGTTATGCATTTGCTAAAGCGCTAGAAAAAGAAGGCGTGTCTGCAACGGTCAGACGCACGCTGGGTGAAGATATAGGCGGCGCTTGCGGGCAATTGAGAAATCAGATACTAAAGGGGGAAGTGTGATGAACGGTCTTATCATAAAGAAAAATGCCAATCTTTTCACAGTTTACTCTGAAGATAACTTTTATAATTTGGCAGCAAGAGGCAACTTAAAAAAACAGGGGCTTTTTGTAGGCGACAATGTGGAATTTGATAAAGTTATAGACAAAATTTGCGCGCGTAAAAATCTTTTAATAAGACCGCCGTTAGCAAATTTAGACAAGCTTTTTATTGTAGTGGCACCTATTCCAAAACCTGACTTTTTGCTTGTTGACAAAATGCTTGTGTATTGCTATACAAATGGAATTGAACCAATTATTGTGGTCAACAAAAGCGATATTGCAAGCAGTCAATTTTTGTCAGAGATTGATGAGATTTATAGCAAAGTGACAAAAATCATCAAAATTTCTACAAAAAAAGGCGAGTTGACAGCATTAAAAGATCAAATTCAAGGTATTTGCACACTGGCAGGTCAAAGTGCTGTAGGCAAGTCTTCAATCATAAATTCTTTGCTTGGCAGTAGGGTTTGTGAGGTGGGCGATCTTTCTACCAAAGTGCAAAGAGGCAAGCAAACGACAAGGCTTGTTGAACTTTTCAAGTTTGGCGACGGCTTTTTAGCAGATACCGCTGGGTTTTCAATGCTTGACCTTGCTTATGTTGTTGATTTGCAGCCGCGAGAACTTTCTACATATTATCCAGACTTTTTAGAGTTTCGTGCTTTTTGCAAATTTTCTTCTTGTCTGCACGCTTCTCGGGATAAATGTGGTATAATAGAAGGTGTTAAAAATGGAGAGATATCCAAAGTGCGTTATCAAAACTATTTAAAGCTTTTGCAACAGCTTAAAGAAGCACAAAAGTTTTAAAACAATCAAAGGAGGCTTTTTATGGAAAAGCAAGTTTATATTTCAGTTTCGACTGACCCAGTCAAAAGTTATCAAGGCATTATCGAATACACAAAGTCGATGCAAGATATTGCAGATATGATCCACTGCGACGTCATGGACGGCCTTTTTGTGCCAAACAAAACATTTGAAGCTACGCTTGTGTCAAACATAAATCAAAACACAAGCTGTATGCTTGACGTCCATCTTATGACAGCTGACCCACTTTCTTCTCTTCAAAGTTACATAAAAGCAGGGGCAAATATTTTGACAGTTCATTATGAAGCCTTTGCTCAAAAAGAAGATATAGTCAAGGCTATCAACTTCATTCATGACAAAAAAGCCCTTGCTGGACTTTCTATCAAGCCTGAAACTCCATTTAAAGAGGTTAGGCCTTACAGTTATAATATTGATGTTTTGCTGGTTATGAGCGTTGAGCCTGGCATGAGCGGTCAAAAATTTATCAACGAAAGTCTTGACAAGATAAAAGAAATAGCCACCTTCCGCGAGCAGAACAATCTCAAATTTAAGATTGAGGTTGATGGTGGCGTCAATGAAGCAAACGTAAAAGAAGTTTTGGCAGCAGGTGCTGATATCATAGTCAGCGGAAGCTGTGTGTTCAAATCTGAAAACCGAGCTGAAACAATCAAAAACTTAAAAAGAGGCGGCTAAAAGTCGCTTTTTTATGTTTTTGTTTTGATAATGTTTTGGTTGTTTTATAGAAAGATAATATATTCAATATAATATATTATTTATATATAATTGTTGCACCAAATTTTCGAATTTATAATATCACAACATTGCCGCACATAACATCAAAGTATGAAAAGGTTTGTATTTGACCTTGTGCATTTGTTTTGACAGTAAAAACGCTTGGATAAACATCTTTTATGATTCCATTGATGGTGTCTATTTTTTTGCGACCGCGGTTGATGTTCATTTCAACCTCATTTCCTTTTAGCTGTTTTATTTTCTCTTTGACTTCGTCAAGGCCTAAATTTACTTTTCTCATATATACTCCTTAAAATGTGAATTAAAGTTTTTTTGCCATTTTCAAACTTTTTTAAACATATTTGTCATACTTTTGCTTTCTCGCTCGTAATATATCGTGTAAATCATGGAGGGGAAAATGGCATTTGAAAGTAACAATTTTAATGTTGTGAAAAAAGAAAAACTAAACAAAGGAGAGTTTTCAGTTGACTGTCTAGTGCAAGTTGAAGGTGCAGCAAAGATTTTGGCGCTTTCTACTGACGCAAGCATTTCAAATTATGAAGTGTTGAACGGGGTGATTAACTTTGCAGGCTGTGTTGACGTTTGTGTGGTTTATCTCAGCGAAGATGGCGAAACATTGAGCGCCAATGCTTGCTGTCCTTACACCTCAAAATTTGAAGGCGAAAACATTATGACAGGTCAAAAAGCTATCCTTAACGTAAAAGTAATTGACTGTGAAGTGTCAAGTGTGTCAGCTGATAGTTTAAGACTTGTTTGCCAAGTTGAGCAATCAGGACAGCTTGTAAGCAGTCAAGAAATTTCATCAATCAAAACTGATGATCAAGATGTTTGCTTTAAGAGTGAAGAGCTTTCTATCATAAGATTTCTTGGTGAGGCTTGTGAGATCGCAAATATTTCAAGTGAAATTGCTCCGCGTGGCAATGTCAAAAAAATACTTCTTGGCGAAAGTCAAGTGATGGTAAGAAATGTTGAAAGTGGCGTAAATTTTGTCTCTGTTTCAGGAGATGTTGTCACAAGACTTCTTTATCTCACTGATGAAGATAAGTTTGAAAGCACTTATGTCAATGAAAGTTTTAAGGAAGAAGTTGAACTTGAAGGCGCAACCAGAGAAAGCCTAGTTGAAGCTTATGCCTCTATAAAAAGAGACAATGTTCAAATTTCAGTCTTGGAAGGAGAAAAAGGTGGAGTTATCAATTTGGCAGTTCCTGTCAACATCTGCGTAAAGGCTTATGAAGAAGCAAATGCACTTGTCATCAAGGATCTTTATAGCACTTGCAATGAAATAAAAGTTACCACTTCATCTTTCGATATGTCAAAAGTTTGCAAAGGCGAAGTAGTTGAAAGCAAGATTGACGGCTCACTTACTCTTGATGAAGACAAACCTCGCATTGACAAAATCCTTTTTGTTGGCGGAAATAGCGTAACTGTAAGCAATTCATATCTCAAAGACGGCGAAGTTTTCGTAGAAGGTATTGCAAAAACTTATGTAATTTATTTGAATGATGAAGATAATTCATTAAACAGTGTTCAAATAGACATTCCATTCCTTATTTCTGATAAGTTTAATGTCGACAATGCTGATGGAATTCTTTCTGTTGACGCGATTGTGTGCGATGTAGATGTTGTTGCCAAAAAGGGTAGAGAACTTTTCTATGACGCAAAAATCAAAGCTACAGTCAACTATTGCTTCAATGTGCTTTCAGGGGTTATCACCAATGCTGAAGTGGCTGGCTCATATCCTGAAAAAGATTTTGCAATGGAACTTGTTTACGGCCGTGCTGGCAAAGATGCTTGGGATATTGCCAAAGAAGCACGCGTGAAGGAAGAGCTTATTCTCGCTCAAAATCCAGAAGTAGTCTTTCCACTCAGTGAAGATACTGGGCTTGTGCTCTTCTATCAGATGAAAAAATAAAAGCTTTTGCCAAACCTCCTTAAAAATCAAATAGGCCAAACAATTGGCCTATTTTTTGTTTTTTTTGGCTAAGAAATGTGAAAATATAAATAATTTCATTGTATAATCAAACTTTTTTGTGTCAAAAATACTCGCGAGGTGAATTATGAAGTGGATTTTGATAGCTCTTTCAACTGTAGGTCTTATTGTCTTGTTGTGTGTCTGCGGTCTTTCTCAAACGCAGACAGAGCCTGATTATTTACGAATACATATCAGGGCAAACTCAAATCTTTCCATTGATCAAAATGTCAAATACAAAGTTAAAGATGCCATTGTTGAAGCGCTCATTCCTATTCTTGCAGGTATTGAAAGCAAAGACGAAGCTGAAAAAGTCATGAGCGAAAATTTTTCATACATAGAAAGTGTTGCAAACGATGTTCTAAAAAAAGAAGGTTTTTCTTATACCTCTCACGCCAAAATTGACAATGAATATTTTCCTACTAGAACTTATGAAGACATAACTCTTGAAGAAGGCTATTACGATGCACTCATTTTGGAGCTTGGCAGTGGACAGGGCAACAACTGGTGGTGCATACTTTTTCCTGCCTTTTGCTTTACAAAAACGACAAATTCTGCCAATATTGAATATATTTCGCGAATTTGGGAAATAATTAAAAGTGTATTTTAGCATTTATTGGAGGAGAAATGAAAAAAAGATCTAAAATTGCACTTTCGCTTGCGTTTGCGGCACTTTCTTGTGCTACAGGTGTTGGGGCTTGTTGTTTGTCAAACAACAACTTTTCAATTGTAGAAACAACAAACGCAGCTACAACCAAAGCGGAAAACAAAGTTATTCAACAAAAGCTGAAAAATTGGGGCTATTATAAAGGTTCAGTTGATGGCATTTATGGCCCAAAAACAAAGGAGGCGGTAAAATATTTTCAACGCAAAAACGGTTTGGCAGTCGATGGTATTGTTGGCAAAAAGACCGCAGCTGCTATGGGTATTACTCTTGGCTCAACAGGTTCATCATCAAACCAGTCATCATCAGACCTTGCCTTGCTTGCAAGATGTGTTCATGCTGAGGCAAGAGGTGAAAGTTACATAGGGCAGGTGGCTGTTGCGGCGGTTATTCTCAACCGTGTGAAGAGCGCGTCTTTTCCAAACACGATTGCGGGCGTGATTTATCAGCCTTGGGCATTTACTTGTGTAAACGACGGCCAGATAAACTTGCAGCCAAATCAGACGGCTTACAAAGCAGCACAAGATGCGTTGAATGGCTGGGACCCAAGTTATGGCAGTCTATATTATTACAACGCTTCAACTGCAACAAGCAAATGGATTTATTCAAGAAAGACAGTTGTCACCTATGGCAAACACGTCTTTGCGATATAGGAGGGCGAGATGAAAAATAACGACGTGCTTAAAACAAAAAATAGCAACCTTAAAAACGAAAACAAAAAACTCAATGGCTGGGTTATAGGGCTTGCCATTTCAACTGCGGTGCTTGGTGCAACCACAATAGGTTTTGGTGTTGGTTATGGCATCACGCAAAATCAAGCTGCCAACTACAAAGATGATCTCGAACACGTGTACGAAAGAAGTTTGCATGATCTTGTTGATAGTGTCAACAATGCAGAAATCAAACTTTCAAAAGTTCTTGCATCATCAACTTCAACCTATCAAAAGAAGCTTCTTTTGGAAGTATCACAAAACGCCAATGAGGCATCAACAAATATGGGAATGCTTCCACTTTCACAAAACGACATTCAAGAAAATGTAAAAATGATCAATCAAATCTCAGGTTATACTCAAACGCTTAGCGAAAAGCTTGCAAAAGGCGGCAGTTTAACACAGGCAGAAATTGACACGCTTGAAGATATTTATCAAAATATAGTTCAAATGAAAAATGAGCTTAACAAAATCATTCGAAAAGTTGAAAATGGTTATAGCATTGTAGACAATTCTATGAATCTTGACACAGACGGAAATCTTTTCACTCGCGATTTTGCCGCTATCCATGATGTTGATGTTGATTATCCAACAATGATTTACGATGGACCATTCTCAGACTCAGTGGTAAACAGTGAAGTCAAAGGTCTTAGCGGAGCTGCAGTTTCAAGAGAAGAAGCTCAAAACAAAGCAGAACAATGTTTCAAAAATCTTGCGTCTATTGAGTTCCAAGGCGACGCAAACGGAAGATTTGAAACATACAACTTCAGAGCCAAAAACTCTGATGAAGAAATGCTATTTATTCAAGTTACCAAAATTGGTGGTCACATACTTACAGTCAGTGGCGCGGGTCAAGATGACCGAAGCATAACTCTTGACAAGGCTCAAGCTCAAGAGCTTGCAATTGACTTTGTGAAAAACAACGGCATTGCAAATCCACAAGTGGTTTGGACTGATACAATAGTCGATCAAGCATATTTCAATATTGCACCTGTACAAAACGGGGTGGTATTGTACCCAGACTTGGTCAAGGTCAAAGTTGACTTGTCTAGCGGAACAGTTGTGGGTTATGACGCGACTACATATTTTACAAACCACACAGCTCGTACAATCGCTTCAGCTCAGGGTTCAATCAAAGACGCTGAAGTCAAAGTGCCATCAAAGTTTGTAGTAAAGGGTAGAAGAACAGTGCTAGCGCCACTCGACTACAATCGTGAAGTGCTTTGCTATGAATTTGAAACAACTTATAATGACAGCACATATTACTTCTATATCAACGCTGTAACAGGTGAAGAAGAAAACATTTTGAAAGTCATTGAAACTGATAAAGGAAATCTTCTTTTATAAAAATTGTCAAAAAATAAAAAAAACGCTTGGATTTTCAAGCGTTTTTTTGATGTTTGTCACACAAAAATATCACGAAAGTATAGTTCGCGAAAATTTTGCAATAAAAACGAACAAATAAATTATTCTGCCTCTTCAGCTGCAGCTTTGTCATAAGCTGCCATGATTGCGTCTTTAATCATTTCACGAGTTTCAGTGTTGATTGGGTGAACGATGTCTTTATATTCGCCTTCAGGAGTTTTTCTGCTTGGCATTGAGATAAAGAGACCATCTTTGCCGCTGATAACTTTGATATCGTGAACTACAAAACATTCATCGATTGTGATTGAAGCAACTGCTTTAAGTTTTGCTTCTTCTTTTGATACCATTCTTACTCTTACGTCTGTGATTTTCAAGTGTTTATACCTTCCTTGTCTAAGATTGCCACTTTTATGGCTTGATTATATTTTACAACTTTTTTTGCTTTTTTCCAAATATTTTTCACTTGTTTTAATGTTTTTTCACAACTTTATTGGCTTTTATTCATAAAAAATGTTATGGTGTTTGTTTATCAAGAGGTAGAAGTAAATTTTCATTTTATTGGCGAGCCAACTGAAAGGCCTACTCTGATTTTGCATGGCTGGGGTTGCGACGGGGAGGTGTTTGAACCTATCCTATCGTCGTTTGACCGCAGTTTTTTGACGCTTGACTTTCCGCCTTTTGGCAAAAGTGGGAAAATAGGTGAAGAGTGGAACATATACACATATGCAAGCATGGTCATGTCATTATGTGAACATTTGAAGATAAAAGAGTGCGACATTTTGGCTCATAGTTTTGGCGGCAGGGTTGCAATTTTGATCGCTTCGCTCGCACCTTCATTTGTGCGAAGTCTTGTGCTGGTTGATAGTGCAGGTCTTCGACCGCGTGTCAACTTAAAACGTACTTTCAAAGTCTGGCAATTCAAGCTTTTACGCAGACTTAACAAAGACGTGCGAGGTTTTGGTTCGGCTGATTATCAAAAACTTGACCCAGTCACAAGAAAGGCGTTTGTTTCAGTAGTTAGTGAAGATCTAAAAGGCTATTGCCCACAGATCGAAGCCAAAACACTTATAGTATTTGGCCAAAAAGACAAAGACACGCCAGTTTATATGGCCAAAAAACTTAACAAACTTATCAAAAATTCACAACTTGTTGTTTTGAAAGATGGTGGACATTTTTCTTTTTTGGATTGCCCTATGGCATTCACAAAAATTCTTGACAAATTTTGGGAGGATATTTCATGAATTTTCTTTATTCATTCATTTGCCTTGCAATAGCAGCAGCTTGGGCTTATATTTATGTCAAAACATATCAGCTTAGCGGGTATAACATCAAAAAGTTTGCTTCAGCATCACTTGAGTTTAAGTTGGCTTTTGGTGACAAAAGCAAAATTGCTTTCACCAAACGCCTTATAAGATTTATCATTTGTTTTTTGCTTCTTGACTTTTTGTTTTTCTATTTAATAAACACGTATTTATTGAATGATTTTCTTAAAGTGGTTGATTGTGCATTGGTTTTGCTTTTTACACCTGTTGTTGTTATCATCACGCACTATATTCTTTTGCCGCTTGAAATTTTTATAAAATATATTTACAAAAAACTAGCTATAAAAAAACTTAAGTCAAAAAAGATAATAAAAATTGGCATAACTGGCAGTTATGGCAAAACATCTACCAAAAATATTTTGGCACAAATACTTGAAAAAGAATTTAAGGTTTGCATTACGCCTGCCAATTATAATACTGAAATGGGAGTGACAAAAACTATACTTTCAAAACTTGACGACGAAGATATTTTCATCGCTGAAATGGGCGCAAGGCATAAAGGCGACATAAAAGCTTTGGCGCAGATGGTCAAACCTGACTATGCCATATTGACGACAATAGGCGAGCAGCACATCGAAACTTTTGGCAGTCTCAAAAATATTGAAGAAACCAAAAATGAACTTGTTCTTTTTATGCAAGACGAAGGCGTTGTGTTTTTTAATGGTGACAGCAAGTCAAATCTAAAGCTTTTTGATGAGTGTAAAAAGGAAAAATATTTGACTTGTCAAGAAGGTGGTTACGCTTACGCAAAAGAAATAAAAACCTCGCCTGAAGGTAGCGAGTTTGTGCTTGTGATTGACAAAGAAGAGGTGAGTGTCAAAACAAAACTTTTAGGCAAGTTCAATATTGACAACATTGTGACAGCAAGTGCTTTAGGACGTTATCTTGGCGTAAGCATGAAGGATATTGCTTCAGCAATAAAACATCTTCAGCCTACACCGCACAGACTTCAGCTTATCAAAAACAGCTTCTTTTCTATACTAGACGACAGTTACAATTCCAACCTTGTAGGGGCGAAAGAGGCGCTAAAAGTTCTTTCCTCCTTCAAAGGTCGAAAGATTGTTGTTACGCCAGGCTTCGTTGAAATGGGCGAGGAAGAGTCAAAAGCCAATTTCACTTTGGGTGCATGGATTGCAGACGTGGCTGACTATATTGTCATCATGAATGAGACAAACAAAAACTTTTTGCTTTCAGGTGCTATTTCACACAATTTTAATCAAGAAAGAATCTTTTTTGCTTCCTCTCGCAAGCAACAAACTGAAGTAATAGCAAAATTGACTTGTGAAGGCTGTGTTGTATTGTTTGAAAATGACCTGCCTGACAATTATTCTTAAAAAGGAGTTTTCATGAAAAATATTGCAGTAATCTTTGGTGGTCGCTCTGTTGAGCATGATATTTCTATCATAACCGCACAACAAATTCTTGCCAGCATTTCAAAAACGTACAATGTTATTCCAATTTACATTGCTCCAAGCGGCGAGTGGTTTATCGCAGAAAATTTAAACAAACCACAAACATTTTTAGATTTTAGAAAAAATGTCAAAAAGAAAAAGAGCGTCTCTCTCTGTCTTGGCTCACCTTATCTCTTGATAAATGGAACGTTTAACAAAAAGCTTCGCATTGATTGCGCCTTGCTTGCTCTTCATGGCAAAAATGGCGAGGACGGAAGCGTACAAGGACTTTGCCAGCTTTGCCAAATACCTTTCACGTCTTGTGGAATGATGCAAAGTGCAATTGGTATGGATAAAGCAGTCACCAAACGATTGCTTTCGACTTATAAGATCAAAAACACGAAATTTGTAGAAATTTTCAAGTATGACTTTGAAAAAAATAAAGACAAAGTTTGCAAAAACCTTCTCGAAAAAATCAAATTGCCACTTATCATAAAGCCTGCAAATCTTGGCAGTAGTGTTGGAATAAATGTCTGCGAAAATGCAGAGCAGCTCGAAGGTCTTATCACAGAAGCATTTTTGTATGACAACAAGGTTCTTGCTGAAGAATTTGTTGAAAACGCAAGAGAATTCAGTTGTGGCGTGATAGCTGTCAACAACAAAATTTTGACAAGTAGAGTTCAAGAAGTTAAAAAAGGCGAAATCTATACCTTTGAAGAAAAATATATTCAAAGACTTGGCAAAGATTTGCAATCAGTAGAAAAGAAAATATCTGAAAAAATCAAAAGTTTGAGCATATGCACATATAAGGCACTTGAGTTTAAGGGTGTTGTTCGCGTTGACTTTTTGATGGACAAAAATGGCGAAATTTTTGTCAATGAAGTCAATACCATACCAGGCTCGCTTGCTTTCAACTTGTTTGATGTGCCATTTCGCGACCTTATAGACACACTTATTGATGAGGCCATATCAGCATATGAAAATATGGCCAATTTCACATATTCCTTTTCTTCGCAAGCTTTAAAAGACTATTGCACGCTCGCAAACAATTTTAAGTTTAAAAAATAAATATTTATAAATCATTTTGCATAAATATACACAATTAAATATTTTGTCAAAATTCAAACAAAACATAAGAATAATAGAAAATATTTGAAAAAATCAACAAATTTTGTATGCATGGTCATTTTAGGCATACAAAAGCCTTAAAATGGAGTAAGAAAGAAATCTGGGAGGGGGAAAGTGAAACTTGGTCAATTGTTAACAGGTATAGATTTTTATGCAGATAAAAGCCTGCTTGACAGGGAAGTGGCAGATATAAAAATCAATAGCCTAGAGATAAAAGAAGGCGATGTTTTTGTTGCCTTAAAAGGTATCAATCACGACGGCAACCATTATTTTAATGACGCTTTTGAGAAAGGTGCGGTGGCAATTATCAGTGATGAGGCGGACGGTGAGGACATTGTCAAAGTTGATGATGCGCGAGTTGCTTATTCTCTCATAAGCAAAAACTTTTTTGGACGCGCTTGTGATGAGCTTAAAATTGTTGCAGTTACTGGCACAAACGGCAAAACAACTACGACGTCGCTTATATCTGAAATTTTGAATGGAAGTGGTTGCAAAACAGGACTTATTGGCACTGAAGGGGTCAAATACAATGGCAAGCATATTGACACTGGTTTTACTACGCCAGACCCATACACGCTGCACAAAGTGTTTAAGCAAATGAAAGATGAAGGTATTGAGTATGTTGTTATGGAAGCGTCGGCTCACGCGATTGCTCTAAAAAAGCTTGCTGGGGTAAAGTTTGATGTCGGAGTTTTGACAAATATAACAGAAGATCATCTTGATTATTTTGGCGATATGGACACCTATGCACAAACCAAGCTGAGTTTTTTCAATCGTGAAAACATGACACTCGGCATTGTATGCGCTGACGATGATTATGCAAAGTATTTGTTTGTGGAAGCTGATGTGCCAATTTTAAGTTATGGCATTGAAAACCCAAGTGATACTTTTGCAATAAATTTAAAAGGCGATTTCGATCATACTGCATTTGAATGTAACTGCCTTGAAGAGATATTTCCTATCAAAACCAATTTGGTAGGTCGATATAACGTCGAAAACACACTGGCCGCAATAACGGTGTGTCGTGCTTTGGGGCTTCCAGCGGGTCTTATCCAAGCCAACCTTCGTTATATCAATGCAGTTGAAGGCCGTTTCAATGTAGTTCGCTGCAAGGGTTTTAATGTTGTTATTGATTATGCTCACACTCCAGATGGACTTGAAAAAGTGATAAATACAGCTCGTGAAATGACAAAAGGTCGCCTGATTATTCTTTTTGGCTGCGGCGGCAATCGTGACAGATTAAAAAGAAAAATTATGGGCAAAATTGCAAGTGAAAATTCTGATAAGGTTTATGTGACAAGCGACAATCCTCGCTATGAAAAGCCTATGGATATTATTTCTGAAATTGAAGAAGGCATAAATTGTGAGCATGAAACGATTGAAAATCGAGAGGCTGCTATCATCAAAGCTCTTTCAGATTGTGAGGAAGGTGACACCTTGATCATTGCAGGCAAGGGCGGAGAAAAGTATCAAGACATAATGGGCGTAAAACACCCATACAATGATTTTGACGTAGTTCACAAATTTTTTAGAGACCAGATTGTTGAAATAAAAGGTGGTGAATATGAACATTAGTTATCTCTTAGCCTTTTTGACAAGTTTGATTTTTGGAACGCTTATTTCAAAGCCAGTGATTATGGTTTGCAAAAGACTTAAAGTCTCGCAAACTATTCTTCACTATGTGGACAAGCATTCCTCAAAAAGTGGCACGGCTACAATGGGCGGCTGGATTTTTATCTTGGCAGGCCTCACTTGTCTTATATTTATTCGTGGCGACTTTTTAGTGCCTGCTCTTGTGCTTTTGACAATGCTTTGTTATGGCTTTTTGGGCTTTCTTGATGATTTTATCAAAATTCGCTTTCATCAAAATGAGGGCCTAAAGCCTTATCAAAAAATCATTGGACAAGTTGGTATTTCTCTTTGTCTTGCTTTGTTTGTCTATTTTAATGTTGGGACAAGCCTCAACTTTTTTGGCCTTCAGCTCGAACTTTCTTGGGGGATAATTCCTTTTATAGTTTTCTTTTTTGTGGCCGTAACAAATTCAGTCAACTTAATTGATGGCCTTGACGGTCTCGCTGGCGGAGTTAGCGCCACATATCTTGTCTTTTTTGGCATAATTCTCGCTCTGCTTTCTTTCGCCAATTTGGCTATCATTTCCTTTGCTATGGTTGGGGCAATTTTGGCCTTTTTGATGGTCAATGGCTATCCTGCGAAGATTTTTATGGGAGACACAGGTTCGCTCGCTCTAGGCGGCTTGATTGCCGCCTTAGCAGTGTTCTCTGGGCTGGAACTTATTGTGGCGATAATTGGCATACTTTATGTTTTGACAACGCTTTCTGACATCATTCAAGTGCTTTATTACAAAAAAACAAAAAAGCGTATTTTCAAAATGGCACCACTTCATCATCATTTTGAGCAACTTGGAGTGCATGAAAATCGAATTGTGACAATATATATAATAATAACTTTGGTCTTCGGGCTTTGTACGGCGGTGGGTTATATATATGCAGTGGGTGCAATTTGATTTTTCAGCAAACTTAAAAATTTAAAAGCGGGCTGAAAAAATGCCTGCTTTTTAAAATCCTAAGCCAAGACTTCTAAAGGCCAAGGTTTAGGAGAATTATGAAGAACTTTAAAGGTAAAAACATTTTAGTTTATGGCATGGGAATAAGCGGTCAGGCGGCGTGCAAACTTCTGCACAAAAAAGGCGCTTGTGTCAGCTTTTATGATGAAGAAGATCGTTTTGGCAACATCTTTTGCTATGACAAAAATCCAACTGCTACGAAGTATGACTTAGTAGTTGTAAGCCCTGGTATAAAAGTGCTTGGCAACGAACTTTTGTCGCATTTTGCAAGAGAGAATGTGCCAGTTATAAGCGAGCTTGACCTTGGCTACTTTTTTTGCAAAGGCCAGATTGTTGCTATCACAGGAACAAATGGAAAGACCACTGTCACAAGCCTTGTCCATCGCTGCGTCAAAGAAAGTGGGCGTCAAAGTTTTGCTTGTGGCAATATTGGACTTCCTTTCACTTCTGTTTGTGAAGAGGGTGACAAAAACACAGTGTTTGTGGTTGAGGTATCAAACTTTCAACTTGAGCTTTCTTCATATTTTAGAGGCGACATTGCTTGCGTGTTAAACCTTGCTCCTGATCATATTGACAGGCATGGAAGCTTTGACGAGTATCTTCGTGTAAAGAAAAAAATATTGGCGCAAAAAGGCAAGCAAAAAGTCATATTAAATTTTGATGACAACATAACAAGAATGCTCAAATTATCTAAAAAAACCTTATATTTTTCAAAAAATATGCTTAATCGCGGTGTTTTAGTGAAAAATAACGGCATTTTTATAAATAAAACAAAAGTTATTTCGTGCAATGATATACCTCTTTTTGGCTCGAAAAATCTTGAAAATGCTTTGGCGGCAACCGCTATTTGCCACAAACTTAAAATCAAGCCTAAATTTATAAAAGCTGGCATTTCAACTTTCAAAGCACCACCTCATAGACTTGAATATCTAGGCAAGGTTCAAGGCGCAGATGTGTTTGATGACAGCAAGGCTACAAATATCTCTTCGGTCATTATGGCGGTTGAAGCTCTTGAAAACTCAAGGCTTGTTCTTCTCATGGGTGGCCAAAACAAAGATTGCAATTTTGAGGAGTTTTTCGAAAGAGGTTACAATTTTGAAAAGCTTTATTGCTTTGGTGAGGCTGGCGAATATCTTTACAACACTGCACAAAGATTTGGCTATCAGCCGCAAATTTTTAAGACTATGAAAGGCTGTGTGAGTTTTGTAAAAGCTCATCTTGAGGAAGGGCAGATAATTCTGCTTTCTCCTGGTTGTGCAAGTTTTGATGAATTTGGATCTTATGCAGTGCGAGGTCAAGTTTTTAAGGAGATGATGTTTGACAACTATGAAAAGATTGAAAATTAATAGGTCGGTTGTTGCAATTATTCTTATAGTCTTGGCATTGTCTGTTTTCGGTTGCATTATGGTTTATTCTGCATCATTCTATTCAGCCAACCATCATTATGGCAATCAATATTTCTTTCTGTTTAAACAGATCTTGGGCGTGGTTTTGGGGATTGGCGCAATGCTATTTTTCACCTTCGTTGATTATCATGCTCTAAAACGATTTAAGTGGTGGATAGTTGGGATATCATTTGTTCTTTTAGCTTGCGTGTTTATTCCAGGTCTTGGCATGGAAAGCTATGGTGCAAAACGCTGGGTTTCAATACTTGGCTTTTCAATTCAACCATCGGAGATCGCCAAATTTGCACTGGTTATTTTTTGCGCAAGCCATCTTTCTGACAACCATGACAAAATAAAATCGCTCAAAGGTCTTTTGCCTATTTTTGTAGTGGGCGGCGGGCTTTGTCTTCTCATCATGCTTGAGCCTAGCATGAGCGTTACAATGTGTATAGCTTTTGTTACACTTTTTATGCTCATAATTGGTGGTATGAGCAAGAAGCATACCCTCATGTTTTCAATTCCAGCTGCGGCCGCAGTGCCAGCACTTATACTCTTAGAGCCTTATCGCTTAAAACGTTTGCTTGCTTTTATTGACCCTTGGGCTTCACCTCAAGGCGAAGGCTTTCAGCTTATTCAGTCGCTATACTCGCTTGGCTCGGGCGGTTGGTTTGGAGTGGGACTTTTTAATTCTCGTCAAAAATATCTCTTTTTGCCCTTTGCGGAATCTGATTTTATTCTTTCAATAATTGGCGAAGAGGTGGGCTTTATTGGACTTATCTGCCTTATGGCTCTCTTTTTGACACTTGTGCTTCTTCTTATAAAAATTGGCCTTAACGCAAAGGACCGTTTTGGTGCGTTGCTTTCTTGCGGCGTTGCGTTCATAATAGGTGTGCAAACGCTTCTAAATATTGCCGTTGTGACAGGCTCGATACCGCCAACTGGACTTCCTCTTCCTTTTATAAGTTCTGGCGGCACAAGCGTCATGGTCTTTATGGCAGGGGTTGGCATTTGTCTAAATGTACTTCGCCAGTCAGCAGGCGAGAAGTCTTATTTTGTCAAGCTTTCATCATTTAAGGTGAGAAAAAGAAAGTCAAAACCAAGTGTGAATATGAACAGATGACCAAATGACCTCATAAATAAATATGTGAGGTCTTTTTCATGGAAAAGTTTTTTATAAACGGTGGAAAAAAGTTGTTTGGCAAAATTAAAGTCGATGGAGCAAAAAATTCGCTTTTGCCAGTGCTGGCTGCGACTATAATGGTTGACGGGGAGGTACGGCTAAAAAACGTGCCAAAATATACTGACGTAATGAATATGTGTGTGATTTTGGAGTATCTTGGCGTGCTTGTAAGGTGGCAGCAAGATGATCTTATACTAGACGCCTCCAAGATTGAAGAACATACCATTCCTACAGCCCTTGCTGGGGCTTTGCGGTCTTCAATCTTCGCACTTGGGCCGCTGCTTTGCCGTCACAAGATAGCCAAAGTGGCCTATCCTGGTGGCTGTGAAATTGGGCTAAGACCCATTGATTTGCATTTAAGCGGGCTTAGAACTTTAGGCACGCGAATAGTTGAAAAAAATGGTTATATTTACGCCAATGGTGAAAGTATGGAAGGTTGTGATATTATACTCGACTTTTCAAGTGTTGGAGCAACAGAAAACTTGATGATGGCTGGCGTTTTGACCAAAGGAATAACCCGCATTTTTAATCCTGCAAAAGAGCCTGAAATTGTTGACCTTGCTGACTTTTTAAATGCTTGTGGAGCCAAGGTTGAAGGCGCTGGAACAAGCATGATATATATTGAAGGTGTAGAAAAGTTGCACGGCTGCGAATTTGAGGTTATACCTGATCGAATAGCCGCAGGCACATATCTCTTGATGTGTGCAATGTGTGGCGGTGAAGTTGAGATTGAGGGCTTTTTGCCATATCATAATCAAGTGCTTCTTGCAAAACTTTGTCAAACTGCTTGCCAGATTGATATAAAAGATGATAAAATAAAGGTGAAAAGTGAAGGCACTCTTGACGCTTTTGGCGAGGTGGAAACAGCGGTTTATCCAGGGCTGCCAACTGATTTGCAGCCTCAGATTATGGCTTTGCAAGCGGTTAGTCACGGTTTTTGCCTCATTGTCGAAAACCTTTTTGAGGCTAGATTTAAGCACGTGCCAGAACTTATCAAAATGGGTGCGGATATAAGATTTCGATCAAATGTATGCGTCATCAAAGGAAAGGATAAACTTTATGGAGCTGAAGTCAACTCGCCAGATTTGCGCGGCGGAGTTGCGCTTGTCATGGCGGGTATGAAGGCGGAAGGTTATACAACCATTTCAGGAATTGAACTTATTGACAGAGGCTATTATAAGCTTGAAGAAAAGCTTTCAGCGCTTGGCGTTGATATAAAAAGAATTGATGATTAAAATGAAGCTGACGAAAAAGAAGAAATGGATAATAAGTGGAAGTGTGCTTATCGGGATAGTAGGAATTGTTATCCTTCTTCTTTTTACCCTTTTTTCGCTCAAAAATGTTGCTGTCGACTTTAGGACAAGCACTACAAACTTGACCGCTTCTCAAGAAGAAATAATTGAAAAAGGAGATTTTGCTTACAACAGTCCTGTGATATTTCACAGCAAAAAAGGTTATACAAAAAGACTGGAAGAAGCCTATCCTTACATCAAAGTCATAAATATAGAAACAGTTTTTCCAAACAAATTTATCATTCATGTATCAGAGCGAGAAGAAGTTTTTGCTATCGCCTCTCAAGAAGGTTTTTACATTTGCGACCAAGAATTCAAAGTTTTGAGAAAAACAGACGATTTTTCATCACAATCAAGCAATGCAATTTTGCTTAGTGGCATAACCATAAAAGAAGAAAAAGTGGAAGGCGAGTTTTTGAAGATTGAAAATTATGCTGATATATTCTCTGCCTTTGTTGAAAGCAATCGTCTTTTATTTGAGCAAAAAGCTTTGGTCAAAGAGATTGAGTTTGAAAAAATTTTCAATAGTCACACAAATAGCGACGAACTTCAAGCCAAACTAACGCTTTTTGCAGGACAAAAGGTCATAATTGGCAATTGTCAAAAAATGCTTACTCAAAAAGTTGCAAGCTTTTTGCAGGTTTTTTCACAACTTTATAGCCTCATAGGCAAAGATATGAAGATTGTGACTGAAAATGGTGAAAGTGAAGTTGTTGGCGTTTGGGACAAAGAAAAACTTGACAAAGCGACCATTGAAATCAACAATTATTACACAAAAGAAGGTCTATATTACAAAATTTTGCCGCCTGAAGGTATTTGATATAAGTCCTATACGCAAAAAAGTGACGTGCAAGGCTTTTAATGATAAATATAAATATAAAAATAAATATATATAAATATTTTGCAAAGTTTGTTAATTTATTGACAAGCTTTTATTTTTTTTGCTAAACTATGGTTAAATAGGTGAATATATGAAGGATTTTGTGCTTGTTTTTGATATTGGTTCTTCAAAACTTCGGGCTATGGTGGCTGGGAAGGGCGTCAACAACACCTTTATCACTAAAGGCTATTTTGAAAGTGACTATGATGGTTTTTATGAGGGTAGATTTTTAAATCAAGAAAAGCTTGCCATGACTTTTAAGCAAGCGCTTTCAGACCTCGACTTTGACATAGCCAAAAACAACAAGGTTTATATCGGTGTGCCAGCTGAGTTTTCATCAGTAAAAGCAACTAGCGCGTCTATGAACTTTGGAGACCGTCGCAAAATAAAACAGTCTGATATAGATGCAATGTTCTACTCAGCTGGAGAGAAAGCAAAAGGCGAAGGCGTAGAAATTGTTAGTGTAAATCCAATTTCATTTACAATTGATGATACAAGGCTAAGTTATAGCCCAGTCGGCGAGGTTGCCACTTCGCTCTCAGCAAAACTTTCAATAATTTATGCAGGTCGCGAGTTTATAAATCTCTTTAATGGCATTGTTTCAGCTCTTGGATTTGAAAGCGTTGAATATATTTCAGAACCGCTTTGTGAAGCTTTGTTTATTATTTCTGAAGAAGGGCGAGAAGACCTCAATCTTTTAGTCGACGTTGGCGATCTTACAACTTCACTTGCAATAGTAAAAGGTGAAGGTTTGGCATATTTGTCTTCTTTCTCAATAGGTGGGGCTTTTATAACAAACTCGTTGTCAGAAGCGTTTGAACTTACTCTTTCAGAGGCTGACCGACTCAAAAAAATGGTGGTCTTGTCACTTAAAGGCAAACAAACTGATTTTTATGAACTTTCTACTGACCTAGGCAAGATTATAAAAGTGCCTCTCAATCAAGCAAACGAGGTTGTGGGTTATATCATTGACACTATTGGCAGTGCAATTTCAAAATGTCTTCAACTCTTTTCAAATGACTACATACCATACCTTCCAGTTTATCTTTGCGGCGGCGGCATAACGCAAATCAAAGGTGGCAGAGATTATCTCGCCAAATGTCTTGGCAGAAACATAGCTTACGGCTTGCCAAGCCAGCCAGGCAAAGACAAACCAACGCTTGCTTCAATATATTCGCTGGTTGCAATGGCACTTAGAAGCGAAAAATAAGCTTTAAAAAATGTATAAATCACAAAAAAAATGAAAAAATATACATTTTTTATAAAAATTTTGTTGGAACGTTTGCAAAATTACGCAAAAAGAGTTACAATAAGGCTAGAAAACTAAATAAGGAGTGAATTTTTATGGATAACAATATGACTTCAGTAGCAAAAATCAAAGTTGTTGGTGTTGGTGGCGGCGGAAACAACGCGGTCAACAGAATGATTGATGCTGGTGTTACATCGGCTGAATTTGTATCTGTCAACACTGATAGACAAACACTTTTGATTTCAAAAGCTGAAACAAGACTTCAAATAGGCGAAAGACTTACCCAAGGCCTTGGTGCGGGTGCTAAGCCAGAAATTGGTCAAAAAGCAGCTGAAGAGAGCAAATCTTCAATCACTGATATGCTTACTGGCACAAATCTTGTGTTTATTACTGCTGGTATGGGTGGCGGAACTGGAACAGGTGCAGCTCCAGTTATTGCTCAAATTGCAAAAGAAATGGGCATTTTGACAATTGCTGTTATTACAAAACCATTCTCTTTCGAAGGTCCAGTGCGTCAAAAAAATGCTGAACAAGGCCTCGAAAAGCTTAGAAAACACGTTGACGCTCTTGTTGTTATTCCAAATGAAAAACTTCTTGAAATTGTGCCTAAAAAGACACCTCTTACTGAATCATTCCGCTTTGCTGATGATGTTTTAAGACAAGGCGTGCAAGGCATCTCTGACCTTATTGTATTTCCAGGTCTTATCAACCTTGACTTTGCCGATGTTACAACTATCATGAAGGACAAAGGCCTTGCTCATATGGGTATAGGTTATGGCACTGGCGACAACAAAGCGCTTGACGCTGTTAAGCAGGCGGTTGCAAGCCCACTTCTTGAAACTACTATTGAAGGTGCTACAGGCCTTCTTATCAACATCAAAGGTGGCAATGACCTCACTCAAGACGACCTCAATGAAGCTGCAGCACTTGTAAGAGAAGTTGTTGATGAAAATTGCAATATTATTCTTGGCACAAGCGTTGACGAAAATATGCATGACGAAGTTGAAATCACGCTTATTGCGACAGGCTTCCAAAACCCTAACAAGGAAGAGGAGAAGAAAGAAAACCCAGTGGCAGCTGCCCGCTCTATTGGTGACATGGGTCAAAAAAAGGATATGCCATCAGCTCGCAGCATTTTCAGCCAATATGCTATGAAGGCTGCTCCTGTAGAAGAAAAACCTGAAGTTAATCTTACACAAAACAATGATCCATCATCTTCAAGAGTTGAAGTTGATAGACCATCAAATGTTCCACCTTGGATCGAAAAACTTAGAAGAAACAAGAAATAAAAAAAGGCTTCAAGGGCAATAAATTTTGAAACTAGTAAAAAAATACTTTATCTATTTTGATAAAGTATTTTTTATTGTTGAGATAATACTATGTGTTGTTTTTCTCATCGTGTGCGCCTAAATGCAAATTTTTATTATTCCACAATGTAGTAGGATTTTTAGTTAAACTTGTCGAGAAGATTAGAGTTTTGCTTATTTCAAAATGCACATCTTCTGGATTATTGTAAGGCTCACTAATCATACCAAACTTTTTATAAAGGTTAATTGCTTGTGTATTATCTTCTTCATCCGTGTAAAGCCTTAAAGATTCAAACCCAAGTTGTCTTGCATAGTGGATAGTAAACTCCAAGATTTTAGTAGCATATCCTTTATGTCTTTCATTTTCTAGGACACCAAACCAACCAAGCCATGCGTCTTTTGGATATGCCTTGTAAGCATATAAACCACTGATACCAATATATCTGTTATTATCCTTTACAAGCCAATATTTTTGTAAGGATTGATGGCTGGGAACACTATTATTGACCGTTTCTTTCAAATCTTCACTACCATTTTCAAGTGGGAAAATTTCATGCTGAATCTTTATTGCTTTTTCAATATTATCCTTGCTTACTAACTCAAAATCAATATTATAACCTCTTATTTCTTTAAAGTCTTTGCATCCATGGAAACAAACAAGTAAAAAGTTTATAAATGCTTGTTTGTCGAAAGCTCCATGATACATAGAATAATAATACTGCCCCAAATATTCAAATTCAAAATCAGCAAGAGTAAATCCATTTCTTTTATAAAAGTTTATTCGTCTTGTTTGTATATCATTTTCGGAAATGGGCTTTTCAACGCATAATACTTTTGTTTTGTTTTTAAACAAGTCATCAATCTTTTTCAATACTTGAGACCCGTAGTTTTTGTTTCTTTCATTTTTGTCTATAGCCAAGTATATTATATATGCATATTTACCTGATACACTAACATAAGAAAAACCAATTAACTTGCCCTCTTTAAAAACTCCTAACAGCCTGCTGTTTGGAGCTTTTAAATTTTCAACATCTTCAAAATCCATTCTTTCACTTTCTGGGAATGAATCTATATAAATACGTTTTATGTTCTCTGTATATTGAGACTTGGGTGTTATATTTAATAATTTCAACTTTATTTACTCCTTAATTTAATAATAGCATAAACATATCGTCTTTGTATTAAAATTAATCAAATATTTTAAAATTTTTTTATTTGGCATTTTGGCGTGTGCTTGTCTTGATACAAGCGGCTCGGCTTCGCCTCGCCAGACAAGCACACACATAAACTTAATTTTGCTCAAAAAAGAGCGGTTTGCTGGCGGAGCATAACGCAGTCCGCTCTTTTGCTTTCTGTTTTCTTCTCTCCATTTTTAGTGTAAGCGAATATTCTTTGTTGTCAAGGTTAAAGTGCATGTCCAAAGATTTTGAGAATATGTTACTAAAACGACAACCTGTGACAACGGCAGAAGTATTCGCTTTATTTTGCAGTTAAGAGAGAGTAAGCACAAAAAAGAAAACATAGGCTGTTTTTGTCTATGTTTTTCTTTTATTAATCCGCTAGTTTCAAAATTGAGTGACTAAAAGCCTTTTTTGTTTTTGTAAACAACAAGATATAAATTTGATTAAATTTGTCTTATTGTATATTGTTTGATGATGTTGCTGTTGGATAAAGTGGAAGATCGGCCAAAGCTTGACAAGCTGAGTTTGCAGGTGCTTGTTGGCATGGTGGCACAACAGGGTAACCAAAGCTTGGCACGAGTAAATCAACAACTGCGGTGACTTTTAAAAGAATTTGAATACAGCCAGTTACTGTGAATGTGTTTTCGCCACTAAATGTACCAATTGTGCTTGCAAATGTTGCGGTAGCTGTGATGTTTATAGGGCTAAGTGATGGTTGTGGCACAAAAAGTATAACATTTTTGGCAACTGTTATACTTGATGAAGCAGTGCCAAGCACGCCGTTTGCATCACGATAAGTTACAGTTACTGGAATGGTAACATTCATGCTCACATTTGCATAGTTTGGCGATGAATCAATGCGGTCAATTACGAGATCGCTTATTGTCGCACTTTCGCCAACTGTGTTTTGAGCTGAAATATATGTGAGTGGCAGTGCAGGATTTGCTGGGTTGAAGCCTGTAACTGGCAATACAATGCCGCTTTCAGTTGACTGAGATACACAAGCGTCAAAAACTTTTGTTGTTTCAATCAAAACCTTTTCGCAAATTCCGTTTAATCCATTGTTCCCGATTGGACCAGGACGATGTGGATTTGTGTTATTGATGTAAAATGACATTTATTTAACCTCCTATTTTGTTGTGCAAAACAAGTCCTTTTGCCAGAGAACTTTGCATACACTCTATAATATGTTTAAAGCCATGGCTTTTGTGCAAAAATTCAATCCAAATGTTAAATTAAGTTTGGCAAAAAAAGAAAAATATGATATATTAAATATGAATTTTGGGAGGTTTTGTGATGATACTCGACAATTTTAAAATCAGAATAAATGTTTTGAAGGAAGATTTGACTTTTATAAAGGAGTGTCTTTGACCAGTCAAAACTTGAAGAAGAACTAGAAAAACTTAAAACCAAACAGGGTGAAGAGGGCTTTTATTTAAACCAAAAACTCGTTTTGGAAGTTGGCAAAAACATAAAAACTATTGAAGAAAAGCTTGATACAATAAAAACACTTTCTTCAGGTTTGGGCGATTGTAATGCTCTTATAGAAATGATTGAAGAGTGTCAAGATCAAAGTTTGGAAAGCGAGCTTGAAGAAGCTGTGCATCAACTTGAAAAGAAAATGGAAAAAGCCAAAGTTGAAACTCTTTTGTCAGGCAAGTATGATAGTTATGACGCAATCATAACTCTTCACGCTGGGGCTGGCGGAACTGAAGCTCAAGACTGGACTGATATGCTATATCGTATGTATCAAATGTACAGCGAAAAAAATGGGTTTAAGCTTAAAGTTTTAGACGTGCTTGATGGCGATGAGGCGGGGCTGAAAGGTATAACTTTTGAAGTGCTAGGCCAGTATGCCTATGGTTACTTAAAATGTGAGAAAGGTGTGCATAGACTTGTGCGAATTTCGCCTTTTGACTCAAACGCACGCAGGCATACATCTTTTGCAAGCGTTGAAGTTATGCCAAAAATTGAAGAACAGCCAGAGATTGAAATCAGGCCAGAAGACCTAAAAATAGATACCTTCCGCGCGTCAGGTGCAGGCGGCCAGCACGTAAATAAGACTGAGTCTGCTATAAGAATAACTCATATTCCAACAGGAATAGTGACTGCTTGCCAAACAGAGCGAAGTCAACTTCAAAACAAAGAAAATGCTATGAAAATGCTTTACTCAAAGCTTGTCGAAAAGGCTGAAAGTGAAGAGATGGAAAAGCTGGCAGAAATTCGTGGCGAAATAAAAAAGATTGAGTGGGGCAGCCAAATTCGATCGTATGTTTTTTGTCCTTACACACTTGTAAAAGACCATCGCTCTGGCTATGAAGATAGTGATATTCAAGGCGTTATGAACGGAAATATACAAGAGTTTATAAATGAATACCTTAAAAAACTTTATTAAAAAAATCTTAAAACCAACCTAATAACAAGCCTAATTAACAACCTTATTAAAAAATTCTATTAAAAAAAAGTATGAACATATGCTCATACTTTTTATTCTTTCAATCTTTTGAAAAATGCGATCAAATCGTTATTTTTTGTGTTTATTTCTTGTTTTTATTATTGCCTTTTCTTGCTTTTGTTTGTTTTGGTTTTGAAAAGATTAATATTGCTGCAATTGCTGTTCCGCCACCAACAAAAGTGATAAGAAGTGGAATGAGCCAGAACAAATAACCTTTGGAAGAAGTGTTTGAGATATTGTTGAAGTGGTCGTTTACTGTTGGTTTTGAAGTGATGTCGCCGCCAATTATGATGTTATCCACTGGGTTTTCTTCTTCCTCATCAACAGTTGTGCCATATAAAGAGGTATTTACAACATCAGCAAGGTATGGCAGTGAAGTATAGACCAAATCTTTTTCAATGAGATAGGTGCCCATTTCAAACAAAAGAGCTTTGTTTTGCAAGGCCTGATTGTAGTGGCCTTTTCCACAATAGATGTCAGAAAATAGCCATGGATAAAGTTCTTGACCGACCGCGAAAACCACGGTTGCAAACTCATAATTTTGATTGAAGTTTGGATTGGATTTGCCAACGACAATTCTCACCTTGCTTGCTTCTTTATTGTCAATTTTTGTGAGGTAATAACTTCTTGCCACGCCGTCTCTATGTATATCAAAAAGTGCGTCAGGGTTTTGATTATTGAGCTTTTTGGCAGTTACGCTGCTTCGCGAATATGCACTTGAATTGTGAGGTATATGCAGCGTTTCATCAAGTGTGACTTTTATGCCTTGCTTTTCAAGTTCAGCTTTAAACTTTTTTGCCACGTCATGTATTCCACCAGCGCCATATATGCTGTCATAACCATCAGTTGGCTTATAGCTTTCGTCATTGTGCGTCATATACATACAGATATTTTTGTTTTCATTTTCTTGGCTTAACTGCGAAGCTCTACTTTTGGGCTTTTTAGTTATGTTTGGTCTTTTGACATCTTTGATAAATTTTGCATAAGCAATACGATTTTCTTGATCAATGCTTTCGATCTCATATTGTTTAAAGTCTTTCGTCAAAATCAAATCACCAACCTCAACGTCACTTTTTTCAAAAAGATAGACATTGTCAGTGGTGTAGACAATGTAACTGTCATTTACTTGTCCGTCGACGGCATAACTTGTTTCAATTTTGCCATGTGCAGTTTGATAAATAGGAATAATGGCCATTGCAAGTGCTGAAAAAATCATGGCAATGACAAGAGTAAATAAAATTAAATTTCTTAAAAGTTTTGTGTTTTTCATGCAATTAATATGTGCAAAAAGTTGCACATTATTTAATTTTGTCCAGCTTTATTTGTTTTTTTTGCCTTTTTGTGATATATTTGAGTTGATGAAAACCTATTTTCAACGTATGCAAGAAAAATTTGAAGGGTTAAGGCACAAAAATGAAGTGCTTATTCTTTCTATAGAATCTTCTTGCGATGAGACAAGCATTGCTGTCGTTAAAAATGGGCGAGAAGTGCTTTCAAACATTGTGGCTTCTCAAATTGAAATTCATAGACGCTTTGGCGGCGTCGTGCCAGAAGTGGCTTCGCGCAATCACATAACAGCCATTTCAAATATATTCGACGAGGCTCTTGCTACGGCGAAGGTTACCAAAGATGATATTGACGCAATTGCAGTAACTTTTGGTGCGGGGCTTATAGGAGCTTTGCTTGTAGGTGTCAATTTTGCAAAAGCACTTGCTTATTCACTCGATCTGCCTTTGATTGCAGTAAGCCATGTGCATGGCCATATTGGTGCAAACTATATATCTCATTCTTCGCTCACACCTCCTTTTGTTTGTTTAATGGTAAGCGGCGGCCATAGTGCAATTTTGAAAGTTGATGATTATTATGACATGACCCTTCTTGGCACAACAGTTGATGACGCTGTTGGCGAGGCTTTTGACAAGGTTGCAAGGGTGCTGGGGCTTCCTTATCCAGGCGGACCTGAAATTGACAGGCTTGCAAAAGAAGGGCAGCCTTCTATCAAATTCAATGTTTCAAGCAGCCTTAAAAACTCGCTAAACTTTTCTTTTAGTGGAATAAAAACGGCAGTTGTAAATTATGTTCACAACAAAACTCAAAAAGGCGAAGAGATAAACAAAGCTGACATTGCCTCTTCTTTTCAAGAGTGTGTGACAAGCGAGCTTGCTGAAAAAGCAATAAGGGCTTGCCAGCAAAGCGGAATTCACAAACTTGTAGTTGCTGGCGGCGTTGGTGCGAACTCTCGCCTTAAAGAAAAGTTGACTGAAAATTGCCAAAAAGAAAACATTGAGTTTTTCAGCCCAGTTTTAAAATATTGCACTGATAATGCTGCTATGATTGGCGCGGCGGCTTTCTATATGATAAAAAAAGGAATAGGCCTTGCTGATCTCTCACTTTCAGCCAAGCCAAATGTGGATTTATAATGGAAAAAGAAAATAAAATTAAAAACTTTTTTAAGGGTTTCAATCTGTATGATAAAATCTTTTTGCCAACTGCATTAATTGCAATCATTGTTGTTTCAATCGTTTTCAAATGCGATGCACTTTCAATCATATATTCAATTGTTGGAATTTTGGCAGTTTTCTGTCTTTCAAAGGGATTTTTCTTCGCGCCTATTGTGCTTATCGCAATGTATGCACTCTACGCTGCACAGTCATACTTGCAAGGGCTTTACGGCGAAATGATTGTATCGCTTGTTATTGTTGTGCCTTTGCAAGCATATGCCTTCATCTATTGGATTGTCAAGAAAAGAAAAGGCGCACAACTCGCAGATAAAATGATTATGAGACGCTTGTGCTGGAAAGAATGGGTGTCAATTGCGGCTGCGGTTGTGGCTGTTATGACTGGTGCATATTTCATGCTTAAAGCCTTTAACACAAAATTTCTTTTGCTTAGCACAGCGTCCTTGGCAATTTCATTGGTGGCAAACTATTTGACTATGCGAGGAAGCAAGTTTCAATTTATCGCCTATATCATTGTAAACTTGATTTGTTTAGCAATGTGGATTTTGCCTCTTGCAAGTGGACAGACAAATGGCTCAAATTTTGTGCCAATCGCGGTCAGCATGGTTGCATACCTTGTAAACAACATTTATGGCTTTACAAATTGGCTTAAACTTGAAAAAGCTCAAAAACAAAATATTGAAGAGGAGAAAAAATAATGGAATTACTAGCACCAGCAGGGAATTTTGATAAACTTGTCACGGCTGTTCATTTTGGGGCAGACGCTGTATATTTTGCGGGTAAGCAATTTGGACTTCGTGCCTTTGCTGGCAATTTTTCTGACGAAGAAATTGAAAAAGCAATGAACTTTTTGCATGAGAACGGCAAGAAGGGATATATCACGCTCAACATAGTTGCAAAAGATGTTGACTTTGAAAATCTTGACCCATACCTTAAGCACTTAGAAAAATGCAAGGTTGACGGGCTTATTGTTTCAGATGTTGGGCTTATATATTATATAAGAAAAAACTTTCCGTCTCTAAATGTTCATGTTTCAACGCAGGCCAACGTAAACAACAGCAAAGCTGCTCAATTTTATGCCGACTTGGGAGTGACGCGTATTGTGCTTGCAAGAGAGTTGAGTTTGTCAGATATCAAAAATATCCGAAAAAATCTTGATCCAAAGGTTGAAATTGAAGCGTTTGTGCATGGTGCGATGTGTATATCTTATTCTGGCCGATGTCTGCTTTCAAACTATCTGACTGGCAGAGACTCTAACCGTGGCGCATGTGTGCAAGCGTGCAGGTGGAAATACTTTATTCGCGAAGAAAGCCGCGATGACAAATATGAAATTCAAGAGGACGAGCGGGGGACATATATCCTAAACTCAAAAGACCTTTGCATGATAGAGCATTTGAAAGAGCTGGAAGAGGCGGGCATTGCGAGCTTAAAAATTGAAGGCCGCATGAAGTCAGATTATTATGTTGCCTCTGTCGTAAACGCTTATCGACGTGCGCTTGACGGAAATGCAGAAATGAAAACCCTTCTTGACGAACTTGAAAAGACAAGTCACCGCCGCTACACCACAGGTTTCTATTTTGGCAGCGACGATAAAGAACATCTTGAAAGCTCAATGCCAGTTCAAACTGCAGTCTTTATCGCAAAGGTTGTTGAAGATGAAAAAAATGGCTATGCAAAAGTAGAAATGCGCAACCGCTTCAAAAAAGGTGACCGCCTTGAAATCCTCTCGCCATCTGACGCTTTTGGCAAGACAATAACTATAGATAAAATCATCAATGAAAAAGGCGAACAAATCGACGACTGCAAACTCGTGCAAGAAATCGTTTCAATCTCCACTCCATATCACCTTCAAAAAGGCGACATCTTAAGAGTAAACAAAACCAGCGAAAACTAATCGCTGGTTTTTTAATAGCCTGGACATAATAATTTGATAATGTATTTGATTGCAGCTTTCACTTTAATTATGTATGCTTCTATTTCTAAGTTTTCAAGTTCAGATAGAAGTTTTTTTTGATCCATATTAAGAGTAGATGACAATTCATAAAAACATTTGCTCATGCCTTCTGGTGACAAGTCAACGCCTATATGTTTTTCTTCATAAGCATTAAAAAACAATTCTGCAATTTTGTCTAAATCTTTTTCGTCCATTTTTTTTACCTCCTTTTAATTGTTAAAGAAATTATATAAAAAAAAATTGAAAAGTTTTTCGACTACCCATATAAGGGTATAATTTCATTTAAACTATTTATATTCTAACATATTATTTGTTTT
>CARTDZ010000005.1:0-1944 GCA_949067325.1 uncultured Eubacteriales bacterium | reverse complement strand
AGTCCACAAATAGTGTTTTTAAATATTACAAAGGAGTAATTTATATAGAAACAAGTCCTAAAAAACAAAATTCTGCAAAAAATTTTTAAAAAATAGGCATAAATAGTTGACTATTTTTTTGTTATTGGCGTATAATAGTGCTAGCACTTGCGATAGAAGAGTGCTAAAAAAGTCGAAAAAAAAGGAAAAGTCTATGCAACTTTCAGAAAGAAGGAAGACCATATTGTGCATGGCGGTTGAGGATTATATAAGAGACTGCTCGCCAATCACAAGTGGCGGTATCAAGGATCGGGCGAAACTTGAATGTTCAACTGCGACCTTAAGAAATGAGCTGAACACGCTGGAGGCGATGGGGTATCTGCGACAGCTTCACACATCGGGCGGAAGAATACCGACGCCGCAAGGGTATCGTTTTTACGTTGAAAACCTTTTGGAGGGTGTGAGTGCAACGAATAGTGAACTTGAAGGCGTGCAGAAATTGATTTCGTCTAGGACAAACAGTTTGACTGACATTGTTTCGGGTATTGCCAAGATTGTCAGCGAGGCAACAAACTATCCAACTGTGGTAGTTATGCAAAGCCTTGACGAACTCGTGCTGACTGATTTCAAAATTATTCCGCTGCTTGAAAGCAAGGTTATGGTTTTGATTGGAACAGTGGCGGGGTACATCAATGACACGCTTGATATTACTGCAACGGCAGAGGAGTGCCAAGACGCGTCGGCGTACTTGACCAAAAATTTCAAGGGCGAGACAATTGCGACAATGATAGAAAACATTGACCAGTTTGAAGCGGGTATGCAGGGTGAGATAAAAGCTTTTCAAAAAGTGGTAGACACGCTTATAGGCGGCCTGAAGAAGCTGAACAATCAGCGGCTTATTGATGTAAGGCGAGAAGGAAGCGTAAAACTACTTGAAAATGGCGGAGACATT
This sequence comes from uncultured Eubacteriales bacterium, assembly GCA_949067325.1. Classification (GTDB taxonomy): domain Bacteria; phylum Bacillota; class Clostridia; order Christensenellales; family UBA1242; genus Caccovivens. Next base: position 1,013 of record CARTDZ010000005.1, on the reverse strand, counting down.
GAAGGGGCGAAAAAAGTTCTGAAAATTCTTGACGACAAAGAAGAGCTTGAGAGCGCACTTGAACTTAGTGGCAAAGGTGGCATCGAAGTTTCAGTGGCCGATGATGGCAATGATTGTTCGGTAATCAAAGCGCCAATTTGTTTTCAAGGAAAGCAGCTGGCCTCGATTGGGGTTATTGGACCACAGCGAATGGACTATGCGGGTATTGCTTCAGCTTTAAAAGTTGTAATAGATGAATTGAATAAATCCAAAGGAGGTTAGAGACTTGGCAAAGAAAGAGAATAAAAGTTGCGAAAATGAAGAGGTGATCAAAAACTGCCACTGCGGCGAAAACTGCGAGTGTGATGATACTTGTGGCTGTGGTCATGAGTGCAATTGCGATGAAAATTGTACTTGCGGCGACGATTGCAGCTGCGGCGAAAAATGTAACTGCGGCGAAAAATGCGACTGTAGTGACGATTGCGGTTGCGGTAGCGAGGGCTGTACTTGCGGAGAAGAATGTTCCTGCCATGACGAGGAAAGATGTTCTGATACTTGCACTTGTGAACATGGCAGCAAGGAACAAGAATACTTAAATCTTGCAAGGCAAATTCAAGCTGATTTTGAAAATTATCGCAGACGATCACAAGAAGAGGTGAAGTCATCATATTCAAAAGGTCAAGCGGCCGTTATTGAAGTGTTCTTGCCATGTCTCGACACTTTCAAAGAGGCCAAAAAGATGATCACAGACGAGACAGTTTTGAAAGGTGTCAACATGATTGAAGATAAGATTGGTGACGCGCTCAAAAGTCTTGGCGTTCAAAAAATTTCATCAATTGGCGAAAAATATAATCCACATTTTCATAATGTGATTGCAGTTCTCAAAGATGAGAGCAAAGAAAACGATATCATCTTGGACGAATACCAAGCTGGATATACACTTAATGATAAAGTCATTAGATACGCAAAAGTCATAGTAAACAAAAAGGAGGATTAAAAATTATGGCAAAGATTATTGGAATTGACTTAGGAAC
>CARTDZ010000004.1 GCA_949067325.1 uncultured Eubacteriales bacterium | reverse complement strand
TAGTAACTTTGTATTGTTTATTTTTCATATTGATTCATCTCCATTTATTTTGGTTTATCTTGTAAAAATTTTTATATCATATATATACAGAGTTTTATTTACTATCTTATTGATTTGTTTTGAGTTTAGTTTGCAATGTGCTATAATGCTTATATCTAAAATGATTACAAAAATGAATGTATATTATAAATCAAGTAGTAAGATTTGTTTTGGTGCTATTTTAGAAAGTGTAAAATTTTGTGTAAAGAATTATTTCAAAACTTAACAGAGTAGCAAGAAAATCATAAATTGCAAAAGTTACACAAGTTACACAATAAATCACAAAATCTACAAAAGTTACCAGAAATAATAGTTTTATTTGGCTATCCCAATATCATTTTAGGAATAATATATTATTGGTAAGGTGGGGGTCGCGGGTCCGATTCCCGCCAGTAGCTCCATAAAATATTAACCTTTTTTTCTTGATGTTTTGGAGATGCATGAATTTCGGCACTTATTAAATATTACACTATTTCAAGATTTAAGTTCAATAGTTGCAAAATCAAAAAAAGGTCAAAAATGAACATTTGACCTTTTTTGATTATTTTTCTACGCGTATTTTAAGTGATTTTTGTTTGATATATTTTTTTATATAATTTTCCAACAATTCGATAGTTTAACACCAATAGTTGAAGTATCCAAACAGAGGTCGATTTGACTTTCGCAAGTAAACTTTTGACAACGCTTTAAGTTTTATCAAATTTCGACTTCAAATACTTTTTGAAATATTATCATAAAAAATGATAAATTTTAAATTTACAATTGTTTTATATGCAAATTTATGAGAAATATGGCTATAGCAACTTATAGTTGAGAGTGAGCAAAAATTCGTCTAAATTTAAAGAATACGTTGCGGCATAATCACCTTCTGTCGAAATGGTTGGAGCAAGGTCTGCAAAAAGTATTTCTACAAATTCCATTGGCGTATCTTCACCAAACTTGATTGAATAGTTTACGCCATCTTCAGTTTGAAGTTTTGTGGTTGTGATTGGTGTGTCAAGAAGCACAAAATTATCAAGCAAAACCTTTACCTCTTCATCAATCGCCGCATAAAGCTTTGCTGTAGGATCTTCGACAACTGGCGGTAGTGGCAAAGTTGGGGTTGATGGCTCTTCTGGAGCGACAGGGCCTTCTGTTTCTGCTGGTGGAAGTGTTGAGCCTGCATCTTCTTTTGAAGAGTTGTCAGCTTCACCAGTGCCTGATGTGGCTGGGCCACTTACGGAAGGATCAGCCAAAGCATCAGCTTTTAGGTCGCAATAAAGCCAAATACCCGCACCTAAAACCGCAACAAACAACACTATTGAAATCATACATTTCTTAAAAATAGACATAAATACTCCTAATTTTAGCCAAAAGTTTACTTTTTATAACAAAATTCGACTGCAATATTTTACCTTAAAAGCCCAGAAATGCCAAACAAAAAAAGCAGCGAAAAGAAAGACTGGTTTTGTTTCTTTAGGTATTTAATAGAATTTTTTTGAAAAACTTTGGGCAAAATTTCAACAGATGATTAAATATTTCTGTATTTGCCAATAATTGGGTTTATGAAAGCTGTTTGGAAAGAGAATGATGAAAAAAGTTATCCAAAACTCGAGAAAAATATTTCGAGAGAAGTAGTGGTTGTGGGCGGTGGAATTTGCGGGTTTTTGACGGCATATTTTCTTGCTGAAAAAGGCAAAAAGGTCACCCTTTTGGAGGCTGACAGACTTTTTTGTGGCACTACTTTGCACACTACTGCCAAGGTCACCTTAAATCATGGTGACACATTGTTAAGCATTGAAAAGGCTCATGGTGACGAAGGTGTAAGGAGATATTGCGAGGGTCAAAGAGAAGCAATTGAGGCCTTTAAGTCTTTGATTGCGCTTCACAAAATTCATTGTGAATTTGAAGAAGTTGATAGCTACATTTATTCACTCAGCAACAAAAGCAAAATCTTGAAGATATATAAAGTTTTGCTCAAGGCTGGAATTGATGTTGAGTATGTTGAAGATATTTGCATAGGCAAACTTAGAGCAAAATACGGGGTGCGAGTGAAGAAGCAGTTTCAATTTAATCCCATTGCTTTTTTAAGAGGCTTGCCTGTTAAATTTGAGATTTTTGAGCATACGAGAGTGAGTGACATTGACGCAAACAGCATGACGCTTGTTTCTGAGAAGAACAAAATCAAAGCAGAGAAAATAATATTTTGTTGTCATTACCCTATTTTAAACAAGGTAGGATTTTATACTTTTCGAATGTATCAGTCGCTTTCCTACACCATTGCCATACCAAGACAGGATTTTGAAGGTATATTTTTGCAAGACAAAGGTGATGGGTTGTCATTTAGAAATTATGGCGACTACACCATTGTAGGTGGTTTTGATCATAGGAGCGGAAGGAACAACAGTCAAAGCAATTTTGAAAAGCTGGAAAAATCAGTGCAAGAAATTTTTGAATGTGAACCTATTTTAAAATGGGCAGCAGAGGATTGCATGACCTTTGATGGACTGCCATTTGCAGGAAGATATAGCATTTTTTACAACAATATTTATGTGGCGACAGGTTTTAATAAATGGGGAATGACAAACAGTATGGTTTGCAGTCAAGTTTTGTGTGATTTGATTTGTGACAAAGAGAACAAGCTGGCAAATCTTTTATCGCCCTCACGCAAACAAAAGGGTAGCTTAAATGAATTTTTGATAAACGCATGGGTAAACGTGAAAAACATATTTTTGGGGCTATTTAGGTGGCTAAATAGAGACAATTTTGATAAAGTACCTACAGGGTTTGGCAAGGTTATGAGATATCGCGGCAAAAACGTTGCAGTATATAAAGACGAAAATGGTGAGCTTTTTATTATTCAGGCCGACTGCCCTCACCTGCACGGCGAACTTAAGTGGAACAATGATACAAAATCGTGGGATTGCCCTTGTCATGGCTCGCGTTTTGACATATATGGCAATATTTTGAACGAACCTTCCACCAAAAAATGTGAAAGCTTCAAAAAATAAAAAATTGACCGACAAAAGTTGGTCTTTTTTTCATCTTTTAAAAGGTTTTGGGTATTGACAAAATGGACAAAATAATGTAAACTATACTTGTAGGAAAATTATGGCCAAAAATAAAGAGAAAAAAAATAAAGTTTTTGAAATCAATGGTGTTTTGTTTGAAGAGGCGACACCGCCTTTTCCTATGTATGGCATTTATAAAAGAGGATACATTGAAAAGAACAAAGTTTTAAGAAAAAATCCAACTTTTTTCAGAAAAAAATATAAAACCCAACAAGAAATTGATATTTATTCAAAACCACTTTGGAAAGACAAATCTCTTTCTATTCTATATGGAAGAGATGACACTTATCTTCAAAATTTTTGGGCGTTTATGGTCAGCCCTAAAGGTTTTTTAAAATACAAACTAGAAAAAAGAAAAGAAAAAAAGAATACTAAAAGTGCCGAAGCAGAAACTGTAAAAGTCAAAGATAGAGTTGTGCCTATCAATGGCATAACCAAAGCAGCAGGCCCTCGCGGAAAATTCAAAATTGCTTATGGTGCCGCAAAAGTTGTGCTTGTGGCACTCACTTCTGCCTTGATTTGGTGGAACGCATCACAAATCAAAAATGGCACAATTTATGTGGATACAAATCATGACAATATACATGATTCATTTGAAATTCCTGATGGCATGGACGAAATACCTGTCGATAAAGATGGCAACATTGACCCCAACCCTACTACACCTGAAGACAAAGAAAATTTGGCAAGACTTTTTAACGAAAAAGTTTTGGGTGACTGCGAGAAAATGGGAGTTGAACTTGACACAATTGATGAAATACTTTCTATTTCACTTCTTCCTCTCAATGAGTGTGAACTTGACAATGAATTTGACAATAATTTGCTTACAATTCTTTTCTCTTCAAACAATGAGATCTATTGCAAAAATTACGTAGTTGGCCGAGATGTTGAATATCTTTATGACATTTCAAAAAAGGATAAGGAGAATGTAATTGAATTTATATCCTTCCTTGAAAATTGCGCCAATGACGCCTGCTATAAAATGAACAATGAGCAATCAAAAGCGCTTGACAAGCTTTCTGATGCTATGTTTGTTGGAGCGTCTTATGAAAGTTATGACATTGATGGCAACCTTTCATACGCCACACCAGTTTTCAGCAAAGATGGAAGCGTGACAATTTATACAACTGAAAATTCAATTTTTATAAACAGCACAAGCAAAGCAGACGAACTATTTTGCAAAAACGTGAGCGCAATTGTTGCTGGTCAAGATGTAACAGAAAATGAAATTGTCATAACATTTGGAAAGATTGAGGTTGAGGCAAATGAAGATTTTGAAAAACTTGCAAATAATCTTTCAGATATAGAAGCTGAAATTGTTGGCGACCAAGACAATAACACTGACACAAATCTACCTAATGATGTCAAGAAAGACGAAAATGAAGAAGATTTGTTAAGCTTATAACATCATCATAAATAGCAGATTAAGAAATAAAAATTGTTTGATTTTATTGTTTTTATTTAAATTTGTTTGAAAAAAAACAAAAAAACAAGTGAAAATTCACTTGTTTTTTTATTCGTTTGGCTGATCATCTTTTTTATTTTCGTCTGTTTTGACGTTTGTTTCGTTTGTATTTTGTTCAGACATTTCAGCTTGGTTTTCAGCTTCAAAATTTTTCTCTTCAGTTGAAGCTTGAGCTTCTTGTGTTGAAGAATTTTGAGCTTCTTGCATTTCATCTGCTTGAGCATGATCTTCTTGGACATTTTCTTTTTGCATATCAGCATCTTTTTGCATATCAGCTTCTTGTTCAAACTGATTATCTTGAGAGGATTTGTCTATTGTGTCTTGACTGTCGACTTCTTCTCTTTCAGCTTGCTGCTGCAAAAGAGCTTCATTTTCAGCTTCTTTTTTCAATGCTGCATTGGCGTCCTGTGCATTTTTGATTTTTTCAGCTTGTTCTTGTTTCTGCTGTTTTTTAAGAGCTTTGTTCTTTTTAAAATACACAAGTGTTGCAATCAAGATGAGAAGGAGAAGTATTCCTAAACAGATATATGCGCCAAGTTCTATCCACGCGTCGTTGTCAGTCATGATTACAAACTGGCCAAGCTTATCAGTTGTTATGAGCAGTCGTCCATCTTCATCACGTTTGCTTGAGATGAGTGTAAACTTGCCATTTTCGTCTTTGTGATAAATATATAAGTTGTTGCACGATTTGATTTCGTCAGACAAATCAATTGTTATTGTAACTGAAGTTGTCACATCTATTTTTTTGCCATCATTTTCGAGATAGATGTCATAACCTTTAAGCACGCGTCGAATTGCAAGCCCCATTTCCTTTCTATCTATATCAAACGTGTTGTAATCAAGCGATGAACCGAAATAGAGATTTGCGGCCGTTGTTGATGTGATTTTTACGTCGCCTTTTGAAAGCTCTTTGTATGCTATATTTGCTCGAACATCTGTTGGATAAACAAGATGATAGTTTTCTGCCTTTTCACCCACAAGAGTGATATCATGAAAAGCAACTTCGATGTCATTGCCAACTTCTGCTGTCACAAAATTTACACAGTTGTCTTTGTCATAAGAAAGAGTTACGTCTTTGTCAATAAGCCCTGAAACAACTGGTGTTTTGATGGTGGCTTTGTTGCTTCCATCATATATTTTGTCATGAACGCCTGCAAGAAGATAAGCTGCTTTTGTGTTGATTGTAAGGAAGGCTGTTTTTTCAAAAGTGATGTTGTAATTGATATTTGAAAGATTGCTTACAAGTTCATAAATGCCTTTGTTTTCGCCTTGCACCCTGCCTATGTTGCCATAAAGTTCTTCACCTTCAAGCACTTTGCCTACGACAATTTCATATTCAAAAATTGGATCAAATTCACCATAAGTTTTTGTGTAATTTTGGCAGCGAATTTGTATTTCAATAGGTTTAATTTTGAAAATGCCTTTTGTGAAGTCTATACGATAGTTGCGGCCAAGAGTCAAACTGCTGCGGATATCGTATTCACCCGCGTCTTTGCCAGCCACTCTATAAACATTGCCTTGAAGAAGTGGTTTGTCTTTTTCAAGGATATCTCCTTCGTTTTTGATTGTGTAAGAGAGTTCTGGCTCTTTTTCGCCGTAGGTCATTTCTTTGTCGTCAGCTTTTATTTCAATAACTCTTGCTGAGATAACAAAGCTATATCCTGCATATGCGATGTCATAATTTGAGTTTTCAAGCGTGCAGATTATATTGTATTTGCCAGCGTTTTCATAGAGCAATGGATTTGCGTCTGTCACAGGTTTTTCACGAACGACTTGCCCGCTTAAAACGTCACCATCTATGATTTTGCCAATAATTCTATACGTAAGAGTTGGCTCAATTTCACCATATGTTTTGCCAAGAATTGATGGGTGTTCTTCAACATATGGTATAATTTCGATATGTCTCTTTTCAATTTTATAGATGTTTGGTATATATGTGAGGTTGTAGTTTGAACTGAGAGCAAGAGTTCCTAAAGTGATTTGATAGTCTCCAACATATTCACCTGCATCACGTGCAAGTTCGCCTGTAAAAGCATCAGCGTCACAAAGTTGGCCTTTTGTGATAACATAGCTGAGTTTTTCGTCAATTTCGCCATACACTTTTGTTTTGGATTCAATAGAAATTTCAATATCGCGTTTGATTATTTCAAGATATTGAGACTGATATTTGACATTGTAGTTTTGCCCCAAAGTCATTGTGCCTTGTTTGATTTCGTAGCGGCCTACGTTTTCACCTTCATCGCGAGTGAGGCTTCCTTGCATAATGCCAGCAAGTTGGTCGTTGTTTTTGAGCAAGCCTTCAGTTATGATAACATTATAATAAGGCTCGTCATCTCCATAAACTTTGACTTTTGCTTCAGCAGTTACTGTTATATTACTTGGATAAATAGTCAAAGTAGCTGGAACAAAAGTGATGATATATCTTGCGTCGCTTAATGAACCTTGAATAAGAGAATACTCACCAACGTCTTCACCATATTCGCGTCTTATGTCGAGTGAGAGAGGATAACCTTCAACAACGTTGTCAGCTCTATAAGTAAATACTGGGTCTTCATCACCATAGGTCTTGGTTTTGTTGTCACAAATAACTGTGACGCTGCGTCTTGAGATTACAAAATTGACATCAATTGTAACATCATAGTTTTCTGAAATCTCTAAGTTGTCAGTAGTGAAACGATAGCTTCCTGCCTCCTCACCTTCTTCTCGAGAGAGATAGCCGACGATGACATCTTCAAACTTTTCACCATTTGCTAAAGTTCCTTCTCCAGTCAAAGTTGGGATAAAAACAGGATCTTTCTCACCAAAAATCTTTGTGGTGTTTTGGGTTGTAAGAGTGATTTGTCTTTTTTGGATTGTAAATGTGGCTTGACTTAAAGAAATAGAATAATTTGGATTGTTTGCGTCTGTCAAAGTATCAAGATAGAATGAGTAGTTGCCAGCGCTTTCTCCAACGTTACGTTTTGGCGAGCCAACAAGTGTTTCACCTTCTACCACATTGTTGCAAACAAAAGTAAGTTCTGGGTCAGCTTCGCCGTAAACTTTGCTTTGAGCTGAAGTTATTGTAACGGTCACCTTTCTTTTTGCAATGAGGATTGTATCTGTCAGGTAATTGATAGTTATGTCATGCTGATCCTGATTGTCGCCTACAATTGTTGTTTGACCTTTTATAACTGATGCACTTCCAACATCTTTTTGTGAAAGGTGTGCATCTATTGTTATTGTAATTGGGTTTGTTGCAAGAGTATTTACGCTCACTATTGTGACTGGAGCATAGTTTGTCCCGTCATATTCTTTATCTTCAAAAGAAACGTTGAAAGCAATTTGTCGTTTGAGGATTGAAAAGACTGCACTTTCTTCATTTATTGTGATTTGATAGTTTTTGTTTAAAAGTGTGCCTTGAGTAATTTTATACTCGCCCACCATTTCGCCAGCCTCACGTGCAAGACTGCCTGCAAAAATGTCGCCTTCAATGAGGTTTGAAAATGAATATTCAATCACAGGATCAACATCACCGAACTCTTTTTGAGCTTTTGTCACTGTAAGTATTGTTGGACGTTTTTTGATAAGGCAAGTGGCAGTGTTGAATACTATTTTGTAGTTGGCTGATGATGTAAGGTTGTTTTCTATATTATAAAGTCCAGCGTCTGTACTTTCAATCGAAACATTGCCAGCAAGTTCATCACCTGCAAGAAGACCGTCAACGCTATAAGTAAGTTCGATTTCGTCACCATATACAAATTCTTTTGCGTCAGCCGCCACAAACACCTCTTTTTGTGTTATGTTGGCATGAGGTGATATAAAATTTTTGATGCAATAGTTGTCTTTGTCTTGGCCTGAAATTACAAAATTGTCAAGAGTAAGATCAATTGCAAGACCAAATCCTGCGTCGCTTTGAGAGAAGAGCGCATTTTCAACTGCGACTGAAACATCTTCATTTGCGACGATGTTTGATAACTTGGCCGTTACGTTTGCTTGGTTGTTGCCATCATAGACCTTGTCTTCAGCGATGAGTTCGAGGTCAAGCTCTCTTTGAACTATTGTAAGAGTTGCTTCGTTTGCAAGTTTAAATGAATAGTTTGGATTTTGAGCTTGAAGGTTGCCAAGATTGATTTGATAACTATCCACAGCAATTCCTTCACCCTCTACGCCAAGAGATCCTGCAAGGCTATCACCTTCCACAATGCCAGAAGACACAAAAGTCAAAGTATAGTTGTCGCCATACTCTGCGGTTATGTCATCAGGAGTTATTAAAACTTCCTTTTGAGTGATGATGCCTACAGTTTCTGGAATATTTTGGCTTACGAGGTTGTAATTCTTGCTATTTTCGCCCAAAAGAGCGATATTGGCAAGTTTTTCTACATCATATTGAAGAATGCCAGTATAAACATTTGATGTCGCAAACTTGAAGCTTATGCCTGAAATTGAAAGTTCATGCTCTTCTTCTTTGCCATCAAAGTTTACTACAAAAGATTGCAAGTTGTCTGTTTTGTCATAAACTTTTTGTGCTTCAACAGAAGTTATTGAAATGTTTTTTATAAACTTTGCATAAATTTGCGAATAGTCTACATCATTTTCTATCTTGAAAGTATAACGTGTTTTTTTGCTTTTGAATTGATCGCCGAAGTACCAACCTTCAAACTGGTAGCCTTCATAGGCGGTCAGATTGAGAGAGACTATTTCACCGATGATATAATCGCCCTCACCTGTTATCATTGCTGGATTTTTGAAGTCTTTTTGCACTGCGATAGTGACACGGCTGCTGCTTACAGTAAATGTAACAACTTTTGATTGCAAGACCTTTCCATTAAGTTTTGAAGCGGCTGTAGCCTTAATTTTGATTTTTGTGCCATCTGCCACCTCTTGGTTGACAAAAAGTGTGTTGTCAATAATAGTTACAAAATCGCCACCTTCAATTATGTCAAATTTGACTTTGTGAACCAATTTGGCATATGAAATGAAATCACCTGCTACGCTTGTAATATTTGTGATTTCATTGTAAGCTTTCAAAGTCACTGAGCGACCTGGAGTCACAAACTGATCAGTGTTTTCAAAAACTAGATTTTGAGCAACTGTGAAGAAATGTATTGTTGGCATTGCAAGCACAAAGCTTGAATAATTGCCGACAGAAGTTTTTTCGAGAGTTGTGAAAGCAAACTTTATACTTTTTGCATTTTTATCTACTTTAAACTCTTGTGTTGTATAAGACCTTGTTTGGCCTTTGGTGTTTGATGTTGTAAGTGTGTTTTCTGTGCTGCCAGATGAGAGGACAATATTGATGTTTGACTGATTGTTGCCGTTTGAAGAGGTAAAGTCAAAGCTGGCATAGGCATAGACAAGACCTTTTTCAATAAGTGCTATCATATCACTTGTAAACTCAATTTCACCGCTGCCTGAGCTTATCTTGCCAAGAGTACCACCTGTATTTGGCACGATTGAATAGTGCGTGCCGCCTTCGTTGCTTACTTTTGCACCGACAAGCGTGCTTTCATTGCGTTCGTCAGTGAAATAGTGAGTGACTGAGCTGCCTATTTTGCCTGTAAGGCGATATTGTGTTGCCGCAAGGCCAGAAATTGTTGCGTCAGCGACTTCCTTTTCTGCAAAATGGATTGGGAAGAAGATGCTGACTAGTGGCAGCATTAAAATCAAAATTGCGATGAAAAGCTTTGATTTTTTCATTCTTCCTTCCTTTTAAAATCTTATATTTTGTCGTATTGTTGCAATATCTGGCGTGTCGCCTGGTTTTATAAATGGATTTGTGTTTGTAAGTGAGTGGATTTCACATTCAAGTGTAACTACAGCATAACTTGCTTTCAAGGTTGCAGTTGCATATCTTCTTGTTGCACCACCCTGATCAACTTTGCCGTTGCTGTTGAAGTTGACAGCTGTGATTTGCTTGATGTTGAGTACACCGAGCAGATAATATTCGCCGCCATTGTATGAATACATATAGTTGGTTCTAAACTGCTGTCTTACAGCATCTTTCACCAAGCCTGCTATTTCTGATGGTGGTATTAAACCAGTAACCCCAGATGGCAAGCTGTTTTGAAGATAGCTTGCAGTGCCAGCTTCAAGTTCTTCCAATGTGATCCAGTTGTACAACGACACATTTTCTTTTATGTAAGCTATGCTTTGGCCACTCACGTCACGACTCTTATCTTCATCAAAGAATATACAGCCAAGAAGACAACGTGTGATGCTTGTATTTTTAACTGTGCAAACAGAGATTTTTGAAGATGGATCATTTCCAGCATTGTGACGAGCGAGCAGTATGCCTGCTACGAATGCGTTTCTGATAAGACAGCCATCAAATGTCGCCTCAGCACTATCAAGTCTTACGCAAGTATGACAATTTTCGATGATTGTGTTGTAAACAAGCACATTTTCTGCCCTATCAATCCAGAGCGTATAGCCTTTGCCTTCGAGTTCTGAAAGCGAAGCGTTTTCACTGAAAGCTATACCTGTCAAAACTGCACCGTCAATGACAACATCATTTGTCTTTATGATCATTTTGTGATAGCCTTTGAGGGCGTTCATATTGATAGAATGACCATTTCCATATAAATTATATGTTAAAACTATAGAATCGGCAAATGCGTTGTTGTCGAATGAGATGTCATTGTGTAGAATAATGGCACCTTGACTTGACTTTGCATTTTCATTTTGTTTGTTTAAATGATTATGTGCAAAGATGTACTCTTGTACATTGAAGGCATTTATTCCGTCTACAACAATGAAATCATAATAATCTGACTTAACGCTTGCACCTTCAAACTTTCTCTTTGTTGAGACAGTTATTCTTACGCGACCAGTTCCTAAGAATGATACTACGCCATATTGGTCAACTTTTGCAATAGTTTCGTCTGAAGAAGACCATTCAAGGTCACCATTTTCGATTGGCTGGTCTTGAGGATTTGTCTTTGTGTTGTAAGTCATTTCAAAGGTGTTGACTATGCGGTCATTTCTGACAAACTTGTCGCCGAATACGCGATAGTTTACAAGACCGTTGCTGTCGCCTGACCTGTCAAGCGTCAAAGAAATGTCTGTGATTTGTTTTATAAAGGTGAATGTTTTTGAAACTGTAATTTCAGAGTTTGAAGTTGCTGTTGCGGTCACTGTAACGCTGCCAATTTTTCTGCCTTGAAGAATATGGCTTATATTTCCACTAGCGTCGACATATTTTGAAAGTGTTGCAATGTCAGGGTTTGAAACGGAGATAGTGTAGTCAAAATCTTCAGCGTTGATTGGCGATGGAGTGACAATAAGAGAAATTGCACTGCCAACATATTGCTCTGACTGAACTTCGTTGAAGGTGATCGCTTTAAGTTCTCTTGTATATTCTACAACGACAGTTTTGCTTATTCTTGGCATATTTTTTAGCGTTATTGTGATTTCTACACGACCCATGCGTTTAAATTCAACAGTTCCGTCTGCTCTTACAACAGCTATAGTTTCATTGCTTGAAGTGTAGATCAGCGTTTTGTCATTTGCATCGCTTGGCAATACTGTTGGTCTCAAAATATATGTGTTTTGCGAGATGTAGATTGTATCATTTTCAACTTCAATGCTTTCAGCATCTCTTGTAACGACAACCGTCCATTGTTTTAGGTCTACACCATTTGCACGCAAACTGAAGGTCACTGTTCCGCCGTTTAAGGCTGTGATTGTGCCGTTTTGATAAGAAATTACAGGTTTTGAAGGGTCAATTCGAGTTTCTCTGATTATTTCAAGCATAATTTCAACATTTTGGTTGTCACTTGGAATAAAGCTTTTAAGTTTGAGCTGTTTGCTGTCACCTGCTATCAGGTTTAAGGTATTGCCGCTAAAGCCTGTTGTGTCAAGTTCTGCCTGAGTGAGATTGTTGCCCATGTAGTTGAATGTGAATTGTTTGACAATTTGGCCTAGTTTGAAAGTTATGGTGACAATTCCTGTTGAGTTGAAGATTATCTTGCCTTCTTCTACGCTTGCAATTGATGGATTTGATACCAAAACTTGCATATCTTGCGCTGAAGCGTCAGCTGGTATAACTTCGCTTGTGAAGTTCACCTCTTGACGACTTGTGCAAAGAGCTTGTTGATATATGTCAAAGGTGTTGTCAAAATTGATATTGAAATCTGTGACGTCAACCACAACTTTTATTTTGCAATCAGCATAGATTTCTGGGTTTGATTTTGAATAGAACCTTATGATTGCACTTCCACCACTTAGGCCTCTTACAATGTTGTTTGAGTATTCTACAACGTTTTGTCCTTCTTCTTCAATAATTGAGATGAGTACTTCTCTGTCTTCTGCATCAAAAGGATAAAGATTTGTTACGCGAAGTGAGAAGGTTTCATTTTTGTTTATCACTTTTTCAGTCACATTGATATCGATTTGACTGAGTTTGCCCATTGTGCTTGTGATTGTTATGGTTTTTGAGATATTGCTTCCGTCAGTTGTAGAAATTGTAACAACGACAGTGCCTGCTTTGGCGAAAATGACTTCATTGCCTTCAATTGTTGCGATATCTGTTGAATTCAGTGTGAAAGCTAAAGTTTTGTTTGTTGCATTTGCTGGAATAGCCGTTGCATTTATTGTCACTCTTGATTTTGAAGTGAGAATTTGAGTTTCGGCTATTTGAATGTCTGATACTTTTTTGCTTACCTTAACTGAAATTTGTTTTGTAATTCCGCCAGAAAGTTCAACTATAACCTTACATTCACCGCCTTGCAAAGCTGTGATTGTATTGCCAGTGATAGATATGATATTCAAGTTGTTGATCGCACGAAGATTGAAAGTTTTGAGTTTGGTGTCGGCTGGTATCCATTTTGTCACTTCTACGTTGACACTTTCTCCTACTTCAAGCATAACTTCATCAGCGAGATTGATTTGTGCGTCGATAGCATCGCCGCCAGTGTATCTCAAAGCAAAGTCCTTTGTCTTGTTTCCATCAGCAGAAGTTACGCGAAGAAGAGCTGTGCCAGCTTGCGTAAATATTATCTTGCCATCATTTATGTAAGCTATGTTTGCAGCCATGCCGCTTGTTGTAAACATTTGAACAATTTTAAACGTGAGTTCTTTATTCTCTACAGTTTCAGGAAGTACGGTAAAGTTAAGTTCAAGTTCTTCATTTGCGGTTACGTATTCGTCATTGTAAAGAAGTTCGTCATTGAAAAGTATGTCTTGTACGAGTTCTACAACCGTGAAAGCGATTTGTTTTGTGAGTATGGTTTCGCCTGCTGAGTTTAACACTTTTACTTCAATCACTGCGCTGCCAAGAGCTGAAGCTGAAATGATATTGGCATTGATTGTCACAACATTTGCTGAAGTTTGTGAGATGATTGACAAGCTTTGAGACGCAAAACCTTCTATTGAAGTGCAATCTATCACGCTTGTATCGCCCCTAAGCATTTGTGCTGAACTTGTGTTTATATTGATTATTGTTGGCTCTTTTTCAACTTTTTGAATTGTAAAAGTTACTTTTACCTCAGGATTTGACCTGCTTGTTGCTGTTATGGTTGCAATTCCGTTTTGTCTGAACACCAAAGTCATGCCATCGATATAGGCGATTTCTGGATTGTCAACCACAAACTCAATAGTCTTGTCTGTCGTGTCATTTGGAAGCACGCTTGCCATAAGATCAACGCGAGATTTTGTGGTTTGCGTATTCATTGGTGTGACTGTTATGCTTTCAGCAAGGCGTTCAACAGTTATGTCAAAAGATGTAAACCAAGTTGAAACATAAACCATGAGAGTTGCTTTTCCGCCGCCTATAGCTTTGACAGTTTTGCCGTCAATTTCGAGAACATTGCCGCCCAAGCTTTGGTTTGTAACTTTGAGAGTTATATTTTTGTTTGGAGTGTTTGATGGAAAGATTGATTTGAGAGCAACCTCAAATGTGTCACCATACATGATTGAGTTTGGCATTGGCAAAATTTGATTGCCGTCAAGCTTGCCAACTTCTGCACTTTCAGGATAGGAACCTGTATAGCGAATGCGCACTGATTTGCTGATGCCTTGGCTTGTTGCAGTGAGCGTCACTGTGCCAACTTGATTGAAAGAGAATACGCCGCCGTTTATGACACCCATGCTCTTTTCATCAATAGACCAAGTGATATCTTTGTTTGTTGTATCAAGCGGAAGAAGTTTTGCTGAAAAAGCAAGCACATTTTCACTTGTCACATAAACGCCTTCTTCATCTTGTTCTAAGTCTAGAATTATTTCAATATCTTGAGCTGCTTTTGCAACGTTGACTTTGCATTGATATTTTGCAATTGAGCCGTCATAGAGTTCAAGGCTCACTTCCAAAATTGCCTCACCGCCGCCAACTGCCATGATTGTGCCATCTTGCAAGATTTCAACAACTTGGTCAGATGGGCTATTTGCGTTTGCACTAGTTGATGAAGATATTGCAATCTTCACATCTTTTATAGTTGTGTTTTGAGGAAGAATTGTGTAGTTAAGGCTTGCAACATCGCCATTTTGCATTATTATTTCTTTAGAATTGAGATCAAAGCTTTCAGCTCTGCCGCCTGTGTAGAAAACTTTGACTTCTTTTGATACATTGCCAAAATCTTCATTTGCAAATATTGAAATAGTAACTTGCCCTGGCTTGAAGAAAGTTACAAGTCCATTTTCATCAACCACGGCCATATGAGTGTCATTGCTGTGGTAGAAGAATTTGTCATTTGTTGAGTTTGCTGGATAAGATTTTGGATTAAGCTGCCATGTGTTTTGGCCTGTCGTTACATCATCGATAACTATTCCAGTGGCAGGACTTTCTACAAAGACTGAAATTTGTTGTTCGATGTAAGCGTCTTCACTTGTCTTCACCCTTACGCGAATAATAGTGCTGCCGCCGCCCTCGAATGAGAGATATCCTGTTTCAGTCACATATGCAACGTCTTCATTATCTGACATAAAGGTCACTTCTGACTTGAGATTGCTTGGTCTTGTTGTGTAGCTAAGATAGATTGCACTGTCTCCAAGCTTGGCGTTGATAGAATTGTAGTCAAGTGTCAAGTCATAAGCGTAACCTTCAGTATAGATGATTTTCATAGTTTGCGTAAAGCCGCCATCAACTGTTGTAAGTTTTACATTTACCTGACCAGCCTTTTTGAAAGTTACTACGCCGCCTGCTTGAACTTGCGCGATATCCTCATCATCGACTTCAAAAATAACTGTTTTGTTTGTAGCATTTTCTGGGTAAATTGTATAACCTATTCTATAAGTGCTATCGCCAGTTACAGCTTGGAATGTGTTAAGCTCAAGTCTTTCGACAGGATTTATAATTGAGATTGTCACAAAGTCTGTATAGTTTCCGTCTGCAGTAGTTGCCGTGATCGTTGCTCTGCCTACAGACACGCCTGAGACAAGCCCTGTTGGGTCAACTGACGCTATTTGTGGATTGTCACTTGTGAAATATACCGTCTTATTAAGTGCTTCTTCTGGCAGAACTTGTGATGTGAGCTGCATTGTTTTGCCAATATGAAGTTCACTATTTGGTGCTGACAGAATGACTTGGTGCACTTTTGTGTCTGTAACGTAGAAATAGCATCTTGCAGTTTTGTAGCCGTCTGCTGTGGTAGCTGTGATGTAACCATTGCCAAAACCGACAAATGTCACATTGCCATTAAGGTCAACCTTTGCAACTTCTTCATTGTCACTAGTCCAAAAAATCTCTTTGTTTGTGGCATTTTCTGGATAAATGGTTGCTTTTAATGTGACCAAGTCATCAATAGTGGCCGTAATGTCTGTTTGGTCAAGCACGATGCGTTCAACTGAAATAGAAACACTACCTATCACTGCGTTGACAGTTAGGTTTACAATCAAGATTATGACTAGTGGAATTGCCACCATTAAAAATATCAAAAGTTTCTTCATGGTTACGCCTCGATATTCCTGTATCTCTTTTCAAGCCTAAAGAATAGTCTGAAAAGCTCCAATACTGTATAAGGAACGCCAAATCCGAAGAGGACTAGATAAATCGATGGAATAGAAACAAAAAGTGAAATAACTATGCAGCCCACGCCCATAAGAACGGCTATGAGAAAACCTATGCTTATACTTGAATTGATGTTGCGGTTTGAGGACGTGATTTCTTTGCCGTCAAGAAACATGAATTGTGGTTTTTTGAGGTCAAGAGAGATTGAGCTGCAGATATTTCCCACTACAATGAGGCAGACTGCAAGAGCTATAATAAGAGCTTGAGTATAGCCAAGAAAACCAGCAAAAGCAAGCACGAGGCAGCTTACAAGCACTGCAGGCACTGACACAATGACATAAAGCAAAAATTTGACTGTGACTTGCTTGCGATAAGATACTGGTATGATCTTTGTATGGAAGAAATTTCCTCCTTCGCGAGTGATTGAAGTCGCAGCAAAAGATGTGCCCATAGTGAGGAACATTATAAGCACCAAAACCGCTATTCCTGGCAGAACGCCCTCACCTATTTTTTCAACGCCTATATTTGAAGCTATCTCGCTTGAAAAATATACCATGAGCGGAGTTGTCAAAATAACTGTCAAGTATTGAAAAGAATAGTTTACTGAGCGGAAGATTGTTTTAAATTCTCTAAAGAACAACGCCCCGCTTAAACTTCTTTGCTTAACCTTTGTTTTTTTCTTAAATGCTTGTCCACTGCCGCCTATATTTTCAAGAAGAAGGTTTAAATATGTATTTTTTGCGAAAGTGAATATGAGCGCACCCATGACAGCCACGATGGTAATATTTATCACCGCACTTTGCCAGAACTTATATTGAAGAAGGCTGTTTCGAAATAGCATTGGAATATGCAAATATGTAGCAAATTGTTTGATTGAAGCTATGACGCTATCAGAAAAGACGTCGCTTATACTGCCAGAGTTTAATATATCCATGATAAATTGAAGTGCGTAAGTGTAAACATAAAATCCTGCAGCCACACAAATTACGTAAATAAAAAGCATAACTACAAACTTGTTTTTTAAAAAAGACACTATATACATTGCTGGCACAGAGCAAAGAAGGCCAAACAGAAAAGGAATTATTGGCAAAAATAAAGTGTTTGGCAAAAGAAGAACATAAAACATAACACCTTGACCTGAAGCAATGCCAAACATAATAAACACTGGCAGTGACAGCACTGTGGTAAAAATAAGCTCATAGATAAAAAGATAGGTCACTTTTGCGAGAAAAATCATTCTGCCGCTTAAAGGAAGCTTAAGCAAATCGCCATCAGAGTTGAAGTAGAGGGTTTTTGTAGTTAGGCTTAAGCCAAACAGAAATTGTACAAGGCCTATTATAAGCACATAATAGATAATAAATTCATTTGAAAGATTTGCATTTACAAAAACCTTGACAATGCTGTTGCAAGCGTAAAAGAGAACAAAGCCTATAAGACCTATGCCAATGATAGACATAATCCACTTAAGTACACGTGGAAAAGCCTTGCCTCCTCTGATTTTGGGAGACCTGTTCATAAACTCAAGTTTTAAAAGGGTTAAGAACTGGGTCATTAAAAATATTTTCTCCTTTGTTTATCAAAAAACACTTTACTTACTTATTTTTGTCTTCTTTTTTATTTTTTTCTTCTTTTTGCCATCATATTTGATGACTTTTGCTTTTTCTTCTCGCGTCATATTGAGAAAATATGTTTCAAGAGGAACATCACTTTCTGCCATAAACTTTTTCACGTCAATGATTTCCATCAGCTGACCGTGGTTCATGATAGCCACTCGATCACAAAGTTTTTCAACCATGTCAATATTGTGTGATGAGAAAAATACTGAATTGCCAAGTTTTTTGTGTGTTTTCATGTATTCCTTGATTTCAAATGTGCTTTGAGGGTCAAGACCCATAAGTGGCTCGTCAAGCACCCAGAACTTTGGATTATGCACAAGTGCTGCAATAATACATATTTTTTGCTTCATTCCGTGTGAATAAGAGCGGATTTGTTTGTCAATCGCGTGCGAAAGATTGAAAAGATTGCAGAAAATTTCAATTCGTTCATCAATAACCTTTTTTGGCACTCTGTAAATATTGCCCATGTAGTTGACATATTCTCTTCCTGTGAGATTTTCATAAACAGCGTGGTTGTCAGGTACATAGCCGATGTTGAGCTTGGCCTTGATTGGCTCTTTTTGAACATCATAACCGCAAACCGTGATTGAGCCTTCTTCAAAAGGAATTATGCCTGTAAGACACTTGATTGTTGTACTCTTTCCTGCACCATTTTTTCCTAAAAAGCCAAATATTTCACCGTCATTTACAGTGAAACTCACATTTTTCACTGAATAAAAGTCTGAATTTTTATATCTTTTTGTCAAGCCTTTAATCTCTAACATATTTTCCCCTCATAAAATCTAAGATATTCTACCATAGTTTGCCGCTAAAGTCAATAGCAAATTAAAAAAAAGACCTCATTATTTGAGGCCTGAAGCAAGTTCGACAATGTCTCCTGCACCTAAAATTGCATAGACTGTTTTGTTATCTGGGGTTATGATGATTTCGCTTCTGCAAAGCTGAAAATTCTTAAAATATCTCACCTTTTTGCCCTTCAAAGCAACCTGTCTGGCGAGCGTGAAAGAAGTTATACCTTTGATCGGCTTTTCGCGAGCCGGATAAATGGGCAAAAACCAAACTTCATCAGCACAGTCAAAACATTTTACAAATTCATCAAAAAGGTCTTTGGTTCTTGAAAAGGTGTGAGGTTGAAAGATAGCTATAAGCTTTCCACCTAGTTCTTTATAAGTTTTAAGGGTTGAAGATATTTCTTCTGGGTGGTGAGCGTAATCATGAAGCACAAGACAATTTTTGCTTTCAAAGACCACCTGATTTCTTCTTTCAACGCCGCTAAAAGCCTCGATGCCCTTTTTGATTTTTATAAAAGGCAATTTTAAATAAAGCCCAACTGCGGCAACTGCAAGCGCATTGTAAATATTGTGAAAGCCCATGACTTTAAGTTTGATATTGCCCAGCTTTTTTTCACGATAAAAAAGTTCAAACCCAAACCTGCCATTTTCAAACTTCTTAATATTTTTTGCCATAACATCACTTGGATTTTTTATTGAATATGAAATAACATTTTTATGTTTAAGTTTTTTGCAATTGTCATCGTCATAGTTGGTTATAAGCACTTTTTTGGTGTTTTTTACAAACTTTTTGAAAGAAGATATATAGTTTTCAAACGTTTTGAAATAATCAAGATGGTCAGCAGAAAGATTTAAAACAAGCGCTATTTCGTTTGTCAAATGCAAAAAGCTATCTTTGTATTCACAAGCCTCAGTCACAAACAAATCACTTGTGCCAAAATGAACATTTGACCCAAAGTTTTCAGCCATACCCCCTATGTGTGCAGTTGGGCTTTTGTCAGCTTCTTCTAGCATAACAGAAAGCATAGCAGTTGTTGTGGTTTTGCCGTGCGAGCCTGCAACAGAAATTGTCCTTTTGCCTTCGCTTATCATTCCCAAAATTTCAGCACGCGAAAAGCATGGCTTGCCAAGTTTTTTTGCAAGCGAAAAATCACGGTCGCTTTCATTGATCGCACTTGTATAGACAAGTGCGTCGCAGGAAGAAACAAATTGTGGAGAATGGCCTTTTTTGATAGGAATACCAAAATTTTCTTTCAAAGCTTTTGTAAGATTTGTCAAATGCACATCTGTGCCTGTGACAATTTTGCCTTCTTTTTTTAAGATGAGAGCTATGGCCGAAAGTGAAATTCCGCCAATGCCAACGATATGTATTTTGTGGTAGTTTTCAAGCATAGTAGAATATATGTTGTTGCAGCTTTTTAGTTGCACTTTAAAAAAGCAAAAGCATAAAAAATAAGTATGGACGTTTTATTAAAAAATTTCTCCACCATGGGCATTGGTGGAAAAGGAAAATTGTTTTTGCCGCAAGACGAAAAGGAATTTGTAGATCTCTTAAAATTTCACCCATGCTGCAAAGTCATTGGCAATGGCAGCAATATTTTGTTTGGTGATGAAGTTGATAAAGTCATAATTTCAACAAGGCTGCTAAAACAAAAATTGAAAATTGAAAATGACAAATTTTGTTGCAGTTGTGGCATAAGTTTGTATGAGGCTTTTAAATATACCTCAAAGCACAATCTTGGCGGATTTGAACGCTTGGCGCTTATCCCCGCAACCATTGGTGGTGCAATAAAAAACAATGCAAGCTGTTTTGAGCAGACAGTGTCTGAACATTTGGTAAAACTCAAAATATTTGATGGCAAAAAAGTAAGATATTTGAAAAAAGAAGATATAGCTTTTGCATATCACTCAAGCAGCATTTCAGGTGTTATTTTGCAGGCACAGTTTAAGCTTCCCGTAGTGAGCGAATGTCAACTTTTTCGCGAGTTTGCAAAATATCGTGATATAAGACTAGCTTCGCAGCCGCAAGGAAAAAGTTTGGGCAGCATTTTTAAAAATCCTGCAACTTTAAGTGCTGGAAAGCTTATTGAGGAATGTTCTCTTAAAGGCAAACGAATTGGCGACGCGATGATTTCAGACAAGCACGCAAACATATTTTTGAATATGGGCAATGCAAGTTTTGACGACATGACAAGTCTTATAAAACTGACACAAAAACAAGTTGAAGAAAAGTTTGGCATTTGTCTTGAAACTGAAATTGAAATAATTTCGTCAAAAAAAGAGGATTTTTTTAAATAAAAGCCCTCTTTTTTAATTTTTTTGTTATTTTATATAATTTATATAGTATTTTTTTTAAAAGTTAAATTTTCGTTTTGTATGCTATATTTTTTTTCTTTGTAAGCAGTATATGTTTAATTTTCTTTTTTATTTTAAACATTTTTAAGTTGCTTTTTGTCATTGATAGCCTGTTCAAACATATTCACCATTTCATCAATACAAGCGTCAATATCAAATTGTTTGGAGTAATCAATGTATTCACGACTTACCAATTCTTTTTCTTCTGGGTGTTCTATCCAATAATCGATTTTGTTTGCAAGGTCACCCGCTTTGCCTGCATTGAAAGAATTTGTATCATGAATTGCAAAGTATCTTGTGGCCGATTTTTTTGAGTTTGAAATGACTGGAACAAGACCGCAAGTGATAGCTTCAAGGCAGCTTATAGCTTCAATTTCAACATCAGATGGGTGAACATATAGGTCGCAAAAATTTATTGTTTCGTTGAGCTTGTCTTTGTCCAAAAAGACAAAACTTATTGGATTTGGCAGACGTCTACCCTTTCTTTTAAGGCTGTTTTCACAAGGCCCGCGGCCTGCAAATATAAGCTGAATTTTGTCTTTATATTTGCTTTTCATGGCAGCTTTTATTAAAAGATCATGACGTTTTTCTTTTGAATATCTGCCTGAAAAAAGTATGCAAAATTTGCCTTCATACTCAGCTGGTTTTTTGATTGTTGGGTCTTTTTTAAAGTTTTTGGCAACACCGTTTGAGATGATGAACTTTTGAGCTTTGTAACCATGTTTTTCACACTGCTCACTTATAAATTCAGTAGGACAATGAATATAATTTGTATGTTTATATAATGTACTTCTAAAGAAATCGTAGACCATTTTGTTTGCAAATTCAAAATTTTGAAGGCCTACATGGACAGTCACATTTTCTGGCTGAACATGAAAGGCTGTTGTGAAAGGAAGGTCAAGTTCTTGCAAAATTGGAAGGCAAGCTCGTGAAAGAGCAAAAGGCATCATGACGTGAGCGACGTCTACACCGTCGAGTGCTGCTCTTATAATGTCTTCGTCTACCTTTGCAAGTTTGACGCCATTTTTTTCAACATATTCGTTTAAAATGCCAAAGTTTTTGCAAGGAACTGTATAAAACATTGGGTCGCCGCTAGGGTCAGAATATGTTGAAAGCATTCTTACATCATGACCTCTTGCTTTTAGCCCATCAATAAGCCTTCTTGCAGTTATTGTTGTTCCATTGTTTTCTTCGCCAAAAACGTCACAAACAAGGGTTATTTTCATTTTTGTACCTCAAAATTATTGTATATTATTTAGGTTATTTCTATTCCTAAATAAAAAATAAAACCGCTTTGTTTAAGCAGTTTTATTTTAGCATACAATATGTCGAAAACAAAACAAAATACGTCAATACTGAGTTTTTTTATTTCCAAGAAAAATCTGCAACTTCACTCATGTCTACGCCATACTTTGCAATATATTTTTTATGCTTTGCAAGAAGCGCTTCCATTTTGTCAAGCAAGGCCTTTTGTTCCCCTTCTAGTCCCAGTGCTTTTATGGCTGATTTTACAAGAGAGAACCTGTCAATCTGGTTTTGAACGCGCATATCAAATGCGGTTGTGATAGAGCCTTCTTCCATATAGCCATGCACGTCGAAATTTTTGTTTGTGCGTTTGACCAAAAATTCGTGAATAAGTTTTGGATAGCCATGGAAGTTGAAAACAACTGGTCTATCTTTTGTAAATATTTCGTCAAACTCCTTCGAGGTAAGGCCGTGAGGATGTTCGCTAAAATCTTCCATCTTCATAAGATCAACGACATTGACGAAGCGGACTTTGAGGTTTGGCAGTTCTTCTTTTAATATTTGTGTTGCAGCGAGTGCTTCAAGTGTTGTTGTGTCGCCGCAGGAAGCAATGACAATATCTGGTTTGACATTCTTTTTGCAGCCAGCCCACTCCCAAACGCCGACACCTTTTGTGCAATGCTCAATTGCCTCGTCCATTGAAAGCCACTGCAATGATGGGTGCTTTGAAGCAACAAGGACATTTATATAATCCTTGCTGCGGCTGCAGTGGTCAAAGCAAGAAAGCAGGCAATTTGTGTCAGGTGGAAGATAAGCCCGCACGATATCTGCCTTTTTGTTTATGATGTGGTCAAGAAAGCCTGGCTCTTGATGAGTATAGCCATTGTGGTCTTGCTGCCAAACATTTGATGTAAGAAGAATATTTAAAGATGAGATAGGCGCACGCCATTTTATATCTGAACATATCTTGAGCCATTTTGCGTGCTGAGAGACCATACTGTCAACCACTCGTATAAAAGCTTCATAGCTTGCAAACATTCCGTGACGGCCAGTAAGAAGATATCCTTCAAGCATACCCTCGCAGGCGTGTTCGCTTAGAAATGCGTCCATAACCCTTCCGTCTGGCGATAAAAATTCGTCATTTTTAAGGATTTGCGCGTTAAAATCACGTTTTTCGCTTTCAAAAACATGATTTAAGCGATTTGACATAGCTTCATCTGGGCTGAAAATGCGATAGTTTTTGTTGTCTTTATTCAACACAAAAATGTCACGAATAAACTTTCCAAGCTCCATCATGTCTTGTGCTTTCGTCTTGCCATGGCCATCGATTTTTAAGGCATAATCACGAAAGTCTGGCATAATTAGGTCTTTTAAAAGTTTGCCGCCGTTTGTGTGAATGTTTGCTGAAATGCGTCGGTCACCTTGAGGTGCGACTTGAGCGTATTGAGGCTTTAAACGATAGTTGTCATCAAAAAGTTCTTCTGGGCGATAGCTTTTAAGCCAAGCTTCAAGTTTTTGCAGATGATCTTCTTTAGACATATCTATTGGCACTTGGTGCGCCCTAAATGAGCCTTCAATTTTTTTGCCATCGACTTCTTTTGGCCCTGTCCAACCTTTAGGCGTTCTAAGCACTATCATTGGATAAATTGGTCTTTGTTTTAACTTGCCGTCGCGTGCATCAGATTGAATTTTTTTGATTTTTGTGATAGCTTGATCCATCGCTTTCGCCATTTTTATATGCATTTTTTCAGGTTTGTCGCCTTCAACAAAAATTGGTTGCCAGCCGCAGCCATGGAAGAATGAGGCAACTTCCTCTTTTGAAATGCGAGAAAATATTGTTGGGTTTGAAATTTTATAGCCATTGAGATGCAATACTGGCAAAACTGCACCATCAGATTTTGGGCTTAAAAACTTGTTGAGTTGCCATGAAGTTGCAAGCGGGCCTGTTTCCGCTTCGCCGTCACCAACAATGACAGTCGCGATAAGGTCAGGATTGTCAAGCACTGCACCAAAGCCGTGAGCGAGGCTGTAACCAAGCTCGCCGCCCTCATGCATAGAGCCTGGGGTTTCTGGTGCGACGTGGCTTGAAATGCCAGTTGCAAAAGAAAACTGCTTGCAAAGTTTTGTCATACCTTTTTTGTCAAGGCTTACGCTTGGGTAAACTTCGCTGTAATGGCCTTCAAGATATGAATTGGCTACAAAAAAGTTTCCGCCATGCCCAGGGCCAGAAATAAGCAGCATATCAAGATCATATTTGTTTATAACGCGGTTGCAGTGCACATAGACAAAGTTTTGGCCAGGAACAGTTCCCCAGTGGCCTACAATTTTTTTCTTTATATGCTTTGGCAAAAGCGGCTCTTTGAGAAGTGGATTGTCAAGAAGATAAAGCTGAGCGGCTGACAAATAATTTGCTGCCCTAAAGTAGCCGTCAAGATTTTTGAGATAGTCTTTTTCGAGATAGGTTTTCATATTTTTCTCCTAAGATTATTTTATCACAATTGAGGCAAATAATGTTAATATTTTTTAAGGATATTTTTAAATATGCATTAAAAACATTTTTTGAAAATAAAAAAGAGCTTGTTAAGCCCTTTTAATAACCTAAATTATTCAACTTGCTTGGTTTATCACGCCAATTTTCTTCCACCTTGACAAAGAGTTTTAGCATGACTTTTTTGCCCATAAGTTCTTCCAAATACTCCCTTGTTTTTTGGCCTATAATTTTTAAATTTTTGCCACCTTTGCCAATGATAATGCCTTTATGTCGCGACTGCTCGCAGACGATATCAGCTTCAACAATGATTAGGTTTTCCTTTTCATCAAACCTGTTTATTTGTGCGGCAATTCCATGAGGAATTTCATCTTCAAAAAGATTTAAGCACTCTTCTCGAATTTGCTCGCCCGCCAAAAATTTGACACTTTTATCAGTGAAATATTCTTCATCATAAAGAAAATTTTTGGTCTTTGACTTGGGTATTTTTGAGATGATAAACTCGCGAAGCTCGCTTAAATTCTTGCCAGTTTTTGACGAAACTTCAAAATCAAACTCAAAGTCTTTCAGTTCTTTTTTGTCAATTTTTGTTCGCACAACATAATGCTCTTCTTTGATATGATTTATGTAGTCAAGTTCCTCTTGATCAGGCAATTTTGTGCCGTCAATAAGATAAAGAGAAAGGTCAACTGAAGCAAGAGCTGAGCGAACTTGCTTCATCATTCTTTTGTCAAGTTGGTTTTTGCTGTGATGTATGCCTGGCGTGTCAACAAAAACGATTTGATAATTTTTGCCGTTCATAATCCCCAAAATATTGTCACGAGTTGTCTGCGGACGATGTGATACAATTGCAACTTTTTCGCCAACAAGAGCATTTACAAGGCTTGACTTTCCTGCATTGGGCTTGCCAAAAACCCCTACAAATCCAAAACTATACATTCTCACTCCTTTTTAATTTAAGCTGTGACAAAATCCCTTCAGCCAAGGCCATCATGGTCTTTTCTTCTTCCTTTTCAATATGGTCAAAACCAAGAAGATGCAAAAAACCATGAAGTGATAAAAAAGCGAGTTCTCTTTTGTAAGTATTGCCATACTCTTTTGCTTGAAGTGCAGCTTTTTTTGTGCAAACTGCTATATCGCCAATATTGAGACTGCCGTCTGGATCGCGCTGGTCCTCAAAGTCTGAAAGCTTTTGCGGCCATTTTATATCAAGCATAGGAAAAGATAACACATCGGTCACCTTGTCTATGTTGCGATGCTGTTTGTTTAGCAAATTTATCTCTTGTTCACTGACAAATTTTAGGCCAACATAAAGTTTTTGATTGTCAGCGTTTGAAGTTTTTTCAAGTGCTTTAGCAAAAAGCTTTTTAATAAGCCTTCGTTGCAAAATTGGCACGTTGGAAAAAATTATTTTCATTTGTTTCCTCCTATTTCTCTACTGACAGTAATCACGTAGTTGACATTGCTTACGCCAGCAACAGACTTTATAGTATAAGTTTCATTTTTTATTATCTCACTTTCTTGCAAATAAATCAAGGCATTTTGACGTGCCTCAGCAATTTTTTGGGTTTCTACCTGACTGAATGAGAGATTTTCAATCACTTCGTGTGTTTCATAATAGGTGTAATATTTGACAGTGAGTGGCAAAATCAGGTTTTGTGAAAGAATTTTTTGGTGTTCTTCAAGCTCGAACTGACTGAAAGGATTGCTTTTTTTGTTGGAATAAATTTTTATACCATGAAGATATACTTCTGAGTATTCCTTTTTATTGCCAGTGCGTTCTATTCTTCGCGAATAGTCACTATGTTTGCTTTCACCATAAAGCCAAACGTCTGCTTGAATTTTGGCTTCAGGTTTTACTTCACGTTGTTCGCCATCTGTGTCGACAATGTAAGGCAATACGAGAGGCTCACCTTTTCGCACCACGTCGCCTACTTTGACCGCTAGCGTGCCTTGAACCAAATCAATATCAGTGATTATGCCATCGCAAGTTGAAAGTATTGGTTGAAAATCACCTTCAAGCTCATTTGGTATATATGCCTCGCTTATGTTGATAGCAAGTGTTTGACCTATTATGGCTGCACTTACAGCACTTATCCTCTCAAAGTTTGCTTTTAGTTTGATTTCAAGATCTTGAGTGTCAATTTTTGCTTTAAAGTGAGAAGGAAGATTGTCTTCAATGAAGGCTGCTATTTCAGTCTGTGAAAGTTTGACTGTTCCATCTATTTGCACTTTTAAAATAAAATTGTACTGCACAGCGTAAGTCAATGTCAAAAGCAAAGCTGCGGCAATAATCCCCCAACTTTTGAAAAATGTTTTTAAGTGTTTTTTTACGCCATGTGATTGTATTTCCAATATTTCTATTTGGTTGTCAAGCAAAAACTTTTTGGTGGTTTTTAAAGACGTCTCTTCTATTTCGAAGTTTGTAATGTTTTTTTCAAGTCGATCTACATTGAAAAGCTTGACCTGTTTTGAAAGAAGATTGAGTTTTTTTTCTTGATTGAGTGACTTGATTTTGATTTTTACGCGACTTTTTAAATTGTTTGCAGAGGTCGAAAGCTTTTGCTTCTGTCGTTTTTCTTCTGCTTTTTGAGATTTGGGGCTTTTGACTTTTTTCTTAAACATTTTCATCAAAAAGCCTCAACTTTTTTGATTTCACCTACAATTTTCAAGGTGTTTTCTGAAAGTTCGGCCAGCATCATGTTTGTGCCTTCAACAACAACACGCCCACCCTTTACGCGAAAGCTTATATTCTCTTTTGAAAGGTTTGTAAGACCAAGATGACCTTCAACATACAAAATTTGCCCCGAAATATTTACAATATTGTATTTGTCGGTTATTGTCATATTTTTTAAGTTTTTTACTTCATCAAAAAAATTGAACATACACTTTCCTCTTTAAAGGTTTATGCTTGTTCAATTTGGATTATTAATTGTTTATATTATTTATCTTCATCATAAGGCCTAAAAAGCCCACTGAAAAGAATTGCTTTAAGTTCTGGCGATAGCTCTTTTATTTGTTCATACAAAGTTTTGTCGGTCAGCATACGGCCATAAGAGTGTTGGTTCATAAACTCTTCAAAGTCATCTTTCTCCACCTTTTTGGTTGCTGTTGCTGCTGCATTTTCTTTGTTGCGGTTTGATAACTCCTGAAAACGCCTCATAGCCCTTTCAAAACGCTCTTCACTAGAATTTTTGGTCGTATCATTTTTTTCGATAGAAGCATTTTGAATGTGTTGCATTTGTGAAAACTCTTCAGTTGCAGGATTATATTCTTCAACAATCGCCTCGCCTTTTGAAGGCGCTTCTTCCTTAAGCAAAGGAAGCGGGTCTTCAAAAGAAATATCTTCAGTTTCTACCTCTTCTTTTTGTAAATGTTTTTTAAATTTTTTGTTGAAACGATTGGCATTTGCTGTTCGCACTATCCATATGAAAGCCACCAGAAGCACAATTGCCCCACCAAGACAAATGCCAAGAATGACAAATGGAGACATTTTTTATCCCTCCTTAGACTTTTTGGCTTTTTCGTCTGACAAAATTGATCTGCGAAGTGCGGTGTCGGCCTGAAGGTTCATAAGTTTGTAGTAGTCCATAATTGAGAAGCGGCCTTCCTTGATTGCGTCAGCTATAGCCTTTGGCACTTCAGCTTCAGCAGAAAGGACCTCACCCTTCATTTCCTCAACCTGAGTTTTCATCTGCAGCTGACGAAGCTCCTCTTGATTTTTTTCTCGCTCAGCGCTCACTTGCATATATGCCTTTTCTTTTTCAGCACGTTTGATCGCCATTTCTGTGCCTACATCTCGGCCAATATCAACTTTTGCAATCTCAAGAGATATTAATCTAAACAAGTTGCCATCATCAAGTTTTGCTTTTTGATAGTCTTCAATGATTGTTTGAGGATTTGAAAGCAGGTTTTTGTAATTTGATGAAAGTGCTATTTTGCTTATAACAAAACTTGAAATTTTATCTTTCAAACTTTGCTCGTCACTGCCATTCAAGGCGTTTTTGATGTTGGTTTTTATCGTTGCCTTAACACAAGCAATAATTTCAAAACTATCTTGTGTTAAAGCAGAAATATTTTCAATCATAATATTGTGTGAATTTATCGCGCTTTCGATGATATGTTTCAAATTTAAACCTGAAAGATCAATTGATTTTGCAGTTTCAACTTCAAGTGGAATATTTGAATTTTTTGCCGTATATAATCCAGCGATAAGTTGTTGACAGTTGCCGCCTGAAAGGTGATAAGCTTCAAGCTCGTTGAATGAAAACCCAAATTTTGATTTTTTTGACTGAATGTAAGCTTCAACTAGTGCCATAACGTCAATTTTGCGAGAACGGGCTGATAAAAGTTTAAAACTTAGAATGTAGCAACCTGACAAAAGTGCAACCAACCATGGTTTGAAAGGAATTATCAATATAAAAAGAGCCACGCCTAGAAGCAAAGCTCCAGCGAGCGAAAGAAAAACTATTCCTGCGGTTGAAATTGCTAAAAGTGACATATTCATTCGTTTTTTCCTCCATTGTAAGATTGTTTTGTGTATAAAAAAAGTTTTTTGTGATTGATTTTGATTTTAAAATTTTATGTGAAATTTTTTATTTGCATTGCTTTACGCCTTTAGTATATCATAGTTTTTACTGATTGTAAATACCCTATTTTTAATATTTAAGCGTAATAAATAAGTTATATAAATTGACGTAATAGCAATTAAATCAAAATAAATTACCTAAAAAACAAAAAAAACTAAGAAAAATCTTAGTTTTGACTTGAACGCTGAAAATAAAAGAGATATTGTTGAGCGTAGCCTGAAAGTTGGCCAAACTCTGCCACCAAATTTTCGCGAATTTGCTCACGATTTTCAAGTGGCGAATAATACTGATTGTACATCTGAGCTATCCATGTATCTACTGGAAAGACATCGCCTCTGCCATAACCAAAAAGAAGTATGCAGTCAGCTACTTTTGGCCCAACACCGCAGAGCGTGAGAAGCTTTTGGCGGAGAGTTATCGTTGGAAGATTTGACCACGACTTCAAAGTTTCTTCATCAAACTGCCAAACTGCTTTTGATAAATAAGATGCTCGATATCCACAACCTATTTTTTTATAAAATTCCTCATCTTTTTCACGCATTTTTGCAAGAGAAGGAAAAGAATAACCATATTCAGTTTTTTGCCCTAGCTGCTCACGCAGACGGCCTAGAATAAGTTTTATTCTTTTGATATTGTTGTTGGCTGATATGATAAAAGAAACAACTGTTTCAAACAGATCCTGCTTTAAAATTCTTATTCCATGACCAAATTCTATTGGCTTTTTTAAGATTTTAAAGGCTTTCAGCTTATCTTTTATCAAGCCATAATCCTGCCTAAGATCAAAATATTCCTCAAAAAAGTCGGTATTTTTAGTAGAAATTTGATAATTGTCCTCATTTTCAACTATTTTTGCAAACTTATCTTGCGGAAAAACTATGTATTCGTCACCTTCCTGTGCGTATGAAAAAACCTGACCGCATTCTAATATGTGCTGCGGATTAAAATCCTCTTTTGAATAAATTGTTATTTTATCATTTTCAATTTTATATTTCATGATTATTTTGCTTGTCTTTTGTTTTTTTCTTTTTAT
Organism: uncultured Eubacteriales bacterium; assembly: GCA_949067325.1. Taxonomy (GTDB): domain Bacteria; phylum Bacillota; class Clostridia; order Christensenellales; family UBA1242; genus Caccovivens. The sequence continues at coordinate 11,212 of CARTDZ010000004.1, read as the reverse complement.
CTTTTGTTTGAAATTTTAAATTTGCCAAAACCTTTATTTCAAGCAACTAAAATAATGTACATTTTAAGAAAAATTTTGTAAGAAGACGCTTTTTATATTTCGCGATAAGCCTACATATCTAAAAAAAATGGGAGCAAAAAGCCCCGCATTTTTATTATTCAACAACGACGCTTACAACTTTTTTTCCGTCGCTTTTGCCAAACTTGATTATTCCGTCACAAAGTGCAAACAAGGTGTAATCCTTACCTACTCCAACGTTTACGCCAGGATAAACCTTGGTTCCACGTTGTCTTATTATTATTGAGCCAGCAGTCACGCGTTCACCAGCATAGGCTTTTACGCCCAAACGTTTGCTGTGAGATTCACGGCCGTTCTTACTGCTTCCACCACCCTTCTTGTGAGCGAAAAGTTGAGCATTAAACTTAAACATTTTCTACCTCCAATTTTACATATTTTTTTTCATCAACGATGATTGAGTTGAAAGAACTAAGGCAAGTTTCAAACAAAAATTGAATTCTATCAGTTTTTGCATCTTTTTCATCAAGCAAAATTTTTAAATATCCGTCGCGAATTTTAAAATTGCACTTTAAGTTGTCAACCTCTTTTATACCCACAACTGCAAGCTGAGCCACAGTTGAAATTTGGCAACACAAGAGATCTTTGCCGTAGATGTCCTTTCCAGTATGCCCTTTGACTTCAAAGCCAAGAAGCACCTCATTTTTTTTATAAAAAGTAATCTTTGTCATCTTTTTAAGCCTTACTTTTTGATTGATAAAACTTTAAGTTGAGTGAATGGTTGTCTGTGACCTTGTTTCTTTCTTTCATTCTTCTTTGGCTTGTATTTGAAAACAACAATTTTGTCGCCTTTGCCGTGAGCAAGAACTTCAGCTTCACAAATTGCACCTTTCACTGTAGGTGAACCTGCAACAACATTGCCGTTGTCACTCACAAGCAACACTTCAAGTTTAACTTTGTCGCCGACAGCGTTTTCAAGTTTTTCAACGCTGATTACGTCGCCTTCAGAAACCTTATATTGCTTTCCACCTGTTTGAACGATTGCAAACATATTTTTTACCTCCTCTAACCAAACTCGCTGAAAACGGGTGCTTAAAAAAAGACTTTGAAACCCTACACATGCGGATACATTTGATATAATATCATAATTGGCAGAATATGTCAAGCGAAAACGGCAATTTAATCAAAAAGAAAAACGCTCAAAATTTTCATTTGAGCGTTTTTTGTTGTTTGGCCAACAAGGCATGAAATTTTTTAAATTTTGTCTTGTTTTTGCAGTGTTTTCAAAGTTTTTGAAGATTGATTAAATTGAAGATTGATTAAATTTTTGATTATCTCTTCTTTTTCTTGTCTTCTTTAACTTTTGATACGATGAAGTAAGTTACCACGCCAGCAAGTACTACTACTGATACAACGATCAAAACTGTTCCTACAATCTGATAAACATTTCTTGCGTCTTCAGCGTCAGTTGCAACTTTGATTGAGATTGTTTTTTCAGTCGTCCAGCCTGCTGCGTCAGTTACTGCAATTGTGATTTCATATTCACCAGCTGTTTCAAGTGTGTAGTTGTAAACAGCGCCTTCGCCTTCTCTCTTCACTTCGTTGCCTGTGCTTGCATTTCTTACTGTGATAGAGTAGTGTTTTTTGAGGTAGTCAACATCACTTACATTGTCTTTGAATGTGATAGCGTCAACATTCAAAATAAGGTTGTTGTCTCTGAGCGAATATTTATCTTTATCTCTGTTTAAGAACTCACTTTCTTTAACTTCAATTTCTGGTTTTTCAACGTCTCCGTTTTCAATTGTGAAAGTTTTTGAAGTTGGGTCTGCTGCAGCTTCGTTGTTTGCATTCATACCTTGAGCTGTGTATTTGATTGAATACGTTCCGTCATACTTAAGGTAGAGATAAAGTTGATTGTTTTCATATTTAACATCAGTAGTGTCAACTTCTTGCATTTTGTCGCACATAATTGTTTGAAGAACTGTTGTACCACTTCCTCTTGCAACTGAGATTTCAATCTTAGACTTTGAAAGATCTATGCTTCCACCGTCAACTGTGGCTGAAAGTTCTGGAATTGCAATTTTCTTTGTAGTTCCTTCTTCAACAATGTTTTCTATATTGAAAAGATCGTCGTCAATTGTGATGACTGGTGAAGAAATTTCACTTACCTTAAAGATTTGAGGCTCAGTTTTTCTTTCGAAAAGTTCAAATATGCCTTCATAATCAGTTTTTGAAAGAGTTGCTGCAGTCTCTGGCCTTGTAAGGCTTGTGCTTACAACAAGTTTTGGTGCTTTTTCACAATTTGCATCTACATTTGTTTCGTCAAACATATCTACATAAACATAATAGTTTGTGCTGCCTTTTGTGAAGATAAGTCTATTGCCGTCAAGTGAAAGCTTGCCTTCTTGAGGGCCAGTTTCACTAAAGTTTTCTTTTGCATAACGGATAAGCCAAACATTGTATTGGAAAGTATATTCTCCGCTCACTTGTGGAATAAAGTGAGTTTTTTGGAAGTCATCTTTGCCGTTTGGACCTGACAATTTTCTTACTGAATAATAAGTTGCAAGGTTTACATCGTCCTGTTGGTTGATGCCATAATATCCATTATCATCAGAATCAGAAATTGCTATCGTAGGTGCTGGGAAGTTGTATCTTTGGCCTATTTTGAGGTTTACAGTGCTTGTAGAAATGTTGTCAATAACTGGATCCTCGATTACGCCCTTTGTTGTAACTTTGTAGTCAAAGAAAACTGCTTGTTCGTTTCCGCCAGCGTCTTTTGCTGTGATAACTACTTGATAATCACCTGCTCTTGAAGCTGTAAACTCGCCGCCCTTTATAATGAAGAGACCACGATTTTCATCTGGCACCATATCCTTGCCAAAAGATTGAACTTTTGTACGTGTTGTTGTCTTTTCATCTCCTTCGCCAGTTGTTGAAATATAATAAACTGAAACATCACCAGTCATATATTCAACATATTTATCCTCATAATAAACTGTTGGAAGAGTGATTGTTGTATTTGCGTCGAAAGTTGTTTGGTCGATGCCTTTAACATCAAAGAGTTTGAGTTCTGAGTCCTCAGTTTGCTGTGCAATGTCAATTACACGATTGAAGAAGCCAAGGTTGCCATAGTCATCTTCTGCATACGCAAAAAGTTCAACTGCCACCGCTTTGTCAAAGCCATCTTTTTTAAGATCCTTTGCAAAGTCTATTTCGTATTTGTTGTTTGTGTTCTTTTCATTGAACATTATCCAACCACTTGAAGTAATATTGCCCGCTTGACCATACCATTTGTCTGAAACTTTGGAATTATTGTTAAATTCAATAGTTTTTGTATCGTCAGTGGTGATTGGGGTTGGATTATTGACATTCTTTGCTGAAAGGTAACGATAGCCAAAAACCACATTCAAACGAGTGTCTTGAGTATCACTTTCAACAGGCGCGTCAAACTCAATTTTGTCGTCTTTGAGGTAAGTTGGTTGCAAGCTTGTTGAGAATGTGAGAGCTGGAGCGCTTGAGTCGTTAAAAGCGTCGTCTGTAGAGAAGTTTACAGTATAGTAAACGTCTTTTGTCTCTTGTCCAGCGTCATCTTTTGCTTTGTAATAAAGACTATATTGCTGTTGAGTGAAGTTGTAGTCTTTGTCATAAGCAACATAAGCTATGCCTTCAGAGGCAAGTTTTTCTTTGATTTTTTCAAGGTTAAAACTGCTAGAAGTGTTGTCTGTAACTATATCACCATAAAAACCAGCTTCAAAGTTTGCATTTGTGATTGGGTTTTTGTTGTAATCGTTTGTTACGATGAGGTAACCATTTTCTTTAAGCCAAGCTTGAATTTCGCTTGCATCAGAATTTGCGTAAACCTTATCTTTCTCCATGTCTTGTCTGAGATAATAGTTGTCGTTTATGATTGTAGCAAGAATTGAAGAGTCCTTTGCTGCTTTTGGCAAGAAGATGAGGTTTTTGTCGTTATAGTCGCTCACTTCAACGCGAGTTGTGTTTGCCGCGTCACGAATTTGTCTAACGAGTTCCATATTTTTGTTTTCGACATTGTCTTCAGCGCCAATTGCATACATGATGAGGTTGCGATTGATTTGTCTAGACTTGATTCTATAACTTATCTCTTGATATTTGCCTTCAGCGTCCTTTTCTTCATTTGCAACATATGCAAAAACTTTTGGTGCTTGGGTATCTTTTACATCATTGATAAAAATTCTTACATTTTCAACTTTTGCTGTGTTGTTGTAGAAGTCTTTGACTGTGTATTCTATTTTGTAGTTGCCATCTTTGAAAGGTGTGAATTTTGTTTGGTCCTCGCTGTCAAGGCATTCACTTGTGCGGTCAACATATTTTCCATCTTCATAGTGATAAACGTTGATTTGATAATAAACTTCGATATCGTTGTTTTGAGTTGATTCTGTTGCAACAGCCTTGATTGAAGGAAGTTGTTTTTCGACACCAGTAACGGCTGAAGTAGGTTCGCTTGACGCAAAAGACGCAGAAAGAGTGTAACCTGATTTTGTATTGTCTTTCTCAGTCATGAAGTATTTGTCTTTTACTTCAAATGTTTTTGTAGTTTGAGCCACAAACACACCATTTGAGTAGTAGGTGTAGTTTATTCTATAAACGCCAAGAGCTGTATATATGCCGTCGTCATTTTTAGCTGCAAGAAGGTCGCCGTCGATGAAATATTTGCCAGTTGTTTCGTCCTTTTGAATTTGAACATTTTTTGTGCCTGTTGAAAGTGTGATGACAAGTTGGTTGCCCTTGCTATCAGCAGCTCTTGAAGTAGAAACTGTCAAATCTTCAACAGCTTCATCTTCTTCGTCGATAATAGAAGGTATAGGCAAAACAATATCCTTGTTTTTAGTATCGTCTGACTTGTTAAGCAAAGCGATATCATATATTGAAGGAATAATGTCTTCAACATTTGTCGCAAATTCAAAATGCACATCACTTACTTTACATTCTACTGTATAGTCATAAGTATAGCTCTTGCCGCCATCAGTATAAGTGTATGATACAATATATTTGCCTTCGCGTGTAGCGTCAAAATAATAAGCACCTTTTGCTTCGTCTTTTTGAAGAGAAGTTGTCAATAATGAATTTTCGTGACGAACTTTGATGTGTTCATCTGTTAAGTTTGTAGTGCCAAAAGTTGCAGTTGGAACATAATAGCGATCACCCTTGGTCACCTTTCCGATTTCAGCATTACCTTCAACTTTGGTGTTGATTTTGATAGTCTTTTGTGCATTCACAATAGCTTCTTCTGCAGCGCCTGCAATATTGGCCAAAGCATTTACTGGCAAAACTGCCATGCAGAGCATGAGGCTCACTCCTACAACCGCTCCTTTCACAATTCCGTTAAATTTTTCTTTCTTTGTCATATAAAAACCTCGCATTTGTTATAGTATAAGTTTTCTAACAACCTATTTTATACTATTTTGTGATTTAAGTCAATCAATTTCTAAGAAATTCAACCAAAATTCTCTTCAATTGAAAGTAAAAATATTTTGTGGAAGCCAAAAGCTTTTATGCTGTTGAAAAAGGTCTTGTTTTGTCGAAAGTATGGCGAATTTATAATTTTTTTGGAACACAATTTGAACTTCAAAAATAGTATGTTAATGTGAAGGGACTTAGCCCCTCCATCTACATAAGTTAAAAATTTTTAGGAGGACCAACATGAACGGTTTTAACGGTTGTGGCAACTCAGGCTTCTGTGGTTGCGGTAACGGTTGTGATGCATGCTCTTTGCTCACATGGATTATAATTTTACAAGCACTTTGCGGTTGTGGCTGCCAAAACAATGGCTGCAACATTGACTGCTGCACACTTATCATACTTTTACTTTTATGTGGTTGCGGCGGAAATTCTTGCTGCAAATAAGGCTGGCATAAATCCTTAAATTCAAAGGTAAAAACAAAAAGAGGCTTAAAAAAGTGCCTCTTTTTTTATTTGTATTTTTGTTAAACATAGAAAAACAAACTATTTTTGCAAAAACACTTTACTTTTAATGGATTTTGTTTTAAAATAATTTTAAACAATATTCGAGGAGGAATTTTATGAGATTTGAACCTGGCGTTGAAATAATTTGGCAAGACAGAAAAAGACACCTTGGTCTGCCTTGGTCATTCTATAGATATTATTTGGTGAAAAAAGAAGGCGAATGGGTCAAACTTTTCAGACACAAAGGTTTTCTTTCAGCAATCATTGACGAAATCAATATTTATCGTTGCTATGACCTCACCCTACAAATTTCACTTGCTGACAAAATTTTTAAAACTGGCACGATTGAAATTTTGAGCAATGACGGTGCTGCACCAGTGTTCCACTTGCGTCATATTGCAAACCCATATAAGGTAAGAAATGTAATTTCAAACATGATTGAAATTGAAAGAAAGAAACGTCATGTTGGCGTTACAGAATTTCAAATGCCAAACTAACAATAAAAAAAGCTCCAACAAGTTTATGTTGGAGTTTTTTCTTTGCTATAAATTGCTTTTTGTGGTTTTCAATTTATTCTTTGCTATAAATTGCTTTTTGTAGTTTTCAATTTGTATTTAATATAAAAACTTAGTTTTACAGTTCTTTAAGTTTTTTAAGATAATTTTTGAAATATTCTGGCAAGTCAATCTCAAAAGACATTTCTTTTTGGGTGCGTGGGTGGATAAATTTGAGCGAATATGAATGAAGAAGCTGTCCGCTCAATCCTTTTTCAGCCTTGCCATAGACATCATCGCCTATCACGCTGTGGCCAAGGCTTTTTGCATGAACACGAATTTGGTGCGTCCTGCCCGTTTGAAGAGAAAATTCAACAAGGTCACAAGTTGTATAAGATTTTACCACTTTATAATCGGTGATTGCAAGCTTGCCTTGCGAAGACACCGCCATTTTTTTGCGGTCTTTTTTGTTTCTATCAATATAGCCTTCAATTCTGCCTGAATTTTCTTTCAGATGGCCTTCGAGCAACGCCAAATATTTGCGTTTGCAGGTTTTGTTTTTGATTTGCTCTGCAAGACTGACATGAGAAAGGTCATTTTTTGCCACAACCATAAGACCTGATGTGTTTTTGTCGAGACGATGAACGATGCCTGGACGAAGCACGCCATTGATACCACTTAAGTCTTGAACTTTTGAAAGCAATCCATTGACAAGTGTGCCTGACTTGGTCGACGAGCAAGGGTGAACGACCAAACCTTGAGGTTTGTTGATAACAATAAGGTCAGCATCTTCATAAACCACCTCAAAATCAATATTGTCTTCTGGCGTTGCATCAAGCGGCAACATCTTATCGATTGTGCATATGATGGTTTGCCCCTCTTTAAGTGTAAAGCCAGCCTTAACCTTTTCGCCATCAACAGTGCATTCGCCTTTGTCAATAAGGTTTTTTATATGCGCCCTTGTAAAGTTTTCTTCTTGCAAAAGCTCACTCAAAACAATATCAAGCCTTCTTTTTGCATATTTTTCTGTAACAATAAATTCCATAAGCTTATCACTGCTCCTCTTTGGTTTTATTCACCTTTTGCTTACCTTTTTTATCAAAAATGAAAATGAAAAAAATTAAAAGCAGTATCGTGCCTATACAAAGACTTATGTCAGCAATATTAAAAACAGGAAAGGACATAAATTGAAAATTTATAAAATCGCGAACACGACCAAAAGCCAACCTATCAAACAAATTGCCAAAAAAGCCGCCAAAAATAAGACCATAGGCTATGCTTAAGAGGACAGAAGCTTTGCCTTTGTATTTTTTTAAATATAGTGCGTAAAAACAAGTCAAAAGAGAGATCACTATTACTGAAAAAACGACAAGCAAAGCGATATGGCCAGCAAAAATATTCCAGCCTCCACCATTGTTATATACCAAAACAAAGTTGATAAAGCCAGGAATGAAATCTGCTTGATTTTGCTCATTTCCAAGCTTAAGTTCTGCAAAATGCTTGCTTACAAGATCAAAAGTTATAATAGACGCAAGAATTATCACTGCCACAACAATAGAAATAATCCATCTTTTATTGTTTCTTTTTGATTTTTCTTCTATTTTGTCATACTGAGCGTCTGCTATTTCTCGTTTGCTTTTTGGTTGTTCTTTTATTTTATTCTTCAACTTCCATTCCCTCTGGCAATAAAAGATATAACTTGTCCTCTTCAAGTGTTATCATTTTTGCACGCAAGCCAAACGCTACACCATGATAATACTCAAAAATCTTGCTTGCATCATCTTTGTTGCAGCTTTCAACAGAAATAATAAAAGCTTTTTTATCTCTCAAAAATTGAGCATAATCTTTTGCCTGCTCAAAATTTTCAGGATAATATACTGGTATTCCGTCAATATGCTCAGCTCGATTCGTCATCTTGCCATTCTTGAACTTGAAAGAAGCATTTGTCTTCTTCACTTTTTTTGGTTTTGTTCGAACTTCGTCATTCTCAAAGCCTAAAGCCTTAAAAATATATCCCATAAATCCCATAAAGTCACCTCTTTATTTTGTCTTTTATCTTATATTTGCAAAAAGCAAAAGCCTAAAGCATATTTTTGCAATTTAGCTTTCTTCTCTTATTTAATATAATAACACAAAAATTTGCTTTTGCAAAACAAACAATGCGGTCATAGCTTAATAAAATTCAAAGTTTTGTCGCTTTTCATTAAATAAAATATAAAATTCATTAAAAGTTGTTCAATTTTTATAACAAACTTTTGTGTAAGTATTAAAATTATTTCTTTTGCTGTCAAAATTTTGTAAGTTTGTTTCTATTTTTTACTATCTTAAAAAGCGCACAATAAAAGCCGAAAATAATTCGGCTTTTTGTTTTTTTTGCTCAAAAGTTATCGCAACTATTATTCTTCAATTCCTAAAAGATAATCAGTAGACACATTAAAATATTTTGCAAGTGTGATAAGAGTAAGAAAATCAGGCTCTTGCACACCGCCTTCCCATCTAGTTACAGTAGGAGTTGATACATGCAGATCTCTTGCAATGTCTTTCTGCTTCAAGCCTTTATCCAGTCTCAATTCTTTAAGTCTTTCACCAAACTTTACTTCAATCATGCATTTATTATATACGTAAATCGCATAAAATACTTGACAGTTGCGTAACGCGTATGCTATTATTAAGTTAAGTAAAGAAAAATTGTCGAAATATAGTTGAAATTCACTAAAAATGAAGGATTTTGTTAGATGATAATTTCTTGATATAGGAGGTTGACTTTGAACACCCCTAAAAATTTTCAAATAAGCGTTGATACAAGCAAAATATGGCAATATATGGAGAAGGAAAGACTGAGCATAAAAAAAATGGCCATGTTGTGTAATTTAAGCACAACGACGCTGACAACAATACTTACAACAGGTCAAACAAAAAAGTATATACAACTTTTTAAACTTGCAAACGTTATGCAAACAAGCATACGTGATCTAGTGATTGAATAATAAAAAGCATACACTGAAAGTATGCTTTTTTAACAGCAAAAATTAGATATTTTTATCAAATCCTACAAACTTTTAATTTAAGCTTGCTTTTGAAACTTAGATTTGTAGTTTACATTAAATTTTTTTTACAAATTTAAAACGATTTTTAGGTTTTGCTTAAAAAGTGATAAATACACTGCTCTAAAAACCTTTTTTAAAAAAGATATTAGTTTTTATTTTGACTATTGACTTGAAGGTATAAATATGGTACAATTTCCGTAAGAAAAGGAGATGAAAATGAAAATTCAACAAGAAGAAAATATAGGAAAATTTGAGCAAGTTACTCTCGGTTTTAATAGTTCAGTTACAAAAGCAATAATTAAACAAGTTATCACTCGATATAGATGCCGTCATATTCATGCCAAAGGAGGGCAAATTATTGAAGCAGTGACCCCAGAAAATACTCAAATGTTTGATAGTGCTCTGGTTGCTGTCAGCGATGATGCTGGCAAACTTCGTATGACTGATTTTAGTGAAAGAGAATGGAATTTTAAACCAATCGGGGAAGGTATGTTTTCTGTTCAAACTATGTCTGGAGTGAAAGTTTTTGATGAATATGTTGACATGCCTATTGGATTGTATGACAAGATTAGTTCATTTGTAAATGGTTTTGCAGTTGTTGAAAAAGAAGAAAAATTGGGCATTATTAGTAAAGCAGGACAAGAGATTGTTCCAATCATCTACAAAAACAACTCTTATGAGACAACAAATGGAATAAAAGTCGAACAATTTGAAGTTTTAAATGGAGTAATTGTGGCTGTTGGCGATGATAGCATTGACGTCTACTCAAAACATGGTGAAACTTTATATTTTGCAGATAAAAATGGATATGACACACGAAATTTTAGTGATTCATTTTCTCGTCGTTTTATAACTTACCTTTCACGCATTGAAAGTCTTAGAGATATTTATAATGATTTAGTAATAGGTCCAAACAAATACGAAGAAGCAATTAAAAATAGAGTAAATGAAAGAATTGACGCTTCTATTGTAAACTTAATCTTATCTTTAGGATCTATTAAAAAATATGAACAATTTATAAATGAACTTAACATGGTTATCAGCAGACAAAAAGACCCAATATATAAAAAAGTTAAATCGAAGAAGTATAAAGAAACACTTAAGTCAGAAATAGAAAGTTGGCATGGTGTTGATTTGTGCTAAAGAAATGGTGAATTAATCACCATTTTTTATTTATAAGAAAACACTCATTCCTTTCGTGTTATTCTTGCGTTCCTAAAGAAAACTCTCATTCCTTTCGTGTTATTCTTGCGAGCTTAAAAAAAATAACTAAGCGTCAAATTATTAACACTTAGCTATTTTGGTTATGATTTTATAACAAAACTGCCCGATCGTCTGCAGTTTTGTCACTATTCCATTTTTGTTTTACAACGCAAAAACCTATCCTATTGATAAATAAACACGATTGTACAAGTTTTTCTTAACAATATTTTATTGTGTCAACGACACTTTTTTTTAATTTAATTGATTACTCAATAATAGTTGAAACTACACCAGAGCCAACTGTTCTTCCGCCTTCACGGATAGCGAAACGAAGACCAGCTTCGATAGCGATTGGGTTGATAAGAGAGATAGTCATGTTGACGTGGTCGCCAGGCATAACCATTTCTACGCCCTTTTCAAGTTCGATTACACCAGTGATGTCAGTTGTTCTGAAGTAGAATTGTGGTCTGTAACCATTGAAGAATGGAGTGTGACGTCCGCCTTCTTCTT
>CARTDZ010000003.1 GCA_949067325.1 uncultured Eubacteriales bacterium | reverse complement strand
AGTCTACAAGAAAAGTTGAAAAATAAAATGGCAAAAAAAACAAAAGCTAAACAAAAACCAAACAAAAACCAAATGAAAATAAAAACAAAAATATAAAAATAAGACTGAAAAATAATTCAAAAATTAAAGAAAATAATAAAAAGCAAAAAAAATATTTTTTTATTTATTTTTAAATTATTTTTTTAATTGATTTTTGCCAAAATAAAATTAAAAATATTTTGTTAAATTATTGATAAAATATAAATATTTTAATTGCAATTAATTTGACAATTTTTGCCAAAATTTATATACTTTTTATAGGGTTCGTAATTTATATAATAAATTCGACAAAATATGTTTATTATCGTGCAAAATGTGAGATATTAAACAAGGAGGAAAAATGAAAAAGTTTTTTGTTGGGCTTTTAAGTTTGTTTATGATTTGCGGCGGATTTTTGCTCGCCTCTTGTGGCGAACGAAATGTCAACCTCACTTTAAGTGACACGTACAAAGAAATTGTCGTGCTTGACGAAGAGGTTGTTGAACCTGCAATAGTGACTTGCAAAGTCGAGGGCGTGGACAACGGCCGCGTGCTTGTTTCGTCAAGTCAACCAAACATAGTCATGGCAAGCGTTGAATATAGCCAAGCAAGAAATGAAAATGTCATAACATTGACTGCTGGTGACACAGAAGGCAGGGCGACAGTAAATGTCACTACATATGATGGCGGTGTTAGCAAAGCTATTTCAGTTTACGTGCATGGTGAAGTGACTGCTATGGAAGAGAAAAAGGAGCTTGGTGGCAAAAGCAATCTTTTTGCGGTAAGAGGTGGCGATGATGAAGTTTATTCAAACACACTTGACGCACAAAAGCTTCTTGACTTTACAACAACTTTAAATTCAAAACGCACTGATGTTACTTGGCAAATTGCAGAAGAAGACAAAAATGAAAATATCAGCCTTGAAGGAAATGTCTTGTCAATAGGCAGTGCTTACAAAAAAGACATTCCATCAGCCAAGGTCGCTCTTATTGCAACTTCGGTTTACAACCCTAGCATAACTGCAAAGGTTGAACTTACATTACTTGACAAAATTTCTTCAAACTTGGTCAACCTTGCTTTTTCTTACAATCCAACTCAAAATTTCAATCCTATCTTTACAACCCAAAATGGCGAGCTTGTTTCACAAACCATTGATCTTACTTCAAACGCCTCTGCAAAAGATGGACGCAAATCGGGTTATATAAAATTTACACCAAGCGGAAATTTTGATGCTTCAAATTATCAAATCAGTCCTGTAATTTCATATCAGGGCAGCAACACAGATAATGGTCAGATATCCATTCTGCAAAACAGCATTCTTGCCGACGGATCTCTTCTTTTCAAGGTGGAAGGCAAAGACAAAGCCAATGTCACAGTGAGTGCTTGCTTTAACATTGGATATGAAGATTTCAACTATATCGAAAAAACAATGTCATTTAAAGTGTCGTCTTATGAAAAGATCGACACTATTCGTGTTTCTGACGGACAAGATATTGAGGTGGTAAACAAGCAAACCATTTACAACTTCTATTCAAAAGAAAACAATCTTGGCCAAGTTTATAATATCGCACTTTTGCCAAACACAGTTATTGAAAATGAAGATAAGACTCAATACAAATACAAACTGGCAATTGATTTCTCTCAAGCGGAATTTGTTGGCTCGCTAAACAAGGACTTTGACGAAAACACTCTTGTCATCTCTTATCTTGACCCTAGCAATAATATCATCACTCTAGGCAAAGGCGACTATGAAGTTGATGGCGACAGTTTTGTTTTGAAAGATGAAAAAGCAATCAACGCTACAAGACTTTACATAAAAGCCAACGAAAAACAAAGCGTATCGGCTATTCGAAATGTCAGACTTTCTTTCATTTCAGTTGCAAACAGCAATGTTGTGACAGATCTTACATTTGATCTTCAACAAGCAGCTAAAAATCTTGTTTTTGAAAATCAAGAGAAAAACAATGTTTATCTCTCAACTGACGCAGTGGCAATTTCAACTGAGAACAGACGATTTAAACTTAATGGTCAAAGCACTATTGAAGGGCTTAGTGTTTTGGTAGACAACAAATTTGTGACTGCTTCAAACATAAGACAAACAAATTCAAACCTCAACAGCTTTAATGACGAAAACCCTTGGGTGGAATTTGAGGTTGATTTCACACTCGCGCCTGAAGGAAAAGGCCAGACACAACAAGGCTCTTACACAATAGTTCACAAAAACGGAATTTCAAGCCAAGAGTTTGAGCTTAACGTCCTTCTGCCTCTCACAAATGCTGCAATTTCAATTGATAGTTTGGCAGCTTACAACTCAGTTGTAGGTTACAAAACAAATGGCTCGCTTTATGACGGAAATGGCAATGAGATCGTTGGCTCAGCAAAGGCATTGAACTTTTTGATGATCAAATCTGGCAATTCGCTTCCATTCAACGTTGTGACAAATTCAGTCGCAGGTGTAAGCAGTGAGGCCAGCCTTGACTTCCGCTTTGTTGGCGAAAAAGACCAGAATGGTGACCCTATAGAATTTGACTTTGCCAACTTACAAAAATATTTTAACAATGAAAGCCTAAAAACAAATGACATAGTTTCAGTAAACTTAAACACAAAAACACTTTCTGTCAACAGTGTTGGTACGGCATATATGATTGTGCGCTTTGTTGGCAAAAGTCTTACTGGTTCAAGCGAGGCAGAAGTTGTTTTCTATCGTGTGATAAAAATTGAAAGCTTTTTCGCTCCTGCAACTCTCGCAGCCAATATTTCAAGCGTAAAAGTTTACACTCAAGTTTCTGTAAATGATGACGCGGACACAACTGCTGATATCGTTATAAATTTCGCACAAAACAACATAACTTATAGCGACCTTAAATACTTTACTTTTAATGGTGAACATCTGGCTGCTGACAGTCATGAAATCACGCTTGCGGGTGGTATTTACAAACTTGAAAACATAAACTTAAGCAGCAGCAAATCATATTTGTCATTTACCATAAAAGGTCTCAAACTTGATGGACAGGCGTTGTTTAATGACACCTTAAAAATCGGATATAATTATAGCGATAATGACAAGAATGCAGTCTTGGCGCTTGAAACGACTATCAATGTTTCTATCTTAAACGCTGACCGTATCGAAAAGGTTTATCTTGAAAGCCACAATACAACTGACGGCATCTATTTTGAAATAGGAGACGCGTCTCAAGAAATTATTGTGACATCTACATCACCAACCAATGCAAAAAATAAAAACCTGACCTTCTTTGTCACAAACAACTTAGATGTTCAAGATGATTTTATTTCAATCTCTCCAGTTTCAGAAGGCAGCGATGTCGCAACCTTTAGAGCAACCAAAGGCAAAAGTGGTTTTATCTACATCTTGCCAACTGACGCTATCAACAATGGCAGAATTTCATTCTATGAAAAAAACAATCCTCAAATTCAAAGCATATTGCTTTCAGAGCTTGGCAAGCAATATGAGCGCTTAATTGAAAACGAAAACGCATATTTCAAAAACAATTCAAATAAAGAAGTGCCATTTAGTGACATTCTCATCAAAATTCCTGTAACTGTAGCTGACGGACAAGGCTTTGAGACGGCGTATAGAGTATATTCAGCCAGCCAATTTAAAGCTTTAGACCCTACCAAGTTTTATACGATTATGAACAACATTGAAGTGACAGACTTTGCTGGACATCAATCTTTTGTTGGCGGACTTCAAGGTATAAGAGAAGATGTTACAATTGTTTTAAAAGGTCGCAATTTTGCAAACACAAACCTTGGCACAATCAAAAATATAACCTTTGCAGGTGAAGTTGTTGGCAATGGTTTTGTGGCTGACATAAACGCAGGTACAATTTCAAATGTGACAGTTGATGTTTATGCAATTGGCACAGACTACACTTACAGCAGCATTACTGGCAGTGAAGTTGGCGGAATTGTAGGAATAAACCAAAATGATGCATTGATTGAAAATTCTTCAGTTTTAGGCCTCAACATCAAAGGCAGCTCAATGGCCGCGGGTGTCGCTGCACAAAATGCTGGCACAATTTCAGGCTGTCGAGTAGAATTCTACAACTTCAGCGATGGACAAGACACAGCCAGTCAACCAAAATCCAAAACAAACAAGTTTACAGCTTCAAAAGTTGCTGGCCTTGTAGGGGTAAACAGTGGCGCTATAGAAAAGTCTTATGCATACGACTATACAAAATCTGAAGTTCTTGTTGGTGACGCAAAAGCTCTTGTTTATACAAATGCTGGAACTATCAACTTGTCTTTCGCTTCAGTAGGTGCAGATCTTGGCAGTGTAACTCTTACAAATGGTTATGTTGTGACAAGAGACGCTGGCGGAAATGAAACAATTGCATATTATCCAGCTGACATAACAGGAAATGACAATTTTGTTTCATCTGGCGAAGAAGGCTTCCTTTCTTATGTAAACGGCGGCGATGCTCACCTTAAAGAAGTTTATCAACCTCAAGAAGCAACTTTGACAGGGCTTCAAGTAAAAACTGTTGAAAATGCTGGTTTCTACAAAACTTTGGCAGCTTCTCAAGATGAAGTGCTTGGCAATTTCTATGAAGTTCAAGAAGACGTTTCTGACAAAGACCGTGAAAGCCGTGAGCTTAAAGCTTACAACACAATCACACTATCTCAACTTTTTGGAATAGATGACTTTTCAGGACTTGTTGCAACTACAAGCAATGCTTATGTTGCTCAAATTTTGGCAAACGAACTTATCTTCACTGGTGTTGGCGACGCTGAAATAACAATCTATTCAAAGCAAGATTATACAGCAAAAAAGACAATCAAAGTCAAGGTTGTCTATGCATTGTCAAAACTTGTGGCCTCTTCAAACACAATTGAAATTGAAGATGGCGGCGTAGTAAGTCTTTTAAAAGGCAAAACTCGTTCAATAACTTACAATTTTGACAAAACTTCACTTCGTTTAGGAAGCTCTGCACAAACTTACAATCTCACACAAAACAATTTCAAGCTTGCTTCTTCAGCGTATAATTTCACAAGTCCGCTTGTGCTTAACGTGAACGAAAACAATATTGTTCAGGGCAAAAATGTAAGTGTGACACCAACAATTTTGACAGACGCAAAATATGAAAGCTTCCAAATGGCAGCAAACTCAGAGTTTGGACACAGCTTCCTTCTCACAACCTTTGAAGGCGGTATTGACCTTGTCAAAACAGAAGATAAGATTGCAATCACACCTTCGACCACAGGCAAGCTCACAGCACTTCTTCGCACATCAAATCAAAACGACATTCTCTTTCCAAAAATGTCACTTGATGGAATTGACCTTGAAATAACAAAGGTTAGCGAGGGCGTTTATACTGCTGCATTTGGCGACGAACAACGATTTAATATCACTCTCACAAAAAAGGACAATGTCACATCTCTTCCAAACGGAATTGTTGAAATAGAATTTATTGTAGAAATTTCAGTGCATGAAAGCTATAAATGGAGTGTTACAAGAGCTGCAACTTACAAAGTTTCACTTCACTCAGACAGTGAAATTGTCAGCACAGATTTTGAAGCGGCTTTGACGCCACAACGCTTCAATCACGTTGACGTAAACAGCTACAAACTTTCAAGCATGACCTATGAAAAAGTAGAGGGCTTTGACAGTTACAAAACAGTTTATACTGTTGAAGGCACTCCTTCAAGCGTGCTTGCTCCTGGTTATGGCTCAGTGCTAAAAATCAATATAAACCCAGAATTTGCAAACTATCACAGCATGAAGCTATCTTATCAAGGTGCTACAACGGCAAATGCGGTTGTTTTGCGCAAGGTGCTTGCAAGTACAGAGACAAAGTTCTATGATGACGGCAACGCAAATATAGAAACATCACAAAACAATGTGACAATTATTCCAAGTGTGCAAGACAAATCAAAAGGTGCAATTTATTTCTATCTTTGGATAAATCAATCTGTCAATGTTGACACAAACCTCACTTTTGATATCACCTTCTATGACGCGAATGGCAATTTGATAGAAGGGGCTAGTGTGAAGCATTTCCTCAAAGTGGCTTATCTCCAAGACCCAGAAATCGTCATCAATGGCCAAAGCCAGCTCTCTTTCACGGCCAAAGGCGAGCAAGTCACTGGCAAGCTTTACTTTGATAGTGATCAGACAGTGACCGCATCTCCAATCAAACTTTCTGATGCAGTCAAAGGCATAAAAATCACAAACCAACAAGAAGTGCCTTCTGACATCGCAGGCAGACGACTTGTGACATTCACTCTTTCAATTGACGTAAACGCCCAAGTTTCTGGCGGCAACAACGCTTTCAAGATAAATGCTGAAGTGCTTGGCGAAGGTCAAATAAAAACAGCAACAAACACGGTTACAGTTGTAGATCTCGCGATCGATACAGATCCAAGTTCAATCAAAATTTTCTCAAGCTATGACAATATTGTCAAATCATATATAGGTCTTGATACACCTCTTGCTTTTGAATATGCCTTTATGCCTGAAGAATATAACTACGACATGAGTAGTGAAGAGTTGAACAATGCGGTTGCACAACTAAACGCGGCCAGAACAAGCTTTGCTTCAAACGGCTATCATAAAGAATTGCTTGCTGACAAAACAGCTTACTACAGCATCAACTATGACAGAACTCACGTTGAACAAATTCCACTTAAAGAGCGTGTTGACTATTTCAACGAAGAAACTGGCGGCTGGAGCAATATTTACATCAAAGAAACAGGTGAATTTGTCTCTTCAATAAACGGCATATTCTCAATCAAAGAAAGCGGCAACAATCTTGTTGTAACAGGCTTAAAAGAAACACCAGAAACAACCACTGTACGCATGAGAATGACTACCTATATCAACTATGGCGGTCTTACCTTGCCAGTGATAAAAGAGTTTGGCGTTTCAGTAAAACAATATTCTGATGAAGACCTGCCAATTTGCGTGGAAGATGAAACCGACTTCTTGGCTATGGCTGAAGGCGACGCTCGCGACTATATTTTGATGAAAGATATTTATCTCAAAAACTATCGTCCAATCGACACAGACAAAATTTTGAGCCTTGACGGAAACGGCCATACAATACACATTGAATCATTCAACACAGAAAAAGAGCAAGGTCAAAATACTCTTTCGCTTGCACTATTCAAAAACGTCGCAAGTACAACAACTATCAAAAATGTTACAGTAAACCTCTTTGGCGGCGGACGTCAAATTTTGGCCGACATAAGCGATTATTCTATGTTTGAAATTGCTGGCTTTGCAATCTCAAACAGCGGAAATATCACAAATTCAAGCGTTGTTGCGTTTGGCAGCAATACAAATGCTTCGACAAGCTATGGTTTGAATATAACCTATATAAATGGCAGTGGAACAACAATGCCAATATACCTTAATGCAAGTTCAAGTTGGAACTCAAACGTTGCTGGATTTGCTCTTCGCAACAGCGGAAGCATAACAAACTCAAGAGTGGGTGGCGACAACGTTTATGTTATAGGTGGAAAAATAGATGATAATAGCGATGCATATTATCAAATGAATTCTATTTCACTTCTCACTTTCAACATCAAAGGTCAAGGCAATATGGCGGGCTTTGTGCTTGAAAACTCAGGCAGCATAGCTTCATCTTATGCCAAAAACATTGACATGGCAAACCAAAGCGAAGACCCAACTTGTTGGACATCAGGCTTTGTAGGAACAAACTCAAGAACAATCATCACCTCTTATGTTGAAGGTGTAAAGAGCGAGGAAGTTAAGCAGTATGCTTACTGCAGACGCGGCTCTTCAATCAAATCAAAAGTGGGTGTTGTCAGCGGCTTTGTTTATGAAAACTTAGATGGCGGAACAATCAAAGACAACTATTCAAACATTTCAATTGCAAACAGCAACCTCGACGAACAAGTTTATCTTGCTTCAGGATTTGTGTATATAAATAGAGGAAGTCTTGTAAACTGCTATTCAACTTCACAGATTCAAAACTTGAAATACAGCCAAATGAACTTCTCAGGTGTTGATGCGGGCGGCAATCTAAAAACTCTTGAAGGTAGTTATGAAAACTGCTATTACTACAACCCAGAATATACAGACTTCACAGACAATAGCGAGCCTACTGAGTCAAGCTTTGTTACAGGCGCAGGCCAGCTCAAAGATGTGACAAACGCAAGCTCATTCTATGGCTTTGCAGTTGGCACTGAATATGACGAAGATACAATCTGGAAGATGACACAAAAGGAAGGCCTCAAACTCAATGAGCCAGACCTTCTCACTTTCTCACATCGTTATTACAAGCCTTTGTCAAATGCAACAGGCACACAAACATACACTTTGCCTTATGCGACAGTAAGTCTTGGTGGAAACTTGATTGATGTTCAATACGGCTCAAAATACAATCCAATTTTGATAAGGTCAGCACAAGAATTTGTAGATGTGACAGGCAAGAGCAAGTCGTCAAATATAACCGAATATTTTGATGAACAAAGCGTAAATGGCAGCTATAGACTTATAGCGAACATTGACTTCAATGACCTTAACGCTTCGGGTGACGAACAGACTGGTGGAGTTGACATACCTTCGTCTGTAAAAGTTTTCACTGGTCAATTCTACGGCAATGGCTTTACAATTTCAAACCTCAATAATACAAAAACTCAAAAACGTATGGCATTTGGTCTTTTCGCTTCAATTGAACAATCTCGTAAAGATATCAGACCAATGGTGCTAAATCTCAATCTTACAGTTGCAAACCTTGTCAACAATCAGGCGGCGGCTGTTGGATCGCTTGCAGGTTATATGCGCGACGCAAGTGTAGTAAATGTAAACGTCGAATTTGCTCAAAATGCAAAAGTTGAAGGTCTCAACTTTGTAGGCGGAATTGTTGGATTTGCTCTTGGTGACAGCAAACTTAAAAACTTGACCATAACAAACGCAACAGTTATTTCAACCAAACAGCTCGCAGCAGGATATGTAGACAGCCCAACAGATGTTTTAAACACTGACGCTTTGGCCGTTCTGAGGGCAAATTTACTTCCACTTTCTACAAGCCTCACTTCAAATATGGGTGCAACAATTGGCTCATATATTGATATCGTAGGCAGATATTCTTACGCTGGCGGAATTGTCGGCTTTGCTGACATTTTCACCAAAGAGCAATCAACTCAAAAATACTACTCAAACAATGATTTTACAGCGGCTGAAGATGACAGCAAATTTAGCTTGACAAACTTACACGCTTTTGGCGACACTCATATTCAAGGTTCGGTTGCAGGCGGTGTGATTGGTTTGAGCGGCAGCAACAGTGCAGTACGTGATGCTAAGCTTGTCATAAACGGCACAATGAGCAACAACTCTACTCATATTATTTCAACCAAATATTACGCTGGCGGTGTAATCGGCCAAGCTTTTGGCACGCTTTCACAAATTGTAGCAACTCACAATGAAGAATTGCAACACAAAATCCAGTCAAATATGGGTGGCTATTATCAAAGCAACGCTTTCGACGTTGGTCGTGAACGCGGCGCGATTGATATCTTCTCAGCAACAAGCGGCAACTACACTCAAATGGCAATAGGTGGACTTGTCGGTTATGTTGGCAGTGGCTTGATGAAGCTTTCATATTCAAATATAAATGCAATCGGTCTTACCTCTTATTTAAGTGGTGGCATAGTAGGTATTGCAAATATTCCACAAAAAGTAGAATCTTACAGTGTCAACACTGGCGACCTTAAAGGCTTTGACACCAAATATCTTGTCAACCAAGTGTACGCAGCTGGTGATGTTCGCGCTTATCAAAAACTGACAATTGGCGGCATTGAACATAATCCTGCAGCAGGCGGAATTTTTGGACAAATCACAAATGGCAGCCAGATTTCACTTTATGCTGTAAACAGCGTCAACTTCATCTCTTTCTATGACTACACACAAAATGCAAACGCTCAAGACATTTCAAGCTTCTATTCAAGCAACAATATTTCAGCTTTTGTGGGCGAGCTTAAAGGCAATCCAACTTTTGCAGCAGGCGATGTTTTGGCTCAGCTTAAACCTTATGTTTCTTTGTTGATTCAAACAACTGCTTTGACTGAAAGTGAAGGCAAACCTACAACACAAACTTCAAGCACCGTTGCAAGAATATATAGATATGCAACTGCAGGTGAACAAGCAAGCAAACAAGATATAGCTCCAGATTTTGCACCTGGTATAAAAATGGGAACTGTTGCAGGCAACACTAGTGCATATATTCCAGACGCATCAATAGCCAAAATTGAAGAGCCAGCTTTGTACACTGAACAAATTTCAGTTGGTCGAAACAAAACCCAAGCTGCATTCCTGAACAACGACTATTGGATAAATGAAAATTGGACGCACCCAACAAGTGAACTTTTTCCAACGCTCAAATATACTGACGCAATCGGATATATCATCTATCTTGACAACTATAGAATAGAGCAAACTTTGCGTAGAATGATGGCAAACACTACAGCTGAGGTTATTATCAGAGGTAAAAATTCTGACGCAGACGATGATACAAACTATACAGATATCGACTTGCGCGAAGTTTTGGCAAAGAGAGAATTCCAAAATGGTTTGACTTCATTTGCTGGCACTCTTCATGGTATGGAACAATACAGAAAAGATGGCGGAGAAGGTGAATATCCAAACATCATCTTGGATAGACCTTTGTTTAGCTCTACTTTGTCAGGCTTCACAATAAGAGACGCTATTTTCAAGTTTGACTTTGATGAAACAATTCAAGGCGACAACGCATCAATTTTCACTACTGGCGCTGCTAGGTATTCAGGCGGTTTGGTAGATAGTGATTTGACAAACGCTACACTTACAAATGTGACTTTCAAAGTAGTTCGTCCAGGCATCAATTTAAGACCAAATGAAAACAATGCAGTCGGCCTTATCGCTCCTTCAATCACAGGCACAAACATTACTGGCACAAAAATTGTCATTACAGAAGATGGCAACGGGTCACAATTTGCTTCTGGCACGAGTGTTTTGACTGTTTCGTACAATAGTGAAATAGAAAATGAAGAGATAAAAGCAGGCCTCTTTGCTGGCGAAGCTAAACAAAACTCAAACATTCGTCAAATGACATTCAATGGCAACACTATTGAAAGCACAATAAAGAATGATATAAATATCATTTCAATAAACGCAAACAATTCAACAAACGGATACAAAAAAATAGCCTTAGGTGCAATCTTTGGCTCTGCCGTTTTGTCTGACGGAAATATGACTGTTGCACTTTTGGGTGCAAAAACAAACAAGTCTCTTGGCTTTAATGTAGCTGCGCCTTTAAGTGAAAAGGATTCTTCGCTGGTTGTTGGTGGCCTTATCGGTCACATAGACGCAAGCGTAGACCTCAGCTTTAATGACAACGTTCAAGGTATGAACAGCGCTTTGACTGTAAAATCATGCGAAGGCGACATGACTTATGGCGGAATTGTTGGCAAAATAGGTGACAATGAAGATACTTCTTCTGCTGGATCAACAATGTCATTCGCTTCAGGCAGCGAAGATGAGACAATACCTGAAATCAAAACCAAACTTACTTTCGATGGCACAGCAAATTCCATTACGTATGGCGGAATTGTTGGCTACTCAATCAATGCATTATCAATTTCTGACCTCAAAACTTACAATATGATAAATGAAGTATCGAATGAAGTATCGAATAAAGTATCGAAAGACGACTTCTTCAAATCTGGTAGCGAAAGATCAATCAATTTCAGCTATTCAAATTCACAACCATTGAAAGCACAGACGATAAACTATGGTGGCCTAGTAGGCAAGGCTGGCAACAACGTCAAAATTTCTTCAAGCCAAACAAACCAAGTATCATTCTCTGCTGCAGGAGAAGACTCATTGAACTTTGTCGCTCTTCAAGCAACAAACATCAATGCTGGTGGACTTGTAGGCAACGCAAACTCAGTAGATATTGACAAAGCATACATAGTCGCAGACAACTTCTACATTTCTTCACCTGCCCCATCTTCAACAAGAGATGCCACAGCCACAGCAAATGTCGGCGGATTTGTTGGCCGTGCAGGCAGCGTAAATATTCAAAATGGAGACAATAATGTTTCTCGCTATGACGGACATATTCTTCTCAACTATTCTTCAGCTATAAACGTCGGCGGATTTGTGGGCAGTGTGGAAAAGAAAACTGACGCAGCAAATACAGACACAACTCTTACAAACGCAACTCTTAACAACATATCTTTTGGCGGAACAATCAGAATTGGCCAAAACTGCGGCAATAAAATCAATGTCGGCGGCACAGCGGGCTATCTAAAAGTTGCAAACATATCAGTTCAAGAAAACTACAACTACGGTGATTTGTATATCGCACAAGAAAAGGGCATTTTAGTCGAGGGTTACTATTTCGGCGGAATTTTAGGCAAAACTGACATACAAGCCTTGGTAAGCTCAATAGTGACAAACAACTACAGCTTGGTTACTCACAATAGTTACAAAACGACAAAAGATACTGAAAAAGATACTGAAAAAGATACTGAAAAAGATACTGAAAAAGTTCATATAAACGCTTTGTTCGGTTCTGCACCTATAAAAGGTCAAATTGGCCGTATAGTAGACAACTTCTACAACCATGGCGTAGTCCTTGCGACTGATGCTTACGGCACAGATATGGGGTATAATCGTGAATACGACGAAGCTAATGGCAAATATGGTTATGGTGAATATGACGAAACACAAGCCCTTTGCCAGCAGATTAAGGGAGGCGTTTTTGGAAATTCCGCCAACACGCTGACCACTGGGCATAAATTGAAGCCAGCCGACTTAAAGCTAAACCTAAAAGTAGAAAATGATGATTATCCAGATAATGGCGTGTATTACTATGTGGCTACATCAACTTCAAAAGGAATGCCGACGGAATATACACAACCAAGTAATAAAGAAAACAAAACTCAAACCATGAAAAACATTGCTATTATCGGTGATGGCAATTCAATCAAACTTAAAGATTTGACAAACAACTTTATCGATATTATGCAAGGCTACTCATACATTTCTTCACTTGTAGTAGAACTCGAAAATATGGTTGTTGGTGAAGTAAACAACACTACAACAACATCAACAGGCACAACAGCAGCTTCAGACTTGTCAGTTGGTGGCCTTGTAGGCAAAATGGAAGGCGGAAATATTTTCGCCGTTGGCCTAAGTGGAAACATTGAGGTTGCAGGTCAAAGACTTGTCAATGTCGGTGGTCTTGTAGGTGAAATGACAAGCGGAACAATCAGTGACAGCTATAGCGTTGCTGATATCATCTATCGTGCACAAAAAAATGGCCATATGGGCGGCATTGTAGGCAAAGGAATTGCAGACCCTCAAAACACTGCTTTCATATATGGCACATTCAGCGGTGGCAGCCTTGAAAGCTATATCGACACAAATATCCACGCGTTCGCAGGCGGGTCAAACATCTCGATCAAAAATTCGTACACCTTCTCTTACATCAATTGGAATGATCACACTTCAGGAAAAACAACGCCTGATTCTGACCGACTTGACGTTTGGGGTGATAATAATAAAAACGACGTTTGGGGTGATAATAAAAACAAAGCGTATTATGACAAGAGCGGAATTAATGTGAAGAGAGATTGGGACAAAGACAAAAGTGCAAAAGGATTTAATGAACTTTTAAATGACAATTCTTGCTTGTCAAGCGGTTGGTCGCAGGTGACGGGTGAAGATTATGCATCAATGGATTATAGCTTCAACTTTGGCTATCCAACAAGAAAAGAATTTTATTATCTTAAACCATCATCTCTGTATAAAATAGAAAAAGATGCGAATGCAACAACAGGCAATATTCCATATAATACTAAAACATATTTGGCTGAAAATCAAACAACCAACAAAAGCTCAAACGCAAACATTTATACTTTCAAATATCAAAGACTTTCAGTATATGAAACAAATAAGAACAGTCAACCTGCACAAACTCCAACAACTCCAACAACTAGAGATGGAGAAACCACTACCTCAGCGGATAAATACGCTTACGGCATACCAAATGCAATGGGCTTGTATAATCTTTCAAAAAGACATCTTGAGGGCATACCAAACATTTCAATTGTCTTCCTGCTCAATGATATAAACTTTGCCAATACAAGCAAAAGTGAAGATGATTATAATATGGACACTGAAGCGACAGGAATGATCGAATTGCCAAGCAGTGCCACTATTTTCGACGGCAATGGTCATACAATTGAAGAACTTAGCAGTATAAAGTTTAATAACGGCACTCGAGCGTTATTCAACAATTTGACGGGCAAAAAAGTATTCAACCTTAGAATAACAAATGACAATGCTACTGTAATGACATCGCCACTTCTTGTTGGCACACTTAACAATACTGAAGTTGCAAACCTGACTCTTTCTGGCAGAATTGTAAACACAGACGCAAATAATGGCAACTGGGGCGCAGTCGCAAGACAAACAAACGAGAAAGGCAGCACATTAACCGCTGTCACAAACATGGTGGGTATTTTACAACAATCAAGCGGTGGTATAGATGTAGGCGGTCTTGTCGGACATGTTCAAACAGGTGGACCACTCACAATCAACTATTCTTCAAACTACGGCACTATAGAAGTTATGAATGCACAAGGCACAGATATGAGTGTTGGTGGTTTGGTTGGTTATACACAAGCTCAATTGACTATTTATAATTCATACAACGCAAACTCAGTTATCAATGGCTATAGAAAGGCGCAAAGTGCTTTAAGCGAAACATCTGCAAACTATCAAGCTGGCGGCCTTGTTGGTCACGCTAACGCCGCCCTCAACATCTACAACTCATACAACTCAGGCATAGTCAAAGCTGGCAACAAGTCTGTCGCAGGCGACCATGTATCTTCAGCGGGCGGAATTGTTGGCCTTGGCAGCGAAGACGCTACAGTAACAATATCAAATTGCTACAACGAAGGCTCAATCGAAGCCCTTGGAAAAGATCCGACCTTTATAACAAAGGCACAAACTGAAAATCTAGGTGAAGATTCCATAGACGATTCTGAGAAAGAAATTATGCAAGGCTATACGAATTACACTGTCAACAATATAGAACTTTATCAAGCTGCATCTGACAATGCTAATGTCAATGCATATTCAATAGGATATTTCAAAAATAGAGCCAGCGATATCTCTAAGACAAACAGTTCAGCTCAATCAATTAATGCGAACGGAACTTTGAACCTTAAACATATGGGATGGACTGAACAAAAAACTATTAAAGACGCATGGGACAACTACTACAGGACTGGTTATTTACTTTCAACAGTAAATGTCGAGGATCAATTGCTCGATCTTGGCCGAGTTGGGGAAAAGGGAGAGACTTCAGGTGATGGTTCTGTTGTATCCAGTGAATATAATGCTTTTAGATATCGACTGACAGGTTTTAATGCTGAAAACAAAAAGGCCTTCTCTTCAAGTGATTTGGAAACAGACCCAGCAGGAAATCAGGATAAAGATGAAGATTATAGAATAGTTGAACAATATGGTCGATCAAGTGAATATGAATATAGACAAGACAGCCTTGTGATTTCATATGGCAATTGCAAGTCACCTATTTCTGTTTTGTATAGAGTGCCTTATCAACTGTTGCTTTATGTATATTCACATAAAAATGATAACGCAGGACATCGTCAAATCTGGCATCACAGGCAGATGTATGCAAACGATCAGCTAGTTCAAGCCAATTTCTTGGATGATGAAAAATTGGATGGTGAAAAATATGAAGGATATGAAAAGATAAACGATCAATTTAACTTTGCATATATCGAAGGAAAAGAGAAACAGCCAAGTAAAGAAGAAAGTATTTCAAAAGAAACCACCTCTTATTATACAAATTCTGAAAACAAAACCACCACAATCAATGGAGAGCCTTTTGTGCTTGTTGGAAACAATGCAGATGCTGAAAAATATTTCACGGCAGGCAATATGACGCTTAACTTCGAGGTTAAACTCAATTTCGAATCGAAGAGTAAGCCTCAAGATTTTTCAATCAATAATTTAACTTTAAATAATTTGACATTAAATTTGACATTAAATAACAATAGCACAGAAGTTCAAAATGCCAAAAATTATTTCAAGATAAAAGGTTACAGGATTGATGAAAACAAGGATATATTTGTAAGTTTAGAGGCTGTTATGACGAAAGCGGAAGGCTCATATTCTTTATCTAATGTGCAATTTTCT
Organism: uncultured Eubacteriales bacterium; assembly: GCA_949067325.1. Classification (GTDB taxonomy): domain Bacteria; phylum Bacillota; class Clostridia; order Christensenellales; family UBA1242; genus Caccovivens. The sequence continues at coordinate 31,478 of CARTDZ010000003.1, read as the reverse complement.
TATAAAGATGCAAAAACAATTATATTTGATGATTTCAATGGACTGGCTGTATTTGATGATAAAGAAAAATCAACTACTCGTGGCTTGTTTGGAATTGCAACGGACTTGAATTTTACTAGCAGTTCTGGAATGACTTTGACGTGGGGTGAGACTGGTAATACAAAGACATCAAATAATATTATATGCTTAAAAGATCATGAAAACAAAATTTACTACATGATTTATGACAATACAAATAAGATAATGTATTATGCACCAAATGCAAAGTTGACATCAACATCAAACACTTCAAACGAAAGCGAAAATGTCAATACTTGCTCAGGTGATTTTGGCATTACTGAATTTAAAAAATTATTCAATAATAAAACATTTGAAGCATATACTCAACAAGTTGTGGGAGGAAAGGCAGAAAACCTTGAGTTTGTTGATGCGGCAAGTGGAAATATCAATCTGTCGCAGACTGAATATAAAAAAGAATTTGTTTTTGACGGAATAGACAACTCGTCAACTGTTAAACAAATAGTAAATAGTTATTCAGTAAATCCAATAGATGCTGACAATCAAGAAGTTACATTGACATTAAATGAAAAAGCACTTGCAGGCAATTTTAACACTAAATACATTGGCTATTATGACCCTGCATCAGATCCATTGTTTAGCTATGATGGAAATGGAAATTACAATTTCAATACTTCGTATAAATATGTAGCAGCAACTGGATCGACTTTCGAAAGCTTTGAGATTGTTCGTTCGACAAACAACGCTATTACTTTGATTATAAGTAAAACAGTTGATATAGATGAATTTGTATCTGTTATTAATAGCAACAGCAAAGTTGCTCCTGTAATAAAGCTTGCCGATAATGAGCAAATAGGAGCAACCAAAATGCAAAACATTGGAGATGATTATCAATTGACAACATCGGTTTATACCAATGTTCAATCAGGACAATTTGATAATAGTGATTATCAAACTGATACTGATGGCAATGTTGTACTTTCAAATACGACAGGCAATACGCTTTACAATTTCGCAGGCGTCCAAGTCTACGAAAACTATAGCGCCTTCAAATTCAAATATGGTGTAAAGATAGATGCAAAACTGATTGGTAAGAATGGTGAGGAAGGCAAAGGCAATATAAAAATCACTCAAAATACTGACACTTTGGCAAGTACCAATGATACAATTTTTGATGCAGATGGATTGACTGTACAGTATAGTGGTTTGATGACAGGCAACATAACTATAGAAGCAAATACGTCTGCGAAAATCAAATCCAACTTGCCAGAAAGCGCAACGACTGTTAACATAGTCTTCCAAGATAAAGACCGTGAATACTATTATGCTTCATATGAAAATGGCGAATCCTTAGTTTTGTACTTGTTGAAATATTATTTGAAAAATGAAGACGACTCTTATACAGAGATATCTGTTCAGGAAGTTGAAAAAGAGGAACCTGAAGAGGATGAGTATTACAGCTTAAAAATTAACGGTATAGAGCTTACCTATAATAAAAATAAAAAACTTTTGACCCTTGTTTCAGAAGAGCTTGAAGAAGGTGAATCTGCCACCTATGAAGCACAGCTTACCACTAGTGGAAATGATGTGACATTAGATGTTAAATATAAAGACTTTAATGAAGACGGAAATGATATTGGCACAACTAGAACAATTACATATGAATTCAACTTAACAAAGGTGTTGATGTTTGAAACACTTGCAAGTATATTTGATGCAAGTTATATAGACACTTCAGTATTGAGACCAGTAAAAAGTGTTACTTTGGGTGACAAAGAAATAGTTTCTCAATATACTGATTCTGACACTATCACAAACATTTTAGACGCAAATTATTCAGTTGAGATAAAAGAAGCACAAAAAGATTTCTTCTTCGGTGGAATAGCTACGTCATCAGAATATCTAGGCATAAAGGATCAAAAAGTGATTTTGAAATACATAAATTTTAGCGATCGAGAAAACGGTAGCCTTAAAGTTGTAGATACATATGAAAACTATGATATAGGTGGTGGTGATCAAACACCAGGTAATATTTCTGTATCAGATAACGGAGCTATAATTTATAATATAATAATGACTCAAGATATAAATGTAAAAATTTCTTCAAATATAGGCCCTCAAAATGTCAACATTTCAGGAAATGGACATTTCTTAAACATTGTAAATAAAAATAGTTATATGTATAGTGACCAAGGAACAGACCAAGGAACAGGCCAAGGAACAGGCCAAGGAACAGACCAAGGAACAGACCAAGGAACAGGCCAAGGAACAGACCAAGAAAAATTTACCAAAGATGTAAAAATTTTAAATTCAGTAAGCGGAGGCTCAGCAAAGGGAGGCTCAGTAAGCAGAGACTCAGCAAGCGAAGCCTCAGCAAGCAAAAGCACTACATTCTTGACAAACTCTTCAAAATTTGTCAATGTATCACTTTATGGATCTCTTTCAGGTGACGAAACATTAAATATCTTAACAAAAGATACAGAATTTAATGGCGTCGACAACTTCGTTTCAGTAAGTGCTTATGGCAATGGAAATTCCATCAACTTTATCGCAAAACCAGAAAGTGCAACTCAGTCAGAAGATGCAAATCAAAGCAATTGCATCAACTATGGTGCTTGGTTTGCTGGAAATGGGACGCACGGTGAGTCATATAGTGAGAAGAATGGACTACAAGGAGATGGCCAAGGGCATGACGGAGGAAGTATAGATTTTAATGGCACAAACAACGGTTTGCTGCGTGTAGGTGCTGGAGGCAATAATGGTAGCACATCGCGAAGTAAAAATGATGTTGATTATTGCGTTTTGACAAAATCTAAATTTGAGAACTTAACTATTCACGTAGAATCAGTTAAAAAACCAAGCGAAGATAAAGCTAAGAGTGGACAATGCACTGAAAATAAAGGTATTTTTGGGAACAATGATGGGGAATTGTCAGTGCAAAAAAGCGGTGCAAGTGGAGCTATTGGTTTAGTAACGTACGGTAATGTTAATGGACTCAAGAAAACTAGACTTGCTTTAGCTGGAGGAGGCTTGTATCAAGAATTTTACTCATTTATAGAGACGACATCCGCAAGTAAAGATGAAAATTATATGGAAAAAGTTTATTGCGACAAAGTAAATTACTTCAAAGAATCTATACATGGTCCAGTCATAGGAGGAATTGGTTCATGGCATGGAACAGTTTATTATAAATCATTTACTAAACAAGATCAATTAAAAGGTGTCTTCTCAAACAAAACGTTTGATCCAATAAAGTTACGATAAGAAAAACACAAATCAAAAACAAAAATCAAAGGAGAAAAATTTTTATGAAATACAACGACGACGAGAAAAATATTCATGCTGGGCATAGAGGCAGACTGCTTGACACAGTCTGCAATGCTGGCATTGAAACTTTAAGCAGTGTTCAGGCCATGGAATTTATACTTACATATATATTTCCGCGAGGCGATGTCAATCCACTCGCTCACAGATTGCTAGACAAGTTCGGCAACATAGCATCAGTGCTTGATGCTGAAGAAAGTGAGCTTATGACAGTTCGAGGGATTGGCGAGCGAGCAGCAAAGCTCATAAGACAATTGACTGAAATATTCTTTTTATATCAAACTTGCAAAAGAACGAAGCGAGAAAACCTATCAGGATATGACGCAATATTTGATTATAGTGAACAGCTGCTGCGTTTTAAAAACAATGAAGAACTGTTTATAGTTGGGCTTGATTGTTCAAAAAACATAATTGCAAAACGAAAGCTTGCCTCAGGAAGTATAAACATGGTAGGTATCACTCCACTTCAAATATCAAACTTTTTGGCAAGTACTCATGCAGCAATGGTGTTTGTAACACATAATCACCCAGGCGGAGCCGCCGTGCCTTCTGATCAAGACAAAACTGCAACGGAGTATCTGAGCAATCTTTGCCAAACTTTGGGCGTTCAGTTTATTGATCATGTTCTGGTCGGCGATGATGGAGTTTACTCTTTCAGTTACAAAAGCAAAGTTCGAGAATTCTTTTAAAATCCTCAGCTTTAAAAAATTGCTTGATTGCTTTTCAAATTTCTCGTCGGGGAGCAATCGACAAAAAATGGCATTTTTCAACTTTGATTGATTTGGTTTGTATTTTCGAATTTGATTTTCAAAAATGTATCAAGTTTGCTAGCAATGAACCCACAAAACTTGCCACAAGTGCAAGTGCAAAAATTGCAGCAAAAATCCAAAAGGGGAGGCTTATAGCCTTCCTTTTTTGACTGCTGCTTTCTATCATCTTAAAGCCGTATGGCATGACGCATAGGCAATATATTCCTTCGTCATCATACTTGATTGAAATGCAGTCAGAATGCTCCAAAAAAGTCAGTATATTTTTCAGACCCTTTTCATCAACCTTAAATCTTTCAGGCATGGCAGAAATTATGTCGCTTGTCTCGACAATTTTATAGCCACCTTCTTTGCACTCCTTTATGAGGATTTTCAGCACGCATTGCGATTTTGCATCAAGCATTTGCCTCTATTTTTGCTTTTTTAAATCTCCTTATTCATTTTTGACACACTTCGACATGATCTGACACTGCATTTTGTTTATAGCTATTTGATGTCTAAAATGTATGACTTTTGGCAAGAATATTTTTATTTTCAGGAGGCGTTTTTACCTGTATGACAAGTCGAAAAGAAAAACTTGTGATGAATTATCTATGCAAGGTCTGTTCAGGCAAAAAGACCCAGCTTGTCTCACCCAATGAAATCGCAGAAGCCCTGTCAAACAAAACTGTTTTGTCAGTTGCCGAAATAGACGAAATCCTCGCCGCTCTTTCAATGGACAACTATCTGGATTACGTAGCCTCAGACAGCAAAAATGGCTATTATTATTGCATAAATCTTAAAAAGAAAGGCATAACATTCATCGCAGACAGCAAAAAGTCACGCAAGGCTCTGGGCTTGCTTGTGTTGCGAAGCATTTTTCTTGCAACCGTCAGCTTTGTCTTTGGCGTAATTCTCAAAGCAATTTTTAAAGGTTAATAAAGTTCAAACAAGTCAAAACCGCGTAAGTATGTAAGATAGTACGCAAGATAGTACGTAAGATAATACGCAAGATAATACGTAAGATAGTACGCAAGATGATTGACAATTAAGAAAATTTAGTATATAATACCATTGAGGTAAAAAATGGATAAATACATGCCGCCGTATGAAATAACTGAAGAGATGCTCGAATTGGCTTCCGAAATTATGGAAAATTTGGGTCAACTAAATATTGTAAATGATATGAGAAAACTTCCCAAACTTCGCAGAGTGAGCAGAATTAAATCTATTCATTCTTCTCTTGCCATTGAAAACAATACATTGTCAATTGAACAAGTCACAGACGTGATTGATGGCAAAAGAGTTCTTGGCCCACAAGAAGATATAGTCGCTGTCCAAAATGCCAATGATGCTTACAAGCAACTAGAGCAAGTTGATCCTTACAAAATAGAAGACCTGCTAAAAGTTCATGGTGTAATGATGAACGGATTGGTCACAGAAGCAGGAAAGATCAGAACAGGACAGGTTGGTGTCTACAATGAAAAAGGAGAGGTCGTTCACATAGCTCCACCTGTTGAATTTGTGTCAGAACAGCTTGCACAACTCTTTGACTGGCTCAGAAACAGCCGCGTCAATATGCTTATCAAATCTAGCGTTTTTCATTATGAGTTTGAGTTTATTCACCCCTTCAGAGATGGCAATGGCAGAATGGGCCGTTTGTGGCAAACAGCGCTGCTTGCCAGTTGGAAACCAATTTTTGCGTGGATACCTATCGAAAGTATGATAAAAGACAATCAAGAAGAATATTATCGCGCGATCACATTGTCAACAAGCCAAGCAAAATCAAATATTTTTATTATGTTTATGCTCAACGTCATAAACAAAGCAATCAAGGATATTGTTCGCGACACGCGAAATCACCTCAATCATTTGAGCGATCAAATTACAATGCTGATGAGTGTTATCGAAAGCTATCCGCAATCAGCAGCCGAACTTATGAAAAAACTAAATCTGAAATCTCGTGAAGGCTTCAGAAGAAATTATCTCACTCCAGCAATTGAAGCCGGTTTGATAGAACTGTCAATTCCAGAAAAGCCTACAAGCAAAAATCAAAAATATTATAAAATTTAAAGCCAAGCTGTTTTGGCTTTTTTTAGTCAAAGCGGATCTCTTTCGTTGGATTGCAAAATTCGGCTATGCATTTTAATGTAGCCCTCACTATCTCTTGATCCCGAAAATCTTGGTCGTAAAACTTCCCAGTGATTATACAATGATACTGGGTTTTTTGTTTTTCGTTGAGAGAATTTAAAAACTCCTTCTCATATTCGCTGGTCCTAAAATCTGCCGTGTTTGCAAAACGATTGCTTCGCAATCTGTCACAGACTATTTTTTCTAAATTAAAATTTGTATTAATTTGCATTGAAGTCTCCTTTGAGAGTTTTTGTTATACCCGCTTGGTATAGGCGAGTTTATAAAACTACCAAAATGGTATTATATAGTATATGCAAGAGAATTTTTATAGGGCAGTAGGAAAAAAGTTAAAAGAACTTAGAGATGAAAATGGTTTTTCGCAAGAATATGTTGCGAATATTCTTCATGTTTCTCAAGTGGCTTATAGTAGATATGAAACTGGTAAAAGGCAAATTTCTTTTGAGACTGTTTCAACTCTCGCGGATTTTTATAAGGTATCGCTTGACTATATTGCTTGTAGAACGGATTAAGATTACACCGAATTGGTATAACCATATTTTATTATTGTTTTGCCATTTTGTCAATTAAATTTTACAAATTGTCACCAAATTGGCGACTTTATTGGCTGCCAATCAATAATTTAACTAAATTTCACTCCTGTAAGTAATCAATTTGGTGACCGCGACCTTTACCTATAACAATTATGATAATATAAAAATATAGGTGATATATGGCTGACATTTTATTGCGATTGAAAGATATAAGATTGGAAAAAGGAAAGCAACAGAAAGAAATTGCTGAGATTTTAGGTTTAAGTAAACAAGTTTATAATCGCTATGAATTAGGAGAGAGGGCTATACCACTTGAAATGTTGTGGAAGCTAGCAGATTATTATAACGTTACAATTGACTATTTAGTTGGAAGAAGTGAATATTAAACAGGTTTGAGGCCTGTTTTTCTTTTTATCAAAATAATTGTATGATTTTCGGGTTTTTTGTGGTAAAATTGTAAGTATGAAAGAAGAATTTAAGTTGGTATCAAAATACAAGCCGGCGGGGGATCAGCCAGAGGCGATTGACAAGCTTGTTGAGGGGATTGAAGATGGGCTCAAAGAGCAGGTGCTGTTGGGTGTTACTGGCTCGGGCAAAACATTTACCATGGCAAACATAATTGCAAGGGTGAAGAAGCCGACGCTTGTAATTGCACACAACAAAACACTTGCGGCGCAGCTTTGCAATGAGTTTCGCGAGTTTTTTCCAAACAATCGTGTGGAATATTTTGTTTCGTACTATGATTATTATCAACCGGAGGCCTACATTGTTTCGTCTGACACCTATATTGAAAAGGATATGGCTGTCAATGACGAGATTGACAAGTTGAGATCTTCGGCCACATCTTCTATACTTGAGCGTGACGACGTGATCATAGTGGCGTCAGTTTCATGCATCTATGGTCTTGGCAATCCTGATGAATATTACAATCTTCACCTATCTTTGCGAGAGGGTGACATTTTGGATCGTGATGAGGCTATTGCAAGACTTATCGGCATACAATACATGCGAAATGATGTTGATTTCAAGCGTTCAACATTCAGGGTGAAGGGTGACACGCTTGACATATTTCCTGCCAATCAGTCAGAGCTTGCAATAAGGGTTGAATTTTTTGGTGATGAGATTGACAAGATTTACGAATTTGATCCGGTATCGGGCAAAGCGGTCAACAGTTTGAAATATGCGGCGATCTATCCGGCCACTCACTATGCGGTTGGGCGTGAGAGAATGGAGGCTGCACTCAAGCAGATAGAACTTGACAGGCAAATAGCGATTGATGATTTCAAGTCGCAAGAAAAACATATTGAAGCCGAGCGAATTGGTCAACGAGTAGCCTATGACATGGAGATGATGAAAGAGGTGGGCTATTGCAGCGGCATTGAAAACTATTCGAGGTATTTTGACGGACGCAGACCCGGCGAAGCACCTTACACGCTTATTGACTATTTTCCAAAAGGCTTTTTGACGATAATTGATGAAAGTCACATGACGCTGCCACAAATAAGAGCAATGTACAATGGCGACAAGGCGCGCAAGACATCACTTGTTGATTTTGGCTTCAGGCTTGAGGCGGCAAGAGATAATAGGCCACTCACTTTTGAGGAGTTCAACCAAAAGCTTGGGCAGGTGGTCTATGTTTCGGCCACACCTTCAAAATATGAATTGGGCAGGGCAGGACAGGTGGTTGAGCAGGTTATTCGGCCGACAGGGCTGCTTGATCCAAAGATAGAGGTCAAACCAATAACAAACCAAATAGAACAACTGATGGTTGAAGCCAAAAAGGTTATCGAAAAAGGCAGCCGCGTTTTGGTCACAACGCTCACAAAGAAAATGGCAGAAAGCTTGACGATATATTTGCAAGAGCATGATTTTAAAACCAAGTATATGCACTCAGAAATTGACACGATGGAGCGTGTCGAAATCATCAACGGCCTAAGAAGTGGCGAGTTTGACATACTTGTCGGCATCAATCTTTTGCGTGAAGGTCTTGATATGCCAGAGGTTGAGCTTGTGGCAATTCTTGACGCGGATAAGGAAGGCTTTTTGCGTAGCGAAGGCGCATTGATACAAACAATTGGCCGTGCGGCAAGAAATGCAAACGGAAGAGTTATAATGTTTGCAGATGTCATGACGGACAGCATGAAGAGGGCGATAAATATAACCGAAAATCGTCGCAGAATTCAAGATGAATACAACCAAAAGCATAATATAACGCCAAAAACCATTGTCAAACCTGTTTCAAATACACTTGAGATAACAAAGAAGGTCAGCGAAGGCAAGATGAGAAAGGAAGATATACCAAAAGAGATAGAAAAACTTACTGCAATGATGAAAATTGCCTCATCTTCGCTTGACTTTGAGCGTGCGATCGAACTTCGTACTCAAATCCAAGAACTTCGCAAGCAACTAAATAAAAAATAAAGCCAAATTTTACATTTTTTCGAAAAAATACAACAATTCACTTTTTTTCAACAAGGTTTGCGAAATTAATTGTTAGGAAGGCTAAAAAGTGGTATAATTATGGTATGAAAAATTCAATAGTTATTCGTGGAGCAAAAGAAAACAACCTTAAAAATGTAGACTTGGAAATTCCTAAAAATCAGCTAGTGGTTTTTACTGGTGTGAGCGGCTCGGGTAAGAGTACGCTTGCTTTTGGCACTATATTCGCAGAAGGACAAAGACGATATATCGAAAGTCTTTCCTCTTACGCACGTCAATTTTTGGGACAAGCTCAAAAGCCAGACGTTGAGTCTATTGATGGGCTTTCTCCTGCCATTTCAATTGACCAAAAAACCACAAACCACAACCCACGTTCAACCGTAGGCACGGTCACTGAAATTTATGACTATCTGCGTCTTTTGTATGCTCGTGTTGGCACTCCTTATTGTCCGCACTGCCATAAGCCTATTGAGCAGCAAAGCATTGATCAGATTGTCGACGCGGTTTTAAGTATGCCAAGCGGCAGCAAGCTGCAAATTCTCGCGCCAATTGTTAGAGGCCAAAAAGGCGCTTTTGCCAAAGTGTTTGAAAACCTTAAAAAAAGCGGATATGTTCGCGTGCAGGTTGACGGCAGTGTATGGAACCTTGACGAAGACATTGTGCTTGATAAAAACCTTAAACACAATATTCGTGTCATTGTCGACCGCATAGTATTGAAAGATGGTGTCAATTCTCGTCTTGCAGACAGTCTCGAAACTGCGATAAAACTTGCAGAAGGGCTTGTGATCGTTGAGCATGAGGGCGAAGAAGTGCTTTTCAGCACAAATTATGCTTGCCCAACTTGCGGCTGGACGCTTGAAGAAGTTACTCCAAGATTGTTTTCGTTCAACGCTCCATACGGGGCTTGTCCAAACTGTCTTGGGCTTGGCGTAACTACTGATATTGACGAAAATCTTATTCTCAAAAATGGTGACAAATCAATAAGAGAAGGTGCTTTTGACCTGACTGGCTGGCGTTTTGACGGTGCAATGGCAGGGCGTTACTTTCTGGCTTTGTCAAAACAATACAAAATACCGCTAGATGTGCCGGTCGCAAAGCTCAAGCGTGACCAACTTGATATTCTGTTTTATGGCAACAATGGCGAAGAGCTTGATCTTTTTGGTGACGAAAAGAAGAACAATACATTTGAACATTACAACGGCAAAAAAGCACTTTCATTTGAAGGTATAATTACAAACCTCAAACGACGACTTGTTGAAAGCAAAAGTGACTTTATAAAACTTGAAATTTCAAAGTTTGTTCGCGAGCAAACCTGTCCAGTATGCCATGGCAAACGCCTCAACGAAAGTGCTTTGTCGGTCAAGGTTGGCACTCAGGATATAGTCGAAACATGTGATATGTCAGTTGGCCAGCTAGTGCCATACTTTCAAAATCTCAAACTAACCAAAGCAAAAGCAGAAATTGCTCAAAGCATTATGAAAGAAATCAACGCAAGGGTGAAATTTCTTTCTGACGTAGGGCTTGACTATCTCACTCTTTCTCGCTCAGCAGAAACGCTATCGGGCGGTGAGGCTCAACGAATAAGACTTGCCACACAAATAGGAAGCGGTCTGTCAGGAGTTTTATACATTTTGGACGAGCCAAGCATTGGCCTCCACCAACGCGACAACGAAAGGCTTATTGGAACAATGAAACATCTTCGTGATCTAGGCAACACTTTGATAGTCGTTGAGCATGATGAGGACACGATAAGAACAGCCGACTGGGTTGTCGATGTCGGCCCTTATGCAGGTGTTCATGGCGGCGAAATTGTAGCAAATGGGCCGCTTGAAGAGGTTATCAAATCACCAAATTCAATAACCGCAAAATTCCTGCGTGGCGATGAAAAGATAGAAGTGCCTTCAGTACGTCGCAAGCCAGAAAAATTCCTTCGTGTCAAAGGTGCTTGCGAAAACAACCTCAAAGATATAGATGTCGACATTCCGCTTGGCGTTTTCACCTGCGTTACTGGCGTGTCTGGCAGCGGCAAGTCAAGCCTTGTCAATGAAATTCTTTATCCTTATCTATCAAATGCTTTAAATGGTAGCCGCCTTGAAAATGGCAAGTTTTCAAAGATTGAAAATGTGAAGGAACTCGACAAGGTTATCGCCATCGATCAGTCGCCAATTGGCAGAACACCTCGTTCAAACCCAGCCACTTATGTTGGTATTTTCACGCCTATTCGAGAACTCTTTGCCAGCACTCCAGAAGCAAAAGCTCGTGGTTACAGCATGAGCCGTTTTAGCTTTAATGTAAAAGGTGGACGCTGCGACATCTGCGAAGGCGCAGGTTTGAAAGAAATTGAAATGTATTTTCTGCCTGACATTTTAGTGCCTTGCGAGGTATGCAAAGGCAAACGTTATAACCGCGAAACTCTTGAAGTAAAATATAAAGGCAAGACAATTTCAGAAGTGCTTGACATGACTGTTGAAGAGGCTTTGAAGTTTTTTGAGAACATTCCTTCAATCAAAAACAAAGTGCAAGCGCTTCATGACGTTGGGCTAGATTATATCAAGCTAGGTCAGCCAGCAACAACTCTTTCAGGCGGTGAGGCACAACGTGTAAAATTGGCGACAGAACTTTCTCGTCGCTCAACTGGCAAAACAATTTATCTGCTTGACGAGCCAACTACAGGCCTGCATATGTATGACGTGAAAAAGCTTGTGTCAATTCTGGATAGACTTGTTCAAGGCGGCAACAGCGTGGTGGTGATAGAACACAACCTTGATGTGGTAAAATCGGCAGATTATCTCATTGACTTAGGGCCAGAAGGTGGCAGCGGCGGCGGAACAATAGTGGCCGCTGGCACTCCTGAAGAAGTGGCAGAAATAAAAGAGAGCTACACTGGCAAATTTTTAAAGCCGCTTTTGTAATATTATCTTAAATTTTTTTAAATTCATTTTAAAAAAATATATAAAAAAACTGGCAAACCTTGCCAGTTTTTTGTGTTATTGAAGATGCTCTTCTTCGTTTTGTTCTTCGCTTTCCGAAGTTTCAGTAGCCGTAATTTCTTCAGCATTTTTGTTTTCTTCAACATTTTGAAATTCAATAGCAGCTTCGGCATTTTCAACTTCGAGATTTTCAGTTTCGGCAACTTCTACAATTTTTTGTTCAGTTTCAACTACAGTTGCAGCAGCTTCATTAAAGACAGCTTCTTCGGCTGTTTTTTCTTCAACCTTTTTCTTGCCAACCTTTTTCTTGCCAGCTGTTTTCGCAGCCTTTGCTGCAGCTTCTTCTTGCTGTTGTTTTAAAAAGTTATAATATTCCTTTGAATTTGTTTCTAGTGAGTTCTTTTTTGCATAATTTTGAAAAGTTGCAAAAACTTTGTTTTCATCTTTGGCCAATTTGATAAGATCTCTTATCACTTCTTTATATTTGTAACTTTTTGTATCCAAAGAAATGTTTTTGAGTTCTTGTACAAGACGTATCAACGTTTTTGGCATCGGAGTATCTACTTGTTCGTCAGCAGGGTCTTCAAACACGCGAATTCTTCTCGCAGATGTGGCATCATCTTCCGCAGAGCGTTTGATAAGGTTGTCTTTTTTTCGAATAATTTTGGTAATAAGCTTGCCAAGAATATCCATTTCAGAATTTGCTTGCGTGATTGCTTTTTCATTTTTGCGTTTTTCTTCGTTTGAAATTGCAGGGTCAGAATTTTTACTATTAAGCTCTTCTTTTTTATTGTTTGCATCAGTGACTTTATCGCTTATTTTCGAGTTTAAAGCACTAAGAAATTTTAGTTTCTTTTTTATAAGTTTGTCTTTCTTTTCTTCAGCAGAAAGTGTTTCATGCTTTACAAGTTCAGCTTCTGCAGCTCTTTCTTCTTCGTTAAGCTCTTCTATAGTTTCAATTGCCGCGTCTTCTTTAGGCTCTTCTTGAACTTCTAAAGCTGCAGCGACTTCTTTTTGTTCTTCTACCTCTTCTTCAACGATTTCTGTTTCCGGATTAAGCACTTTTTCAATAGCTTCAAGGTCGATAAAAAGTGGGGCTTCACCTGCCAACAATTCATCCGTAAATGGTTGAATTTTTACACCTATTTTTTCAAAATTTGCTGGCGTATTGTTGTTGTCTTTTAAAATTGCTTCTCTAAGCAAGGTGTTGGCATTGTCATAAGCTCGTTCGAGGATTAGTTTGTCTGTACAACCCAAAGTTCTATAGTCTTGAACTCTATCAAACAAAGCATAAGCAATGCTTTGTTCTTTTAAATCTGAGCCAAATCTGTCTGAAACTAAAGCGAGAAGTGTATAAGTGTTTCTTAGGCTACTTTCCAAATCATTTGGTAGAGAAGGGAACCTCTTTTCAATAATGCAAGCAATTGTGTAAAGATTGCTGTTGTAAAGGTTGTCAGTTTCAACAAGTTTGCCGTCTTTTTCAACTCTTGCTGGCGTTTTCAAATCATTCAAAGCTTCTACAAGAGTTTTTTCAAGCAATTTTGTCTTGCCTTCAGCTGTGTTGAAAAGTTTGTAGCCGCTTCCATTAATATAAGAAAAAGCAGAAAAATATTTTTGAACGGCATCGTTGGTAATTATTTGAAATTGGTTTTGAACTGAAGTTGCGCTTACAAAGTTTTTGTAGTCTTTGCCAGCTTCTTCATTGATTGCTGAAACAAGTTCACCAACTTTGTTTTGCAAAGCTTTGCCGTTTCTTTTACCAAGATAATTTTCTTTGAAATCTTTTGCAATAGTGTTAGGGCAAAGTTCGATAAGATTTTTCGCAACTGAAGCAAGCATAAGTTCAATTTCATTTATTTCGTTTTTAAGTGCAGGGTAGGTGTTTATTTGAAGTTTCATTTCAATTGCCAAAGCGATCAAAGCGGGAATAACATCAGCGTTTTTTGTAATTTTAATTTTTTCAAGTTTAAGCTCGTTGTCTTTGTATAATTTGTATAAAATAAAAGATTGAGCATTTCTTTTTGCAGAGGTAGATAGCAACTCAACTTCAGAAGCAATAAGATTTTTAAGTGCTTCTTGCACATAATTGCTCTCGTCTTTTGCCTTCTTGTTTTTTTGATGAGCTTTTTCTATTTTCTTGTTGTTTTTTTCAGCATATGCACATTTTTTATCTGAATAAGCTTCAAAACTTGATATGTGTGCTGTGCTTTTCTCTGGCAAAAATGCTTCGTTAAAGAAATTAAGATCTGCTGCAAGAATACTTGAGGCAGCACTAAAAGAATGAGCATTGACAAATACAGACTTTGAACCAAGCTTAAAACGTTCTGCAAAAACTGGGCCTGAAATAAAAAGGTTTTTAATTTCAAAGTTTGGTGAAGAACAATGAACTAACGCCTTTCTTATAAGTGAATTTTTTTTGACTTCATTTGATGACATAGTATTCCCTCCTTATTCATCAATGTTTTAAATCTTGATATATTGTAGCACAAATTCATACACATTTCAAGAGGTAAATTTAAAAAAATTTGAGTTTTTAGTGCTAAAATTGGCTTAAAAGGACATCTTTAACTCAAAAATTGCCTAAATTTGACATTTACAACTATTTTTATGCCTATTTTAACCTAAAAATAACCCCTGGTTTTTGCGTTGCAACGTCAATTTTGAAGTCCATGCCTTCAAAAAGGCCGTGTTTTGAAAGAATTTGGCAAATTTCTTCATAAGCTAGGTCTGGCGAGTTGTTTTCTTCGCTTAGGTGTGACAAAACTATCTGTCTTGTTCCGCTTTGCACAAGCATTTCAATGGCACTTGCTGAAGCCTCATTTGAAAGATGTCCATTTGCACCATCAATGCGTCTTTTTAACGAAAGTGGATACCTGTCATTTTGATAAAGCTTTTGTCTATCATAATTTGCTTCGAGATAAACCAACTGACTGCCTTTTATGCTCTGCAAAATCCTGTCATTTGTATGACCGAGGTCGGTGAGGAGCGAAACTTTTTTGCCACCTTTTTCAAAACTGAAGCCAAAACATTTGACGTCGTGAGGCACTTCAACTGGTCGCACGATAAGCTCTTTAAATTCAAAATCACCAGTAAATATTTTTTTGTTTTCATCTTTGACGTTTTTAAGCTGATCGTTTAAGCCTACCCAAACCTCATTGTGTGCAAAAATGGGTTTGTTATATTTTTTTGAAAAAACATCAATACCTTTTATGTGGTCACTATGCTCATGTGTGACCAAAATCCCATCAATTTCGTCAGGGGTTACGCCCAAAAGTGAAAGTCGCCTTATGGTTTCTTGACACGACAAACCCATGTCCACCAAAATTTTGGTGTTGTCGTCTTCTATGTATGTAAGATTGCCTTTGCTTCCAGAGGCCAAATTTATCACTCGCATAAATCCATTATATCACAAAATCACTGCAATTTAAAGTGGTTTTTATCAAATTTTTGCACAAAAAAAGCCCTCAAAAGTTTTGAAGGCTTTGTCAACAATCAAATTGCGAAAATATTTGATTTAAAAAAGTTATTTGTTTGCCATGATTTTTGCCAGCTTTTCAAATTCAGCAGCAATGTCGAGGCGAGGAAAGAGGATAGCAATTGGCAAAATTTCTCTTCCTTCTTCTACGCCATTGAAGTTGTCAAGGTCTGCGAAGTCTGCTTCAGCGTCAATTCCAAAAGCGTCAAGCACTTTTTTAGAACATTCTGGCAAGAACGATGAAAGAAGGCTTGTTCCAATTCTGATAGCTTCCAAAAGATTGGTCATAATAGTCGCCAGCCTTGCTTTTTGATTTTCATCTTTAGCTACAGCCCAAGGCTCTACCTTTTGAATATAGGTGTTTGCAAGGGTGAAGATGTTGAAGATTGAAATAAGTGCTTTTGACACGTCAAAGTCTTCCATAACTTTAAATACATTTTCAACTTCCTTCTTCACATCATTTTGAAGGGCGATATCATCTTCATTTTCGCTCTTTTCATGCTTTGGCACAACTGAGCCAAAATATTTTTTGAGCATACTAAGTGTTCTTGACACAAGATTGCCAAAATTGTTTACAAGGTCACTGTTGAAACGATTGAAAAATATTTCAGTTGTGTAGTTTCCGTCAGAGCCAAATGGTATCTCACGCAGCAAAATATATCTCACAGCATCAGCTGAATACTCTGGCACCAAAATGCGAGGGTCAATACATTCAACTGAGCCAGTTGTCTTACTCTTTGAAAGCTTGTCGCCACCAAAAAGCATCCAGCCATGAGCAAAAATTCGCTCAGGCAGTGGCAAGTCAAGCGCCATCAAAAATGCAGGCCAAATGATAGCGTGAAATCTGACAATCTCTTTGCCTACCATATGCACGTTTGCAGGCCAATATTTTTTAAACAGACTTTCATCTTCGCTGTTATAGCCAAGCGCATTGGTATAGTTTGTGAGCGCGTCAAGCCAAACGTAAATGGTATGTTTTGGGTCAAAGTCAACAGGTATGCCCCATTTGACAGACGTCCTTGAAACGCAAAGGTCAGCAAGACCAGGCTTCAAAAAGTTGTTGACCATTTCGTTGATCCTAGATTGCGGCTGCAAAAACTTTGGATTGTCTTTATACAACTTCATCAATTTGTCGCCAAACTCTGAAAGCTTAAAAAAGTACGCTTCTTCTTTTTGAGGCGATACAGCACGTCCACAGTCAGGGCATTTGCCGTCCACAAGCTGGCTTTCAGTCCAAAACGCCTCACATGGAGTGCAATAAAGGCCTTCATATTCGCCTTTGTAAATATAACCTTTCTCATAAAGCGTCCTAAAAATCGTCTGCACGCTCTTTTCGTGATAGTCATCAGTAGTTCTGATAAATTTGTCATACTCAATGCCAAGCATAGCCCAAAGCGCCTTGGCGTCAGCAACAATCTCGTCAAGATAATCCTTTTCCGCCATGCCTTTGGCAGCTGCCGCTTGCGAAATCTTCTGTCCATGCTCGTCAGTGCCAGTCAAAAAAAACACGTCTTTGCCTTGCCTCTTGTTGAACCTTGCAATGGCGTCACAAATCACGGTTGTATAACAGTTTCCAAGCGTAAACTTATTGCTAGGATAATAAATAGGTGTGGTGATATAAAATTTTTCTTTCATGTTTTTCTCCATAAATAGAATATTATCACAATCAAATCAAAAAAGTCAACTCAAATTAAAAAGGTGCTTGAGAAAGCACCTTCAATTTCAACCAGATTTTTTAAACAAACTTTTTTTAAAAACGTGACAACGTCACTAATAGTCAACTCGCTCAATAAGATAGTCAACACTTACGCCAAAATAATCAGCAAGTTTTTTGAGCATATCAATGTTTGGCTCAATCTGTCCACGTTCCCACTTGCTGACTTGCTTTTGATTTGAAGTAATGCTTTTCGCTAGTGCATCTTGAGAAATGTTCCTCTCATTTCTGAGCAGCCTTATTCTATCTCCTACCATAGTCCTTTTCCTCTTGATACCTAGATTGTAGAACAATTTTCAAGAAATTTTTATCGTTACTCAAAATTTGAGTTAAAATTCACAAAATATAACACAAACTGACACATTTCGACAAAAAGGAGTGTATGAAAAAAGCTTAAAGCTTTGTTTTTGCTTTTTTTTAGTCTTTTTTGTAGATTTGAACTAAACAAAGATAAAGTCTTTCGGCTTCTTTTTGTAAGTTTGAAATTTGCTGCTCAAGTTCAATACAAATCGCTTTCTCTTTTTCAGTTTCAATGTTTTTGCGATAAAATTGGCAGCTTTCACAGCAATTATGCTTGTTGAGTGAACAGCAACCATCTTCCACAGGCTCAAATCTTTTAAAACCGATTGAAAAAGTGTAATATTGTTTGAAAAATATGCAATCATTATGATTTTTTTTCATTTCTTTCTCCAAATTTAATCATGTTATATTTGACGTGCGTCAAGTATAGTTTGTTTAAAAAAGTGCTAAGATATTTGTATGAAAGGTTATACGACTACAAAAGCGGTAGCACTAAGAATAGTTGAATTGTTGGATAAGCAAGATATATCACAATATGAGTTATCTAAACGAGCTGATATTGATCAATCTACTATTAGTTACATATTGAAAGAACGTAATAA
Source organism: uncultured Eubacteriales bacterium (assembly GCA_949067325.1). Classification (GTDB taxonomy): domain Bacteria; phylum Bacillota; class Clostridia; order Christensenellales; family UBA1242; genus Caccovivens. The sequence goes on along the minus strand of CARTDZ010000003.1, from coordinate 13,246 downwards.
TACATGCAAATTAAATGTCATTGAAAAAATTGCATTTGGTTTTGGTATGAACTTATCTCAATTTTTTGACAGTGACTATTTTGTTCATGACAAATTCTCGCGATAATCTGTAATTAATTTTTACATTTCACCTCCTTGAACATCGTTGTGTATCACATAAAAATGGCATAAAGAAATAAAAAAAATAATGCATAATAAATTCATGAAATATACAACCTTAAATGCAACATCTTTACGCATACAACAATTGCTAGCGCAAAGAAAACAGACAAGGTATTGGCTTGCTATAGAAGCCGATATGCCTCATTCAACGCTTGATGCAATAATTAACGGCAAAAACAAATCTGTGACTTTAGCTGTTATTCAAAAGATTTGTGTAGCTTTCAATATTACTTTGGCTGAATTTTTTAGTAGTGAACTTTTCGACAACGATAATTTTAGTTCAGATATATTATAACACCTTAAATTTTTTAGTCAAACAAAATACCCCATTTTTACGGGGTATTTTTTAAATCCATCTTTTGTCTTTTGAGAGGACGGCTTGATTTTTTGCTAGCGAGGCTGGCACATCAAGCGTGCGTTGGTTTTTTGAACCTTTAAATTTGAGGTTTAAGCTTTTTTGAGCCAAAACAAATCTGCCATCAATCAAAATGTCGATTTGCTCTAAAAGTTCTTTTGCGTATTTTATTTTGCCTGAGATGAGCTGTTCAAATGTAAAACCAGAATAAGCAGCTATTTCGAGGCCAAGATCGCTTTTGATTTTTTTCACAAGAGGCAAAAGAGTTTTTGCTTGCATAAAAGGTTCACCACCAGAGAGTGTTACACCGCTTAGGAGTGGGTTTTCTTTTATTTGTTTGAAAACCTCTTTGACTGAGACTTTTGTGCCGCCTTTGAAGTCGTGAGTTTGAGGGTTGTGGCAGCCAAGGCAGTGGTGAGGGCAACCTTGAGTGAACAAGGTCAGCCTAAGACCTGGCCCGTCAACGATGGAGTCGTTGCAAATGCCAGAAATTCTGATTTTAGCCATAAATTTTTATCCTTTTAAGGTTTTTGAAAGCACCCTTATGTTTAAGAGTGCCTCCAATAAGATGTTTTGTAAATTCGACTTGTATAAAACAATGCAATTTTTTTAAAAAATGTTAGTCTTTGCAGTTGCAGTTTGTGCCATGTTTTACGCGGTCATGCTCTTCTGCACGTTTAGCGTTGTTGAAGCGGTCAAGCGTTCCTACAAGATAGCCAGTGATTCTTCTGATACGTTCAAAGCCAAACTCGCCTTCATTTTCCTTTCTGCCGCAGTGAGGACAGGTGTCGCCAATGATACCGTTATAGCCACAAACAGGGTCACGGTCGATAGGGTGATTGATTGCACCATAACCAATTCCAGCTTCTTTCATGTGACGAACAATCTTTTCAAAAGCTTCAAGATTGTTTGAAGTGTCGCCGTCAAGTTCTATATAAGAGATGTGTCCACCATTGCAAAGATCGTGGAAAGGCGCTTCAAGATCGATCTTTTTATCTGCAGAAATGTTGTAATAAACTGGCACATGGAAGCTGTTTGTATAGTATTCTTTGTCAGTAACGCCTTTGATAATGCCATATTTCTTTTTGTCTATTCTTACAAAACGTCCTGAAAGACCTTCAGCTGGCGTTGCAATAACTGTGAAGTTAAGCTTCATCTCTTCACTCTTCTTGTCAGCAAAGTCGCGCATATGTTTGATGATTTCATAGCCAAGCTTCCAAGATTTTTGTGATTGGCCGTGGTGTTTGCCAGTGAGGGCAATAAGAGTTTCAGCAAGGCCAATAAAACCATAGGTGAGTGAGCCATGCTTCAATACTTCAGCTACGCTGTCAGTTGGGCCAAGCTTGTCAGAGTCAATCCAAATGCCTTGACCCATGAGGAAGGGATAGTTGTAAACGTGTTTTGACTTTTGTATTTCAAAACGGTCGAGAAGTTGTTGGGTCACAAGTTCCATCATCTCATCAAGAGAAGAATAGAATTTTTTCAAATCGCCCTTTGCCTCAATTGCAAGACGAGGAAGGTTGATTGATGTGAAAGAAAGGTTGCCTCTTCCAAAAGTGATTTGACGGTCTGGGTCATAAACATTGCCCATAACTCTTGTTCTGCAGCCCATATACGAAACTTCTGTTTCTGGGCGGCCTTTTTTGTAGTATTGAAGGTTGAATGGTGCGTCGATGAAAGAGAAGTTTGGAAACATTCTCTTGCTGCTCACTTCGATTGCTTGTTTGAAGAGGTCATAGTTAGGCTCGCCTGGGTTGTAGTTGATGCCTTCCTTGACTTTGAAGATTGAGATTGGGAAGATTGCTGTTTCGCCGTTTCCTAAACCTTCTTCAGTAGCTTTCAAAATGTTTTTGATGACCATGCGGCCTTCAGGAGATGTGTCTGTACCAAAGTTGATTGAAGAGAAAGGCACTTGAGCGCCAGCACGAGAGTGCATGGTGTTGAGGTTGTGTATGATTGCTTCCATTGCTTGATGCGTTGCCTCGTCAGTTTCAGCAAGGGCATGATCCAAAGCAAACTTTTTGATTTTTTTGTAGTCCTCTTTGCTTACCTTAAGTTTTTCCATAAGCGCTTCCTCAGCTTTGTTGTAAGCTTTTGAAGTTGCAAGTGTTGGGGCAAGATTTTCTTTCTTTTCAATGTCTTTGAGAAGATTGATAATCTCCTCTTCTTTCTTTTTGCCAACTATCATGCTGTAAGCTTTTGCAAAGTTTTGTCTATAAAGCTTTTTGTAAGTCTTTGCCACGCCAGGGGCACAACCATAATCAAAGTTTGGCACGCTTTGGCCACCATGTTGCTCGTTTTGGTTGGCTTGAATTGCAATGCAAACAAGAGATGCATACGTTCTGATATCATTTGGTTCACGCACTGAGCCGTGTCCTGTATGAAATCCGCCTTTAAAGAGTTTTACAATATCTATTTGGCAGCAGGTTTCAGTAAGCGTATAAAAATCAAAGTCGTGAATGTGAATATCGCCGTTAAGATACGCTTTTGCTTGCTTTGGGTCGATTATAGCATTGACGTTATAGTTCTTGGCACTTTCAGCACCATATTTGAGCATGACGCCCATTGCAGTGTCACCATCTACGTTGGCGTTTTCACGCTTAAGGTCTGAATCTTTTGCGTCTGTATTGCTGATCTTGTCAAGGGTTTTCATAAGGTCAGTGTTCATAACTCTCACCCTGTTTCTTTTTTCGCGATAAAGAATATATGCTTTCGCTACTTCAGAGTGACCTTTTTTCATCAAAACTTTTTCAACAATGTCTTGTATCTCTTCAACAGTAGGTGATTTGTCAGAAAATCTGTTGTCAATTTCACTTTCAACTTCACCAGCCAGCTTTTTGGCAAGTTTTATCTCACGATCACCAACAGCGTTCATCGCTTTTACAATGGCGTTTTCAATTTTTGACACGTCATAACTGACAATTCTTCCATCTCTTTTTAGTATTTGCTTTACCATTTTTACCTCCTCCTTGGCAAATGAATACTTATACAATATCTAGTGTTTTTATTCTTTTAGGCACTACATATTGTATGCGTTCGATTTTAATGTTAGTTTTTTATTAAAAAAAAGTCAAATGATTTTCAATAAAAAATGCAACAATTTTTTGCAAAAATCGACCTTGGTTATTGATATATAACTTAACCCTCTATAAAACAAGAAAAGTTGAAAAAACGACTTTCGCAAGTCGCAATTTGCTTCAGCCAAACTTTTTGGGTTTGTGAGCTACAAATAGGGGTATAATAACAAAGTAAACTTGTTTTTTTATGTTAAATAGTCAAAAAAACAACAAAAACAATTTCAAAAAAATCCACACAAAGAGCATAAAAAAATGTTAAAAAGTTGAAAAATTTGTTGTCTTAAAACAACTTTTGCTGCTTTTAACTTTAATTTACTTGAAAAAATTATGCAAATGTTTTAATATATATTCATAGTCAAGGAGGTGACATTTATGGGGTCAACAATGGCTTTATCACTAAATATTGCTTTTGCAGTGGTGCTAGTTATTGGCTTTTTAATTGGTTTATGGCGAGGATTTAAAAAAGCTTCAGTCAATCTTGCTTTTTCTATTGTAGGCATTTTGATTGCGTTTTTCTTGACGCCGCTCATAACAAACATGACGCTCAGTGTGACAATCACGATAAATGGCGTGAGCCAACCTCTTTCACAGTTTGTTTATGAGTTGTTAGCTTCAAACGCTGATTTGTCACAAATGGCCAATGCCAGTCCAAATATTGAAGTGCTTTTAAACAAATTGCCTGCAGCTCTCGTTGGCACACTTGTATTTATAGTTCTCACTTTGATTATAGAACTCTTTATATATATTATCTATAAGATTATAGCCGTTATTTTTCTCAAAAACAAACCAGGCAAAAAGAGACATAGACTGCTTGGTGGTGCAGTTGGCACAGTGCGGGCTTTTCTTCTTTCTATCTTTGCGTTTGCACCTCTTGCTTCACTTATAGGTCTTGCCAATGAGATTGCTCAGCCTCAAGATGTTTTTGTCACAGCAGAGCTGGCAGAAGACTATTCTGGTGAAATAGACGACAACGCTGATGGAGACCAAACCATTGTCGCTATTGAAGAAAACTTGGTGCTTGACACTTTCAAAGCTCTTGACAAAACAGCCTTTTGTGCGATTGGCGGCGTGTTTGGGCTTGATAATGCTATGTTTGACTATCTTTCAAAGGTCAAAATTGACGGAGAAAATTTGTATATCAGACAAGAAGCCAGCGCTTACATCTCAGCGTATTCAGCATATAATAGCCTACAACAAGGAATAAACAAAAACAAAAAGTTTGCGTCAATTGACTTTGAAAAACTTGAAGGTATTGTTGAAAATGTGCTTGACAGCAAGCTTTTCTCAAAAATAGTTTGCGATTTGGCGGCTGATGTGATAATAAATTACAACGACTATTCATTTGCTCAATCTTTGGCAGAATATTCAGATATTCTCGACGATATTGGCGAAGGCTTAAATCAAATAGAAGATAAAAGCAGTTATTTTTCAAACGATATCAAACAAATTTTCAATGCTTTCAAAAACTTGGCTGAAAGCGGCGTTATTGACAATGTAAAAGATCAAATGAATGAAAGCGAAGAAGAGACATCAGGTCTTTCGCTTGAACTTATAAAACTTCTCACAACTGATAACAACTTTGAAGGCACTTCAAAAGCTGTAGAAAATATTTTCTCAATGAACATGATAAGAAATAGTGCGGCAACAGTTACCAACTTTATGCTTGATAAGGTGATAACAGGCCTTGACAAGGCTGAGGCAAACACGTCTGACTTTACTGAACAAGACTGGAAAAATCTTTCAGCTCAAATTTCAAGCCTTTTGAAAGATGCTTCAGCATTGGTTGATAGTGTAGATATTCAAGAAGTGCTTTCTTCGCCAGCAAATCTTATCAATCCTGAAGACCAAACAGATCTTACAAACACTCTCACTCTTCTTGGCAAAACTATTGATGATGTCAGAGCAATTGAAATTCTCAAAAACAACCAAGGCAAGTCAGTTATTGACAAACTTTTGGAAGACAACAACTTCGCTCTTCCAACTCAAGAAGTCAAAGACGCTCAAGGAAATGTTGTTCTAGTGACAAATTATGCTCAAATGTTTGCCTTCCTTTCAAGCTCACTTGAAGAGGTCAAAAAAATCAATATTTATCAATTCGTTCAAGGTGGACAAGAATTTACTGCAGCTGATGTACTCAAACTTCTTGCAAATGAAAGCCAGAAACAACCTCAAGGTCAACAAGATTTGTACCTAGGCAAACTTTTGTTGCCACTGTCTCAAATTGATTTCACAGAAGATCTTGTCTTTGGTTTGCTTGATGATATAAGCGACCCAAATCTCGTAGACTTTTCAAGCATAAACACCTATGACCTTCGCAAAGCTGACCTTCGTTATATCAACCAATTGATAATTGCTCTCAATCAGCCTCATGCAAACTCAACTCTTATTGATGAACTTCTTAACGCTGGCAATGATGGCGCAGCAAAAGTACTTCTTCAAGAAGATGTTGATCTTGAAGCTATCTTAAAGCCAATTCTTTACGCAAATTCAACAATAAGCCTTAGAAGCCAGCTTTTCGCGGCGATCGACAGCGCTTCAAGACAGCTTGGCAAAGGCAATGAGACAATAGACGAAACAAAACTTATACTCATTGAAGGCCACCCAGATGACCAAGCACAACAAGTTTGCGATATTATTATCAGCATGGCCAAATTCTATAACACTATAGAAAATACAACCAATATGATTGATATGAACAGTGAAGCTCTTGGAGCATTCCTTGACGAAATCCGTGACAGCGTGCTTGAAAGTGAAGAATTTAAGGAAATAATAAACCCAGTATTTGAAATGCTTACAAAGCAGCTTGAAAGCGAATTTGATCTTAACACAAAAGGCATAGATATCAATGAATATATACAAAACACAGACAAGTCATTTGTAGAACTTATCAATCAAGCAAAAGATGCTTTAAACAGAGGATAAAATGGAATTTTCGCATACCCCAGTGCTTTTAGAGGAAGTAATTGCTGGGCTGAATATAAAGAAAAATGGGAGGTTTGTCGACTGCACAATTGGCGGCGGAGGGCATTCCTCTTCTATTCTTTCTAGGGTGGGCGACGGCGGTCATATTTATGGCTTTGATCGTGACCAAAATGCAATCGAAGCCTGTCAAAAACGCTTTGCTTCAAGCGAAACTGTAACTCTTTTCAAAGCAAACTTTCACGACGCACCTGAAATTTTAAAAGAAAACAACCTCAGCCAGTTTGATGGCATACTTATCGATCTTGGCGTCTCTTCACATCAACTCGACACAGCTGAGCGAGGCTTCAGCTTTCTTCACGAAGGCAAACTTGATATGCGCATGGACAAAAGTCAAGCCTTGTCAGCCTATGAGGTTGTAAATACCTATTCAAAAGAAAAACTGACAAAAATTTTGTACACTTATGGTGAAGAAAACAATGCCAAAAACATTGTCAACAAAATCTGTCAAGCAAGAGAAGAAAAGCCAATTGAAAGCACGCTAGAGCTGAAAGAAATCATTGAAAGCGCTTTTCCAAAAAAGGTTATATTTGGCAAAGGCGGCGTAAGCAAACAAACTTTTCAAGCAATAAGGATTGAGGTCAACGGTGAGCTTGAAGGTCTTGAAGAGGCTATGCGAAAGCTTTTCAATCTGCTAAAAAAAGGAGGCAGACTTGCTGTAATTTCCTTCCATTCGCTGGAAGATCGTATAGTGAAAAACCTGTTCAAAGATCTTGCAACTGATTGTGTATGTCCACCAAAAACGCCAATTTGCATTTGTGGACACCACGCACAAGGCAAACTTGTCACACGCAAACCTGTCACTGCCTCAGTGGAAGAACTTGCTGCAAATTCACGTAGTTCGTCAGCAAAACTGCGTATAATCGAAAAAATTTAGTCATGAAAAAGGAGGGCAAACAATATATGTATAAAGAAGAAACCCTTGTTTTAGCTGAAAAAGAAGAAAAGATTGCATTGTCACAAAAGGCAACTGAGCAAGTGGCGGAAACCGTCATAAAAGAGGACGACGAGCTTGAAACATCACAACAAAGCAAAAAAAATCCTCAAAAAGACCGCTCAAATGAGAGGTCAACCAACGCTTTTTCTTCTCAAGCATTCAAAAACAAACCTTCTTCAGTAATTGAAAAACCCAACTACGACTTCATCAAGCCGCTGTCCGCCGAAGAGGAAGAAAAAATCTTTAAGATTGAAAAAATAGAAAAGTCAGCAAAAAAATCAAAATTCAACAGCAAAAAGCTGCGCTTGACACTTTTTTCACTTCTTATGGCAGTGTTCACAATTTGGGGCATTGTCAATGTCGCAAGGATTGACACATTGCAAGCAAGCTACAACGCTCTTTATCAACAGTATTATGACATCAATCTTCCAAACTACCTCAAAAATTTAGGCCAACTGGACGCGGTCAATCAAAACAATATGGACAACTTGTTTGAGACTATTCCAGAAGAGAGCGTTCCGCCAACTTCTATAGACAAAAAAACAAACTGGTTTGATCGAATTTGTGAATTTTTAGTGGGGTTATTTGGAGGTTAAACTTGCTTAAACCCTATTCACTATTCTCTTTTAGAAAAAGGATATTGGCGGTTACAATTGCCATATCCTTTATTTTTTGCTCTCTTGTTGTTAGGCTTTTTGTCATACAAATCCTAAACGGCAAAGAACTTCAGTTTAGAGCCACTGACCAGTGGACGCGTGATCTTTCGATTGTAGCCCCTCGTGGCGACATTTTGGATAGCACGGGTTCGGCTCTTGCTGTGAGTTATACAACTTACAACGTTTATGTGCGCGCAAGAGAGGTTTCGTCACCAACCACACTTTCAACCTTTCTTGCCAGAAGTCTTGGGCTTGATTTTGATGATATATACAAAAAGGTGACCAAAAAAGGCGTGAGCGAAGTGCTCATCAAAATGGGCATAGATGCAGACAAAGCAGAAGAAATTTATCAACAAAGGTTCAGCGGTGTGTATCTGGCAGAAAACGTGGCAAGATATTATCCTTATGGCAACCTTCTCACGCAGGTGCTTGGTTTTACTTCAATTGACAACATCGGTCAAAGCGGCATAGAGGCCTATTATGATCAAAAACTTAAAGGCCAAGACGGTTTCAGTTATGTCCAAAGCGACCTTCAAGGCAAGGAAATTGGTGGCACTCTTCGCTATTATATTCCAGCAACAAAAGGCAACGATTTGACACTTACAATTGACTCAAAAATTCAACTTGTGCTAGAGCAGACGCTTGAAAAAATTATGGTTGAACAAAAAGCCAAAAATGTCACTGGCATGATGATAAAGCCTAAAACTGGCGAAATGGTGGCACTATCAACCAAGCCAAGCTTTGACCTAAATGAAGTGCCGCGTGACGACCTTGAAACCTTGTTTGAGCAGTCAAAGATAAAGGGTGTGACAGACGTTTACGAGCCAGGCTCAACTTTCAAAATATTGACGGTGGCAGCGGCGCTTGAAGAGGGGTTGACATCATTTGATGATCATTTCTACTGCCCAGGGTTTAGAGTAGTTGACGGCGTGCGAATAAAGTGTTGGCGTACTATTGGCCATGGCTCACAAACGCTTATGGAAGCTTTTGGCAATTCTTGCAACTGCTGCTTTATGGATTTGGCACTAAGACTTGGCAAAGATAAGTTTTATTCTTATCTAGAAAAATTTGGACTTGGCCAGAAAACGGGTATAACCATTGCTGGCGAAGCCAAAGGAATACTCATGGACAAAAGCCTTGTCAAAAATGTTGACCTTGCCAGAATTGGCTTTGGCCATGCGGTTGCAGTGACGCCAATTCAGCTTATGACAGCGGTGTCGTCGATAATAAATGGCGGCTGTAAAATAAGCCCATACTTTCTTCAAAAAGAATGTGATGCAAGTGGAAATATTGTCAGCCAAGCCTCTTCGTCTTTAGGTCAGAGAATTATCAGCGAAAACACTTCTTCACTTGTCAATCAGCTGCTTGAATATGCTGAAAATAAAACGGGCAAATATACCTTTGTTGAAGGCTATAATGTAGGCGGCAAGACAGGAACAGCTCAAAAATATAGCGAAAGCGGCGGAATTGCTCAAGGCAAATATATTTCGTCTTTTGTAGGAACATATCCAGCTGATAATCCTGAATATTTGCTGCTTTTGATGGTTGATGAGCCAAGTGCGGGTGCATATTATGGCAGTATTGTTGCAGCACCATATGGCAAAGAAGTTTTTACAGGTATGTTTGAATATCTTGGCGAAAAGAAGCAAGATGAAAATGTGACAATTGAATATGTAGTCATGCCAGATCTAGTAAATTTAAGTTTGTTTGATGCAATAGAAAAACTTAAAGAAGAGGGTCTTGCATTTGAAATAGACGGTGATGGTGAGTTTATAACAAAACAACTGCCACCAGTTGGCACTTCGCTGCAAAAAGGAAGCACGGTAATCCTTATAACATAAGAAATGTTTTTTAGCGTTTTATTTGATTTTTTTGCAATAAAAGGCTATCATATGAATATGAGGATAGAATATATTATTATCATTGCTGCCGTTTGCGTTGTTTTTGGGCTTTGTCTATGCTTGGCTATTGCTTCATTTGGGTACGATAAGTTTTATGAAAAACTTGTTGAGTTAAGCAAAAAAAGTGTTCAGTGCAATTTAACAGCTCTAGAATATGTGGCACTGATAAATGATAGATACTTCTCATCAAAGCTTCAAATTGTAGCCATAACTGGCAAAGTTGGCGATGCTTATGGCAAAGGCAAAGTTTATCTTTCACAAAACACAATAGCTTCAAACTCTATCGCTTCTTTTGCAATAATATCGCACGAGCTTGGCCATGCTTTTCAAGATAAGGAAGGCAAAAAGCTCAAACGACTTTATGTTTTTAGAAGGATTATACGTGCGCTTGGAATATTTTTCTGGCCGCTGCTCTTGGCAGGTGTTATACTTCTTCTTATAGGCGGCGACTTGGGTGTTTGGGGCATCATACTTTCTTCAGTCGCCGCAACCTCAATTGTGCTGGCACTCATGCTTAAAATAATGACGATCTCTATTGAAAAAGACGCATCAAAGCGTGCGGTCAAACTTATGCAAGAATTTCTGACTGAAATAGAACTTAAACAAGCAAAAAAACTTTTGTCAGACGCGAAACTTACTTACTGGGCAGACTTTTTTAGAGCTGTGTTTGGCTGGACGATGCTTACAAAAAAGGGAGACTTATTTCATTAAAAGGAGAAAATTATGGACGCATTATATATAGCCTATTTAGTTTCAGGTGTGCTTATTCTTGTAGCTGTCATTTTTGGGCTGGTCACACAATCAAAAATAAACACAATTTACAGCAAATATTCAAAAGAAAACGCGGCAAATGGAATGACTGGCAAAGAGCTTGCAAAGATAATAGCAAACAGGGCATATCTAGATGTAAAAATAGGAAGTATAAAAGGTACACTTTCTGATCACTATGACCCTCGTACTAAGGCCGTAAATTTAAGTGAGGCAAATTACGAAGGCTCATCAATTGCCGCTCTTGGCGTTGTCGCACATGAACTTGGTCATGCAATTCAAGATGAGCAGAATTACAAGCCTTTCAAAATAAGACAAACTGTTGTCAAAGTGTCAAACTTCGTTTCAAAAGCTTTCTTTCCAATAGTTTTGATGGGTTTTCTTTTCAATTTTGCTTATATTGGCGGAATTGTTGGTATGGTCATTATTGGCTGCGCCATTGCCTTCTATGCGGCAACTCTTATCGCCAACCTTGCAACCCTTCCTGTCGAAATTGACGCGTCAAAAAGGGCAATGAGATGCCTTGAAGATTATGGTATTTTAAATGAGGAAGAACTAAAAAAAGCCCGAAAAGTACTAAAGGCTGCCGCAATGACCTATGTTGCATCACTTCTCATGGCTTTTGTATATTTCTTAAGATTTTTGCTTTATGCATTTTTAGTCACAAGAGACAACTAAAAAAATATTACAATGCAGTTGAATTTTATGCGTGAAGATATTGGAAAATAAATCAAGTAAACTTCTTATAAACAAAGCAAACTTAAAAAACATCAGTTAAGCTGATGTTTTTTTTGTGTCGATGTTATTTTTTTAAGTCAAATATTTTTCTATCATCACTTAGTTAAATTTAATTCTTTCGGCAATATATGATGTGAGGTGAGAAATTGCAATGCGTTCTTGTTTCATGCTGTCGCGGTCGCGGATTGTTACAGAATTGTCTTCAAGTGTGTCAAAGTCGATGGTTACACAGAAAGGCGTTCCGATTTCGTCTTGGCGGCGGTAGCGTTTGCCTATTGAGCCAGCTTCGTCATAGTCGCACATAAATTCTTTTGAAAGTGCGGCAAAAACTTCGCGTGCTTTTTCAGAAAGGTTTTTCTGAAGTGGCAGGATTGCAACTTTGTAAGGTGCAATTGCAGGGTGGAAGTGCATTACAACGCGAGTTTCGCCGTTTTCAAGAGTTTCTTCCTCATAAGCTTCGCTTAAAATCGCCAAAGTCAATCTGTCAGCACCGATTGAATATTCAATCACGCTAGGCACAAATTTTTCGTTTGTGAACGGATCTTGATAAAGCATGCTTTTGCCAGAAAATTCTTGGTGGCGAGAAAGGTCATAGTCAGAACGGTTGTGAATGCCGTTAAGCTCGCTCCAGCCGATTGGAAAGAGGTATTGAATATCGCAAGCGGCCTTTGCGTAGTGTGCAAGCTTGTCGTGGTCATGAAAGCGAAGATGCTCTTCCTTTATGCCAAGGTCAAGAAGGTATTTGAATGCCTTGTCTTTAAATTCTAGATAAAAAGCGTCTCTGTCTTTCTCGTGACAGAACCATTGGTGTTCCATCTGCTCAAATTCGATAGTTCTGAAGATAAAATTGCCTGGTGTGATTTCATTTCTGAATGCTTTGCCTATTTGCGCGATACCGAAAGGCACTTTTGCGCGAGACGCGCGCTGAACATTGAGAAAGTTGACAAATTCACCTTGAGCAGTTTCTGGACGGAGATAAATTTTGTTGCCGCCTTCTTCAGTTACGCCTCTTGAAGTTTGAAACATAAGGTTGAACTGGCGGATTGGTGTCCAGTCAAAATTGCCGCACTTAGGGCAGTTTACTTTGTGGCTTTCGATGTAAGCTTGCATTTCTTCAGTTGTCATTGTGTCAGGATTGACAGAGCTTTTCGAGTGATTTTCGATAAGATTGTCAGCGCGGTGACGCGTTTTGCATGACTTGCAATCCATCATTGGGTCAGAAAAAGAGGAAGTGTGACCGCTGGCGTCCCAAACGCGACTATTCATCAGTATTGCAGCGTCAACTCCATAAGAGTTTGTGGCCTCCTGCACAAAACGCTTCCACCAGCTACGCTTAATATTGTTTTTAAGCTCCACGCCAGCAGGGCCATAATCCCAAGTGTTGCCCATTCCGCCATAGATTTCGCTGCCTGGAAAGATAAGGCCGCGATTTTTGCAAAGATTGACAATTTTGTCCATAGTTACTTTTGATTTGTCCATTTTTTTCTTTTCTCCTTAATTTATATTTTTTGTTAGTGAGGCAATTTGAGCTTTCTTAGCAAGGGCCAACGGCACAAAAAAGCCCTATGCAAAAGATTTGCATAGGGGCGACTATAATAACCGCTGTTCCACCCTAATTCGTGCTTATCTTAGCACCTTCATTTAATTGCCTTTACGCCGGCATAGCGTCACGC
>CARTDZ010000002.1:12734-48094 GCA_949067325.1 uncultured Eubacteriales bacterium | reverse complement strand
ATGCAAGATTTAAATTCTCTTTGGCAAGCAGTGCTTGAAAAACTTGAAATAACTGTTTCAAATGTTTCGTTTGTGATGTGGTTTAAGCCTCTTAAGGTGGTTGACTTTGTTGAAAACAAGACTTTGATAATCTCTACAAATTCAGTTTCAGCAAAAAATCAAATTTTAAGAAATTATCTAGACAAACTTAAAGAAGCGACTTCTGATATTTTTGGCGAAGGTGTCGAAATTGAAATTTTGGACCAGAACGAAGAAATAGAATACGTTGAAAAACATGGTGACAAAAATGTCAATAAAGCTGTAGAACTTTCAAAAAACCCATTCAACAACAAATACACGTTTGACAACTTTGTCGTTGGCAAATCAAACCAATTTGTTTACGCTGCTGCAAGAGCTGTTGCTGAACACCCTGGAGAAAAATTTAACCCTCTCTTCATTTATGGTGGTGTTGGTCTTGGCAAAACTCACATTTTGCATGCAATAGGCAATTATTTGAGAGAATATAATCCCAATTTGAAAGTTATGTATGTCACTTGCGAGCAATTTGCAAACGCTTATATTGAAAGTTTAGGTTCTGCAAGCAAAACAAAAGCTACGCTCGAGTTTAGAGCAAAGTATCGCAATCTTGACGTTTTGATGGTTGATGATATTCAGTTTATTTCAAAAAAGACATCAACTCAAGAAGAATTTTTTCATACTTTCAACGAACTTTTTCAAAACAACAAACAAATCATTATTTCATCTGATAGACCACCAAAAGATATCGAAACACTGGCAGATCGCTTGCGTTCAAGATTTACTTGTGGACTTATTCAAGACATTCAAGCACCTGATTTTGAAACCAAAGTTGCAATCCTTCGCAAAAAATGTCAGCTTGAAAAATATGTTATTGATGATGATGTAATAGATTATATCGCTGAAAAAGCTGATACAAATATTCGTGAACTTGAAGGTATGCTTTCAAAAGTTTACTTCCTTGCAAACCTGCTTGGCAAGCGTTCTGCAAGCATGGAAGAAGCTAAGGCAGCACTTGACAGCCTTGTAGAAGAAGAAAAAAATCAAGGCCTCACTGCTGATGATATTATCGAAGCTGTGTGCAATTATTTCGACATAACAAAGCAAGATATTATTGGTAAAAAGAAATCTAAAGAAGTGGTTGAACCTCGTATGATAGCCATTTATCTTATAAGCGAAATCATTGAAATGCCTCTTGTTTCTATAGGAAAAGTTTTTGGTGGAAGAGATCATACAACCATCATGCATAGTCGCGACAAAATTTCTGATCAAATAAAGACTTCACAAAAGACAAGAACTTTTATTTCAGAAATTCGCAAAATGTTGAAAGGTGGATAATTGTGATAGTTTGTCCACAAGTTATCCACATTTTCAAAACACTATATATTGTGTGTCTAATATTGATTTTTAAAAAAAATATACTACCTGTGGCAACAGGCAACACCTTGTCAACATTTCCACAAAAGCTTATTAAGAATACTATTATTTAACATATTTAACATATAAATACTTTCATTTTTTAGGCGGGACAGTGACAGAGAAAACTTAAATTTTATTATTGCCTAGATACGTTGACAACGCTTGTCAAGGTGTGCTAAAATATTTTTGAATAAGGAGAAAAACAATGATCGTAGTATGTCAAGGACTTGAACTTTCAGATTCACTTTTGAAAGTAAGCAAAGCTATATCAAACAAAATAACAAATCCTATTTTGGAAGGAATAAAACTTATTGCTGAAGATGGAACTCTTACTATGAGTGCCACTGATACAGAACTTTCTATTGAAAAGAAAATCAAAGCAGACGTAAAAGTTGAAGGCGAAACAGTAGTGCCAGGAAGATTTATCACCGAGTTTGTCAAAAAGCTTACAAACAGCGAAATTGAACTTGAACTCAATGAAAAAAATCAGCTTATCATACGTTATGAAGACAGCGAAAGTATGATCCAATGCTACAACCCTATTGAATACCCAGGCTTTAAGAAAATACAGACAACTGAATTTTTTGGCATAAGCAAAAAAGATTTTAAAACTTGCGTGTCAAAGTCAATATTTTCAGTAGCAATTGATGACTCAAGGCCAATTTTGAAAGGTGTGCTTTTCGACATCAATGGCAAAGAATTAAATGTTGTTGCACTTGATGGTTACAGGCTTGCAAGAGTTAAAAAATCTATAACTTCAGATATAAAAAAATCAATTGTTGTGCCTTCAAGAAGTTTGAGCGAGCTTTCAAAGCTTATTGATGACAGTGAAGATATCATAAATGTTTATATCGACGACTATACAATCATGGTTGACCTTGGAGATACAAAGGTTACTTCAAGACTTTTGGAAGGTGATTATATAAACTACAAGCAGATAATACCTGTAAACTATGAGACTTTTGTTATCATAAACAAAGAACAATTTGAACAAGCGCTTGAAAGAGCAACACTTCTTTCAAAAACTTCATCAAACAACTTTGTAAAGTTTGATATAAAAGAAAACAATCTTTGCATTACTTCAAATTCAGAGCTTGGAAACATAAAAGAAAATATACCAGTCACAGTAAGTGGCAAAGATTTGGTGATTTCTTTCAACCCAAGATATTTTCTCGAAAGTTTGAGAGTGAATGCAAACGAGTTTGTAAAAGTTTGCTTCAACAAATCATCAACACCTTGTGTTATTGTTCCAACTGAAGAAGATGAATTTTTATATCTCATTTTGCCAGTAAGAGTAATAGGTTAAAAATAAAACAACTCAATAGTTTCTTGAGTTGTTTTTTATTATTAAGTTTTTTTATAAATAGTAAAAAATTAAAAAAGAACTTTTATACTTTGTTTGAAGAACCCCAACCTTCTTTCATTCTTGTAGATTTAATCTTTAAAAGATTGTCATAATTTATTTCTTTAACTCTTGTCTTTTCTACCCTATGAATTACTGCTTGAGCAATTGCGTTTTGAGTTGAATAATACAAAAATTTGCCTTTTATTTTTTCTTTGCTTACAAGTTCGTTTTCACTTATATTTGAGATATACACAGGAAAGATGTTTGCATTGTGTATTTCAACTTTTAATTCACCACGATATCCACTATCTACAATACCTGCGCTTCTCTTCAAACCTTTAAGGCCAGTGCTAGAACGTTCTTCAATTTGCATATAAAAATTTTTGTTGCAAGCCCAAGCTATGCCAAGAGGAATAAGTTTTGTTTCATGAGGCTCAATTTTTATAAACTCATCATCAAAGCATGCAAAAACATCATAGCCTGCATTTTCATCTTTTTTGTTTGGAATAATTGCCTTGTCTTTTAATTTTGCAAAAAATATTTTTCTTTTGTTAAACATAATTTTCTCCTATAAACAATATTAGCACAAAAACAAAAAAAAGATAAATAGTTTTATCTTTATTTTTCATTTTCAATGTTTGGGAAGCATTTTGGACAGAGAGAAATGTGTTCAGCTTTAATTTTGCTTATGAGTAATTTTTCTGTTTGTACAATCCTTGCAGGTGTTGTCAAAATTTTAAATGGACACTTTTTTGTTCTGACTTTGTAAATTATTTGACCTTTGTGTTTGTTGTTAATCTTAGTTATATGACAACAGCATGCTGTGTAAAAATTTGCGTATGATGTTGAAACTGGTGGTTGATTTTTGTAGTCAATATAGCCAAAGTCAAATTTGTTTACCTTATGTGCTTCCTTTTCACCTGTTTTGTTGTCTGTCAAAATGATGTATTCTTTCATTTTTATCTCCTTTACAACGTCAGATTATACCACAATATTTTATTGCTGTCAACACAGAATTATATTAAATTTTTGTCATTTCGACAAAGCTTTGTCAAAAAAGTTTGATTTGTGATTGACAAAATGTATTTATTTAATTATAATAAAAGAGTTACTAAAGTATAAGGAGGCAAAGCTATCATGAAAAGAACATATCAACCAAAGAAAAGACAAAGAAGCAAAGTTCATGGTTTCAGACAAAGAATGAGAACTAAAAGCGGAAGAAATGTTTTGAAAAGAAGAAGAAATCGTGGAAGAAAAAAACTCTCAGCTTAAAACAAAAGAAAGGGTTGACCATAGGTTAAAAAAGAATAAGCATTTTAGTTATATCTACAAAAAAGGAAAAAGAAAGTCTACCAAAAATCTGACACTTTTTGCTGTTCCAAGCAAGTTTAAGGTTTACAAGATTGGCATTTCAGTAAGCAAAAAGCAAGGAAAAGCCAACAAGAGAAACAAGCTTAAAAGAAGACTTAAAGAAATCGTAAGAGTTGAAAATTTGCCAGAAAATTATTTCAATTATGTATTGCTTGCAAGAGACGGAGCTTGTGAACTAGGCTTCGACGAACTTAAAGAGCAATTGAAAAGATTGTTTTCAAAATGAAAAAGTTTTTAAAAAGCTCAATTTCGTTTTTGGCAAGCACTCCTATTTATTTTTATAAATATTGCATTTCTCCTCTTCTTCCTCATGTTTGCAGATACAGCCCAAGCTGTTCAAACTATTTTTTGCAAGCTCTTAAAGAGTATGGCGTTTTTAAAGGTTGTTTTTTAGGTTTAAAAAGAATTTGTAGATGCACGCCAAGAAATAAATGTTATGGTTATGACCCATTGCCAATAAATATTAAAGGAGAAGGCAAATGGCTATTTTAAGCACCCTACTCGCACTCAGCGAGCCGACTGGTATGTGGGAGACTATTATCCGAGCTTTTGAAGGCTTTACAAACAACTATATTTTGGCAATCATTTTGCTTACTATCATAATAAGACTTATTTGGGCGCCAATTGACACATTAAACAGACGTATGTCGTTTAAGATGAGCGAACAACAGGCAAAAATGAAGCCTGAACTTGAAAACTTAAACAAAAAGTATGCCAACAATCCAAAGTTGCTCAAACAGAAACAAAATGAGTTATATCAAAAGACCAATTCAAAGGGAATGGGAAGTTGCGCTTTTATGTTTTTATTCCTTGCACTCAACATGGTGATTTTCTTCACACTGTTTGGCGGGCTTAACAACATGGCTGCCTACAAAATCGCAAGTAATTATCAAGAACTTAAATACGACTATGCAAATTGTGTTGTTTTGACAAATGAATACACAAATTCACTTTCACAAGAGACTGAAACTTTCAAAGACTATCAAAACCTTTATTTTAAGCGTTATAGCGAAGGCGAAGGTGAAGAAAAAGTAGATTATATCGGCTTGTTCAAAAAAGATAATAATGAAAAAGTGGCATTCATGCCATATCAAACAGATTTTTCAACTAAACGAACTGAAACGAATGAAGAAGGTCAAGAGGTTGAAATAATCGACAGCACCAACTTGAATTTGACAGCAATACTTAAAAACTTTGACGAAAAGAAAGTTGTTGTTGATACAAAGGAAACAACTGACGCTGAAGGAAATGTTACGACAGAAAACATATATTTTACAGAAGCATTCCAAAATGTAGCAATTGAATTTGTAAAAATAAAGTTTAACGAAAACAAGGAAAACTTCCTTTGGATTGACAATATTTGGATTGCAGACTCACCTTTTGAGCGTTCTGTTTTCACTTATGAAAACTATTCAGCAAAAGTCGGAGCTGCCAAGATTGAAGAAGGCGAAGAATTTATTTACAACTCATTCATGACAGATTTGAGAGAGCAAGAAGGTCGAGTAAATGGTTATCTTATCTTGCCAGTGCTTTGTGTTTTGGCTTCATTCTTGTCAATGTGGCTTTCTACAAGAAAGAAAAAAGGACAAGAAGCACCAGTTCAAGCAGGCGGAAAATTTTTGAAATTTATAATGCCTTGCATATTTGGTATATTCGCAATTTTCTACAACAGCGTGTTTGCAATTTATATGTTTATCAGTCAACTTATAAGCGCTTTGCTCATTCCATTGCAAAACTACATTATCAACAAATGGAATGATCATAGCAAGAAAAAAGAGGAAGAAAAAAAGACGGTTGTTGAGGTTGACTACACACGAAAGTTTTAAAAAATAAAAACATTGGAGGGATTAATGTTACAAGCAGAAGGAACAGGAAAAACAATTGAAAAAGCTATCGAAAATGCACTTTTGGAGCTTAAAGCGCCAAGAGAAGATGTTGATATCAAAATAATCAACGAAGGCGGACTTTTTAAAAAGGCAAAAGTTCTCGTGTCAATAAGTGAAGATGTAAAAGAAAAATATCAGTCAAAACAAAAGAAGAAAGCTGAGGTTAAGGTCGAAGAAGCAAAGCCTGAAATCAAACAGCCTAAGGTTGTCAAGGAAGATGACAAATCAACAAAAGCTGAAGCTAAAGTAATGAAAAAAGAAGTCAAGGCTGAAGAAAAAGAAGAAAAGAAAGCTGAAAAGCAGGCAGTCAAAGCAAGCAAAGAAAACAAATATGTTGAGCCAAAGCAGTTCCTCGAAGGATTTTTCAAAGCTCTTGAAAAAGATGTGACCATTGATATTAAGGAAGATGAGCAAAATATAACCTACTTGGTTGACGGCGAAAACATGGGCGAAATCATAGGCAGACGTGGAGAATGTTTGTATGCAATTTCAAATATAATGAAATCACTTTGTCCAAAGACTGAAAAACGTGTGCTTCTTGACATCGCAAATTATAAAGAGCGTCGTGAAGAAAGTTTGGCAGCCACTGCTAGAAGAATAGCCAACAAGGTAGCTAAAAGTGGCAGATATATGAAGCTCGAACCTATGAACGCAGCTGAGCGTAGGATTATCCACACCACACTTCAAAATGATGACCGCGTAACCACACTCAGTAAAGGAAGTGAGCCAAAACGCTATTGCATAATCTTTCCAAAAGAATATAAAGACTAAAAAAAGCCCCGTTTATAGGGCTTTTTTCTTTACATGGTTTCTAGTTTCTCTTCAAGGCTTTTCATCTCAGTGTCTGACAATTGTTTGGCGTTAGGGTTTGTTATCATATAATAACCAATAAGTTCCAAATTTTTGTAATGTGGTACATTTATACTCAATTCTCGATCGTCAGTAAAACCAAGTTTGTGCGATATAACCTTTTGTGTTTCATATTTAAAAAAATGATAATCTTCAACATAGGTGTTTTTGAAAAAAACTATTTTCCATGAATTTTCATCTGGCACGTCTTGTTGAGAACAGGTTTTAACTTTGAGATTATAACATTTCATGGCTTTTAAAAAAGTTTTTTTAAGGTTTTTGGTATTATTAATCTTGCCATAACTACTCAATTTAAAAACATATCTTTCTTCAGGTTTAAATCTTGAAAGCAGATTGTCGGGCAGGTTCATGCAAGCGTGGCCAAAGCAATTTGTAAGAAATATAGTTTTGTTGTTATAACTGCTCAAACCCCTGTTTGGCAAAAAGCCTTGTAAAAAAATGTGCTTTAATTTTAAAGCACCCTGCAAATTACCTAGTATCAACGAAGTTTGCAAATCTTTAAATTTCATAATGACAATTATATCGAATTTTTTTGTTTTGTCAATAGCCTAGACGACTATTTTCTTCTATTTTTGAAAGAAAATTATCAGAGACCTCTCTACCTTTTGGATTTGTTATCATCAATGTCTCTCCAAAAATATATTCGTGGTGACGTGCGTCAATATACATAGGCAGGTTTGTTTCCGCTTGAAGGTTTTGATAGAAGGTTGGCTTGTGCGTCCATATGCCACTTTTTTCTTGCTTTAAAATATGATAGTCGCTTCCAAACTCATCGGTGAAAATTGCAACTTTCCATGACTGGCTATCGGCGGCTGCATTTTTCTTGCAAGGCTTGACTTCAAGGCCAAAACAAGAAAGGTTGTTGATAAGACGTTCTTTTATAATGTCAAGTCTGCCTTCTCCCACATGAAGCCCAAGAGCAAAAATACCGCGTTCTTCGCGACTAAAAAGTTTCAAAAGAGGATCGGTCAAATTGAAAGCAGCGTGACCAAGAGCGTTGGTCAGCTGAACAGTTTGCTCAGAATAATAGCTTAAATAACGGCTAGGAACATAGCCGTTTTCAAATATATCTTTAAGCCGTCGGTAGGCTTGAAAGTTTTTTATAAAAGCTTCATCAATCATCATAAGGCAAGTATATATCATCTTTGATTTAGCCGCAAATGATTTGGTTATAATAATTTGGCGAGTTCAAAAGTTTTTTGTCGACAGCATTTATGATATTAACATTTTTATCCTTGCCAAAGCTTTTTTTATGTGTTATAATATCGGCATGGAAAAGACAATCGCGGCAATCTCAACGCCTTTAGGTCGAGGTGCAATTTCTATTGTGCGAATGAGCGGCAAAAATTCTTTGCAAATTGCAAGAAAGGTTTTTTCGTATAAAGGTGAAATTCAGCCAAGATTTTTGAAGCTTGGATATATAAATTTTGAAGATGGAAGTCGCGAACGCTGTCTCATGGTTTATTTCAAAGGTCCTTTTTCTTACACGGGTGAGGACATGGTTGAATTTCAAATTCACGGCGGCACTCACCTCACCCAAAAAGTGCTTGGCTTGTTGCTCGAAAGTGGAGCAAGTATGGCTTCGGGTGGCGAGTTTTCGCGTCGCGCATTTGAAAATGGCAAGATAAGTCTTGACGAAGCAGAAGCTATAATTGGCGAAATTAATGCTGAAAGCGAAAGCGAGCTTAAAGCATCACTAAGCGTGGCAGACGGCAAGCTCAAAAACAAGATTATGGCTTTGCAAGAAGATTTAACCGCACAAATTGCCCAAATTGAAGCGACGCTTGATTATCCAGAAGAAGATTTTGAAAAATCTGCCAAGGAAGGAATTTTTTGTTCGCTTTTCAACATTGAAAAAGAGATTGATGAGTTTGTAAAACAAGCAAAGAATGCTCGATTTATGAAAGAAGGTATATTTGTCGCTATCGTTGGCTCGCCCAACGTGGGCAAAAGTTCACTCCTGAATGCACTTATTGGTGAAGACAAGGCAATTGTGACTGACATTGAAGGAACAACTCGCGACACTATTGAAGAACATATATTTTTTAAAGGCGTAAAATTAAATTTTATTGATACTGCGGGTATTCGCGACGCTTTAGATAAAGTTGAGAAGATTGGAATTGAAAAAAGCAAAAAAAGCATTGAAAAAGCTGACATTGTTTTGTGCGTGCTTGACGGAACGCGAGATTTGAAAGAAGAAGACAAAAAAATCTTAGAGCTTGCGAAGAAGACAAAACACCTTATCATAGTCAACAAAAATGATGAGAAAAGAGTGCTTGAAAAGCAAGATGACGAGATCTCAATTTCTGCAAAAGACGAGAGAGGAATCGAAGAACTCAAAGAAAAAATTTACACTCTGGTTGCTGGTGAAGAAATCGATTTTAGCAAAATGTTTGTAATAAACGAGCGTCAGATCGAGCATTTAAAGCAAGCAAAAAGCATAGTAAGCGAAATATTTGCAGCGAAAGAAAAAAGTATGGACATAATCGCCATGCTGATCAAAAATCTTTGGAATGCACTTGGCAAAATTACTGGACAGTGCGAAAATGAAGCAATCATAGACCTTATCTTTTCAAAGTTCTGCTTAGGCAAGTAACTGCTTAGGCAAGCCCGTTTGCGACAAGGTTTAAATTCACTATTATAAAAAAACAGTCAAAAGTTTAGTTTTATGAATTTACCACTCTTTCACTAAAAATATATCTATAAATTGAAAACAAAAAAATCAAATTTGCTTAAAAGGATAAACATGGAAGAATTTGACGCTATAGTTATTGGCGCGGGTCATGCTGGCTGCGAAGCTGGGCTGGCTCTTGCGAGAACTGGAAACAAAACGTTATTGTTGACATTGAGTTTGGACGCAGTGGCTTTTTTGGCGTGCAATCCTTCTATTGGCGGAACGGCAAAAGGTCAACTTGTGTCTGAGGTTGACGCACTTGGCGGCGAAATGGGTGTCAATATCGACAAAACACTTATTCAACTTCGTATGCTAAACAGCGGCAAAGGGCCTGCAGTGCAAAGTTTAAGGGCTCAGGCGGACAAGCACCGCTATCATCAAGAGATGAAGAAAACGATTGAAAACACGCCAAATCTATTTCTTCGTCAAGGCGAGGCTGTCAATATAATAGTAAACAACGACGGAACAAAGATTGTGGAAAGCGCGGTAGGCAAAAACTACAAATGCAAAGCAATCGTATTTGCAACAGGTGTTTACCTTAAAAGCCGCATAATAATTGGCGATTACACAAAAGATGTTGGGCCAAACGGATTTATGAACGCCCAAAAACTTTCAGACAGCTTAAAAAATCTTGGTTTAACTCTCATGCGATTTAAGACGGGAACGCCTGCCCGCATAAATAGCCGCAGTATTGATTATAGCAAGCTTGATGTCCAAAATGGCGAAGAGCAAATTCAAAACTTCTCTTTTCTCACAAAGCGGAAAAACAAAAATAGCGCTGTGTGTTATCTCACTTACACTGGCCAAGAGACGCACGATATAATACGCGATAACCTTGATAAAGCACCAGTTTTTTCAGGGCTTATCAAAGGTGTTGGGCCGCGCTACTGCCCTTCGATTGAAACCAAGATTGTACGCTTTGCAGACAAGGATCGCCACCAACTTTTTCTTGAGCCAGAAGCCCTTTCGACCAATGAGGTTTATATTCAAGGCTTCTCAACCTCAATGCCAGTCGACGTGCAAGAAAAAATGATCCGCTCAGTCAAAGGTCTTGAAAACGCTGAAATCATGCGTGACAGCTACGCTATTGAATATGACTGCATTGACCCAACCCAGCTTTTGCCTACGCTTGAATATAAAAAAGCCAAAGGTTTATTCTTCGCTGGACAAATCAATGGAACAAGTGGCTATGAAGAGGCGGCGGCACAAGGAATAATAGCAGGCATAAACGCAAACTGCTATCTTAAAAACAAAGATCAACTTGTGTTGAAACGAAGTGATGGCTATATTGGTGTGCTGATTGACGATATTGTCACAAAGGGCACAGAAGAGCCTTATCGCATGATGACCTCACGTGCAGAATATCGACTTTTGCTTAGGCAAGACAACGCCGACCTTCGCTTGACTGAAATAGGTCGTAAGTTTGGAATTGTTGACGACAGACGTTATAAAGTTTTTAAGAAGAAACAGAAAAACATAGAAAAAATCTTGCAGATCACAAAAACAAAATATAAACTTGACGAACAGATCAAAAAGCTTTATATGGACAATAACGAAAGTTTGCCAAAGGATAGCGTGACTATAGCTGATATGCTCAAACGTCCAAATCTTGACGCTTTCAAAATCAACGAAGTGTTGCACGTGTTTGACGATTTTTCATTTGAAGTTGTCAATGAGATGAATATTATGTGCAAATATCAAGGCTATCTTAAGCAGCAAGAAGAGGATATTGCAAAGTTTCAGAAAAACGAAAGCTTGACAATTCCAGCTGACTTTTCATTCAAAAGTTTGCATGGAATAAGACTTGAGGCTTGTGAAAAGCTCGACGCAATAAAACCCCTGAACATTGGTCAGGCCTCGCGAATTTCAGGTGTCTCACCTTCTGACATTGCAGTCCTCACAGTTTTAGTCAAAAAGTTTAAAGGACAAAATAATTAACTATGCAAGAAAAAATCAAAAAAGTATTTGAAAAATATGGTTTTGAGTTGAGTGAATATCAAATCAGTCAATTTCTTTGTTATTACAAATTTTTGGTGCAAGAAAATGAAAAGTTCAACCTGACCTCGATAACAGATGAAGAAGGCGTGATTTTCAAGCACTTTTTAGACAGTGTTTTGCCTGCAAAAAACCTACCACAAAACGCAAAAGTGATTGATGTCGGCAGCGGCGCTGGTTTTCCTGGTGTGCCACTCAAGATCCTTCGACCAGACATCAAAATCACCCTTCTTGATAGCCTACAAAAACGTGTAAATTTTTTAAAGCAAGTGGCTGAGCTTTTAAAACTTGAAGACGTGCAATGCGTGCATAATCGAGCTGAAGATTATGCACAAAAGATGCGTGAAAAGTTTGATGTAGCCTTGTCGCGCGCTGTTGCTCAAATACCTACACTGGCTGAATACCTCATGCCATTTGCAAAGATTGGCGGCAAAGTAATTATGTACAAGTCGCAAAAAGTTGAAGATGAAGTTGAAGATGGAAGAAAAGCTATTGAAGTTTTTGGCGGAAAAATCTCATCAATAAAAAAGATAGAGCTTTGTGAGATAGAAGCTTCTCGCAGCTTCGTCATAATTGACAAGATTAAGCCAACCCCGCTCAAATATCCGCGTGGAAAAAATCTTCCAAAAACAAAACCTATAATTCAATGTTAAAAAAGCACCTTTTTCTCAGGTGTATTTTTTAATTGATTTCAACCCTTATATATATTGTTATGGATCTTTGCAAATCAAGTTAAAAATATAAAACATCAGCATTTACAATACAAAAAACGCATAAAAGGCATAAATATATGATTTATTTGCAATTTTTCTTTATTTTTTCTGCAATTTATTGTATAATTTAGCTATAAAACAAAGAAAAGGAAAAATTATGGGAAAAATTATTGCTTTTGCCAACCAAAAAGGTGGCGTAGGAAAAACTACAACTTGTATAAATTTATCAGCTTACATAGCTGCAATGGGCAAGACTGTGCTTGTTGTCGATATGGACCCTCAAGGCAACGCTACAAGCGGGCTTGGAATTGACAAAGATAGCGACATGAAAACAGTTTATGATCTTATTTCTGGAGATAGCAATGCAGAAGAAGTTATCAAGATGACTGCACTAGAAGGTCTTGATGTTTTGCCTTCAACTGTAGATTTGGCTGGCGCAGAACTAGAAATGGTGCAAATGCCCCAGCGTGAGAAGATTTTGAAAGGAATATTGGACCCGCTTCGTGAAAAATATGACTTTATCATGATAGATTGCCCTCCTTCACTCGGCCTTATTACAGTAAATGCTTTGACGGCTTGCAACAGCGTGATAATACCTATGCAGTGTGAATATTATCCTCTGATGGGTATAACTCAGCTTATGAACACAATCAGACTTATCAAATATCATCTAAACCCTGAGATTGATATTGAAGGCGTTGTTATGACAATGAAAGACAAGCGCTCAAATCTCACAAATCAAGTGAGTGATGAAATCCTAAAGTTCTTTGGGAAAAAAGTTTTCTTCACTTATATCCCAAGAAATATTCGCTTGGCCGAAGCTCCAAGCCACGGCGAGCCTATTTTGATTTATGAGCCTTCTTCAAAAGGCGCTGATGCTTATTTAAGCTTGGCAGAAGAATTTTTGAATAGAAACAAAACAAGTTATAAATCTATAACAAAAGATACCAAAATAACGTTAAGGGAGGTAAAGTAATATGAGCAACAAAAAAGGTTTAGGACGTGGTCTGGAATCGCTCTTTGGCTTTTACGAAGAAGACGAAAGTAATAAAAACATAACTGCCCAAACAAAAAAAGACGCTCCTGCAAAATCAGTTTCAGAGTTGGATATAAACAAACTTTATCCAAACCCAAACCAACCTAGAAAATACTTTGACGATGAAGCTTTGCAAGAACTTGCAAACTCAATAAAAATACATGGAGTTATTCAGCCTATCATTGTTAACAAGCAAGAAGAAGATAAGTATCTTATAATAGCCGGCGAAAGACGATGGAGGGCTTCGAGAATTGCGGGGCTTTCAACTGTTCCTGTGGTTATAAAGAATTATACAGAAAAGCAAGTTAAAGAAGTTTCATTGATTGAAAACTTGCAACGTGAAGATTTAAACCCTATTGAAGCTGCTAGAGCAATCAAGCAGTTGATGGAAGAGTACAATTTCACACAAGAAGCTGTTGCTGATAGAATTGGTAAAAGCAGATCAAACATAACAAACACACTTAGATTGCTTACGCTTTATCCAGAAGTTGTGAAAATGGTTGAAGAAGGCAAGCTTTCTTCGGGTCATGCAAGAGCATTGGTTGTTATAGAAGATACAAATCAGCAAATAAGGCTTGCTAAAGCAGCCAGCGACGGAAAAATGAGTGTGCGCGACTTGGAAAAAGCTGTAAAAAACTTGCTAAATCCAAATCGTAAGCCTGCAACAAAGGTTGTAGAGCAATCTATCGAGTTGAAAGAACTTATTTCTGACATGCAAAGAGTATTTGCAACAAAAGTTTCAGCAATAGGAAACGACAATAAAGGCCGTATTTACATAGACTATTATTCAAGAGACGATTTAGATAGACTTGCGGATATGATAGAATTGCTGAAGAAAAAAGAGATAATATTGGCAGATCTGCGAAATTACAACAAAAGAAACAAAAACTAAGAAAATTGAGGCTTATGCCTCAATTTTTTTGTTGATTTTGGCTTGCACTGGCCAAATTTATCCTAAAATGAGTTGTAATCAATTTCAACCCGTTTTGACGAATATATCCTCATGCAATTTTTCTCTATTTTCATTGTTTCACGTGAAACATTTGCTTTAAAGAGGTGTTTTTGAAAAGTAGCTTTTAAATACATTGAAGGATTTTCATTTCAACAGTTCTGGCAAAAACTATAATAATGTTTCACGTGAAACATAGAGGAGCTTTAAGTTTGATAAGTCTAATTTGTTGGTTTTACCTATAAAAGCTTTTTTCATATACAACCTCTTATGGTTTATGTGAAGCATCAAACAATAAAAATATATACAACTTAGATGTAACAAGTTTCTACTACTTTAGCTGTATAAATTATTGCAGTTGTAAAGTTTAAAACAAAACAGACCTAAAAAATATCATAAAGACTATATATTGTTTTTTAGTGGTTTTTTTACTCGTCCTGTGTCTTAATATCATTATCAAAAAAAAGCAGATCCAAAGTTTCAAATAGTTACAATAAGCATTTGAATAGTGATAATAAAAAGCGAGCATGAGGAATATAAACAAAAGCGTAAATATATATAATACATCTTGGCTGGCAGCATAAAAACTTAACCTTATTATACAAATTAGCTAAAAAAGCAAATGAACTATAAATAAATAAAATAATCTTGCGTATCATTGTTATATAAACATAACAATAATTTTTATATAAAAATGTTTGGCTTATTTTTTTAGTTATGGTATAATGAAAAAGGAGGTAAAAGAATATGGAATTTAAAGGAAGCAAAACAGAACAAAATTTAATGGAGGCTTTTGCTGGCGAAAGCCAAGCAAGAAATAAATATACTTATTTCGCTTCAAAGGCCAGAAAGGAAGGTTATGAACAAATAGCCGAAATATTTGAAGAAACCGCAAACAATGAAAAAGAACACGCTAAGCTTTGGTTTAAGGCATTAAATGGTGGAGATGTGCCTTCAACTCTTGACAATCTTTTGGCAGCAGCAGCTGGCGAGCATGGCGAATGGGTTGATATGTATGTTAGAATGGCAAATGAAGCTAAGAAAGAAGGCTTTAAAGATCTTGCATACAAATTTGAGGCTGTGGCAGCTATTGAAAAAAGACATGAAGAAAGATACGCTCGAATTGCAGAACTTGTTAAAAAAGGCAAAGTATTCAAAAAATCTGAGAAGAAGATGTGGATTTGCAGAAATTGTGGCCATGTTTATGTAGGAAAGGAAGCTCCTGCAGCTTGTCCAGTCTGCGCTCACCCAAAGGCTTATTTTGAAATATTGAACGAAGAATTTTAAAAATATCTGAAAATTATAACAAAACTTGTAAAACTTTAAATTATAATGAAAGCTGTTTTACATATTTATAATAAAGATTTAAGCATATAATATTGAAATATTAAGGAGATTTTTATGCTTTACATTTTTGTTGCAATTGCGGTTGTCATTTTGGCTGCATTGTTGTGCTTTGCGATTTTTAACGCTAGAAAAAATAGTTCAGAGTTTATTATGAACACTATTTTGTTGTCGCGCTACAATCAATTGGTAAAGAAAGCAACGAGAAAAACAGGTCTGAAAAAGAAAGAGGTTCAAAAATACGAAATTGCGTTTGAAGCAAAAAATGGCTTAAGTGAGGAAGATGTTTTAAACAACATTAAGATAATCAAATCGGTTGAAGCAAACTTTGTTCACCTAAAGGCAATGATGAAAGGTGAGAATGATTTGTCTAAACTAAGCGAAACGGGCACAATCTTCTTAGAAGCGGGTGAAAATAGCTTTACGCAAAAAGATTGCCAGATGACAAAAGTCTTAACTCTGGCTCATCAAAGCGTGCCTCGTAAGGAGTTGTCCAGAGAAGTTTCGCCAATTTTTGGACTTTTGGAAGGCTATTTGTTAGAAGGGTTTTTATTGTTCTTTTTAACTGAAAAAGTTGTGTGTATTGAGTTGAACAATATCTTTAACATTGAAGTTGCCAATTATAAAAATGTGACGCTAAATGTAGAAAAAATAAATACACATGAAGTTGATTATGATGGTACGTTGCCTCTTGAAGATGTTGATTTTAGACAAGAAGAAATGCCTGATGATTATGCTCGACATGGTTATGAAATCATAACAAAAGTAAAGTGTAATGTTTATCAGATAAATTTATCAATTGAGGAACGCGTTTTGAAGACAAAAGCTCACTTGATGAGAGTGGAAGATATTGCTGCTTTAGACAAATATGAAAATAAAGTAACAAAAAAGTAAATAAAAGGCCGAAGGATTTCGGTTTTTTTATTGGAACTTTTATTTTTTTATCTTGTTTTTGAAAGTTTTTATTGTTTATGTTTTGATTATAACGCCAAAGGGCAGTTGTCGTCAAGAATGTAAAAATTGGAGGATAAAAACAATAAAAATTTATAAAAAAAGTTGAAATTTTGTATTGACAAACGCTATAAAACGCGATATGATATGACTAGGAGGATTTAATTTTATGGAAAAGTCAAAAGATAACAAATTTGATATGTACAGCGAGGGCATTATTGGCATTGTAGGTGTTGCCGATCCTGAATGCGATAGCTTTTTCGAGGGTCGCGAAAGCGAACGCGATTTGGAGGACGAACGATATTTTTATGAAGAAGATATGGAAGAGGCGGACAACGAAGAACATAGAAGAAATGTAGATGCCTACAGAGAATATAGAGATAGTATAACTATATCATCAAGAGAAGATCAATCAGAAGACGAACAAGATGACGACGCTGAAAATGGGGAGGGGATTTTAGATGAGGAAATAGATCCTTGGGAAAAAGAAGAACTTTTACTCCAAAGATGTAGATCAATATTGGAACAAAAAATGGAAACTTCAATCGAAAAAGGTGAGCAAAACATATAATAAACTTCTGAATATAAAATAAAGGAAGACTTTGTTTAAGCAAAGCCTTTTTTTATAAAAATTAATCATTTTTTAAGTGTGTTTGATTTGTTAAACGACAAATTTTCGCGCGAATGTTGTAGCAAAGCTTAAAAGCTTATTAAGAAACTTTTAAAAACAAAACTAAAATAAAAACCATATTAAATTTATATGTTGGCGTAGAGAACAGGATTTGAACCTGCGGAGGCTGTTATACCTCGCACGCTTTCCAAGCGTGTGCCTTAAACCACTCGACCATCTCTACAAATGTTTATGTTTAACTTTTGCAAATACATTATAACAAAATATAAAATCATATAAAAGTCTTTTTGATTTTTTTTGTTACATTTTATGCTTTTTTTTGTAAAAAGAGGGTTGATTTTTCATCACAAAGATGTTAATATTAAGAAAAAGGAGCAAATATTGAGTAAAAAACAAACCAAACGATCACAACAAACAGAGCCTATTTATATTGCTTTAGATACAGATGCACTAAGTATGGTGGTTAATTTTGAACGCTATCTCATCAGTTTAGAAAATGGTGAAGAAGTTGATGCAGACAAGAAAATTTCCAGAGGTGTAAAAACTTTGCATGAGCTTATCAAAAGTGGCATTTTGAAACCTGTTGTTACGCGAACGCCACTTCAAGAGTGTCCTAAAAGTCAAAATTATATAAGATTTTTATGCGAATATTGCTTTACGCCTGACTTGTCTAAAGAGGATAGAGAGGGGTATCGCAACAGAGTTTTCAAACTTGCTCAACAATACTGCCAAAAAGATAGTGGTGGGCTGGCACCAATGAAAAGCCACTTTAGTCACGCACAAAAAACTATAGTTCCTGACAAAGATGCGCTAGTGATGGCTGAAGCAAGCCTGTTGGGCGTAAATCTTATCACAAACAACGCAAAGCATTTTGTTTATTATGAAGACCAATTAATAAAGGTAAGTCAAAAAAGCAAACAAGGCTTATGCAAACAAGAATTGGCGGAAATGCCAAACTTTTGGAGAAGAGCTAAAAAGGTAAGCAGCATAAATGCCCTGAGCGGGCACATTTATAGAAATGCTTATCAAGTAGCCATACCTCAGGCCATCGCACTGCCTCGCCTTGAAAAATTTGAAGATGAAAAAGAAATATTATTTCTTCAAGTCAATGTTCACCCAAAAGTGAAAAAGTGCAGCGAGATTAAAGAATTGTCAGATATAACTCAACAATATTGTGCAACCAACAACTCAAACTTAGATAGATAAAATGACATTACGATAAAGCGGGGTTATGCAAAAAAGATTAAGCACAAAGCTTAATCTTTTTCTATTTTGTCAACTGGCTGATTTAGTGAAATTTCTTCAATATC
Source organism: uncultured Eubacteriales bacterium (assembly GCA_949067325.1). Taxonomy (GTDB): domain Bacteria; phylum Bacillota; class Clostridia; order Christensenellales; family UBA1242; genus Caccovivens. Next base: position 29,585 of record CARTDZ010000002.1, on the reverse strand, counting down.
AAAAGCGTTGGTGGCTTTAGTAGGCTTTTCTTCTTTAGTAGGCTTTTCTTCTTCTATTCGCCAATAAGCGATTTCACCAAGTCTTGGGTCTCTATCCTTCTTGGGTTTTTTATAAAGTTTTGCTGCCGCTTTTTTTTGTTTACGTTCATAACGGCTTTCACCTTCAATCTTTTGCAATTTTTCACCTCTGCTGGCAATAATAATCAGCGCAAGTCCAGCAATGATTGGTAAAAGTGAAATCAGCATAAGTATCATTGGCAACAACCTTTGCCAGCGCGTCGCATCAACAGAAGTGCCTTTGATGACCACCCAAACAAAAAAACAGACAAAACACAAAAAGCCGATACACAAAAGAAGGCTGCCAATCAAGTTTAGAGATTTTTTATTGTCCTTTGAATTGTTTGATAGATTTGTCATGTTTTTTCCTTTTGTATTAAAAATATTATATCACATTTTAAAAAACAAAGCAAGAAATCGCAAGTGTCAAAATTCTATTGACAAACACCTCAAAATGCTTTAAAATAAAAAAGAAGCATTTGTCGTTTAGACACTCACAAAAAATGCTTCAAATGAATGTGCGGATATGGTGGAATGGCAGACACGCTGGATTTAGGTTCCAGTCCGAAAGGGTGCAGGTTCAACTCCTGTTATCCGCACCAAATATACTAAACAAAAAGTCTTTTTTGAAGAGGTAAGTATGAATTTTGAAATAAAAAAGGTGAAAATCTTTGTTACAATTCCAGTTGAAGATGTTGAAAGAGTTAGAGATGCTGTATGTAGTGCAGGAGCTGGAGTGATTGGAGATTATGATTATTGCACTTCATCTGTAAAAAGTATTGGGACTTTTAGACCAAATGAAAAAGCAAATCCATATTTAGGAATAAAAAATAAATTAGAATTTGTTGAAGAGGAAAAATTAGAATTTATTTGTGATGTCAAAAATGTTAAACAAGTAATTAAGAAACTTCGAGAAGTTCACCCATATGAAGAACCCGCAATCGACATTTATCCTTTGTTGGATGAAGGCGATTTTTGATTATCGCAAAATCAAAAGTGCGATCGCGAAATCAAAGTTTGATTATTTTTGATTATTTTGATTTTTTAATCAAAAAATTGCCGTCGCAAAATCAAAACAAAAAAATCAAAAAAAAGACTTTGTTGTCAGTTGATTCAACTATATTGTATAAAAAGTCTTTTTTTAGACAGATAAATGCATGCCGTATGCAGTGGTGTTAGATTGATTTTGGCACTGGATGCAGAGTCGTAATAAAAGAAGAGTAGGACATTTTGAAGAAATTGGAGATTTGGTGTCTTTCTTTGAAAATAAAAATGGAGGGTTATGAAACTAATTATTAATGCAGATGATTTTGGCTTGGAGATTATGTTGTTGAAGCTTTGACAATGGCGCTGGGTGAGGTCACCTGTCGACCTATGATGGGTGAATATTTACTTTACTACAAAGGTGAATTGCTTGGCGGCATTTATGATGGACGTGTGCTTATAAAAATAGCTGAAACCAACAAAAAGTTTGGGCTTTGTGCAGAAATTCCTTACAAAGGTGCCAAGCCAATGTTTATGATTGAAGATCTTGACGAAAGTGAGAAAGTTAAAGCAATCATTTTTGAAACTTTGAAAGGTCTCACAAAGAAAAGGTAAAAGCCAGAATTTAGTTCTGACTTTTTTTGATTGTTATCAAGATTATTTTGTCTTGTTTTTCACAAAACTTTTTATATCATTTGCATAAAAGATTTTGAATTTTCTCACACTATTTTGTAAAATGGAGGTGAGGAATGAAATTTCTTTTTATGTTGATGGCAGTTCCTGTTATGTTTGTGGCACAGGCAGGCATCTTGCCAGAAGTTTTCAGTGAGGCGAATGTGGTGCAGTTTTTTAATGATGGTCAACAAGTTGTTATGAGTGAAAGTGAGGAGGCTCGTTTTGACGAACTTTTTGTTGAGGCTATTTCTGGCAGTAGACAAATGCCAGCTTTTGCGGTGGCTATTCACAAACTTACGATGGAAGATTTTAAAGAAGGGTATTGGGTCAAGTTTGATTATGGTAAAAAGATGAACGCAAGTGGCTTGCCTTTTAACCAACTTCTTATTCACGTTCAACAAAATTCAAGTGGAATAAATATCATTCGCGGCAACAATGGCAGGTTTGATGGCAGATGTTTTTATCTTGACCTTGATGGCAATCTTGACGAAGTTTATGATTTTCTCGCCACAATTGAAGGTCAACCTCAAGAAAAGCTTGAAGTTGAAATTGAGAGCGGCGAAAAGCAAGAATTTGAAATCAAAGAAGATAAAAAAGAAGACAAAGACGAAGACAATTCCGCAGATGATGAAAGTGGCTCTGACGGAGATGATAGCAGTGAAAAAGCTGCAAGCAAACCTATAAAAGAAGAAAAAGATGATACAAAAATTTCTGACGGCAAAAGCGATAGTGAAGATGCTTTAGGCGAAATGATAGAAGACGCAAAGACTGAAGAATATGGCTCGAAAGAAGCAGAAGCTGAAAAAGATTTGTCAAATGAAAGCGATGACCAAACTGCCAAAAATCCTACTTTAGAAGAGGAGGTTTCAGCTGAAGTGCAAATGCCTGCAGTAAATGATGACAAAAAAGAAGAGAGCAAGGTTATCTCAATCGAGCCAGCAGAAAAAACAAGTGCAAGTGCAGCACTTGTTGAAGCGGTGTCTCAATGGGGTGAATAAAAAAGAAAGGATAGTGTTATCCTTTCTTTTTATTCTTGTTCTATGTCTTCTTGTTTGTCTAGCTCTTTTTCACTTAACAAATTACAAAAAGCATTGATTGCATTTTGTAAGCTTTCAGGAAGGGCCTCATTACTATTATTAGATTTTTTTCATTAGGTTTTTCTTAAATTTAATTATAACGGGTGGGGGCCAATAAGCAATTACGAAAATTCTGAAGAAGAGTTTAAAGTTTTCATGAACAAAATATTTTTTTGATTGTGTTTTATTTGGTTATGGAATGGCAATTATGATATAATCATTTTGGCTAAAAAAGAAAAGGAGAAAAGAGAACAAAATGGAAGAAAAAATTGCAATCGAAGCATGGAAAAATTTTAAGGGTGAAAAGTGGCAAAAGTCAATTGATGTCAATGACTTTATACTTTCAAACTATACAGAATACAAAGGCGGCGACGAGTTTTTAGCGCCTGCTTCTGAAAAGACAAAAAAGGTTTGGGCAAAGTGTGAAAAACTTTTGGCTTTGGAGCGTAAAAAAGGTCTTTTAGATGTTGAGCTTAAGGTAGTATCAGGCATCAACACTTTTAAAGCTGGATATATTGACAAAAAGAATGAGGTTGTTGTTGGTCTTCAAACAGACAAACCTCTCAAGCGAATTGTCAACCCTTTTGGCGGAATAAGAACAGCTAAGCAAGCACTCGCAGCTTATGGAAAGCATATGGACAAAAAACTTGAAGCTATCTTCACTTCAGGCACAAGAAAAACACACAATGATGGTGTTTTTGATGCTTACACGCCAGACATACGTGCAGCACGTTCAGCAGGGCTTTTGACAGGTCTTCCAGACGCCTATGGTCGTGGAAGAATAATTGGAGATTATCGCCGCGTTGCGCTTTATGGTATAGACAGGCTTATAGAAGAGAAGAAGGCTGATATGCTTCTTCCAAGCGTGCTTGACGTATCAACAGAAGAAGGCATACGTCACAGAGAAGAGCTTTCTGAGCAGATAAAAGCACTTGGCCAAATCAAAGAAATGGCAAAAAGATATGGCTTTGACATTTCAAAACCTGCAAAAAATGCAAAAGAAGCCGTACAGTGGCTATACTTTGGATATTTGGCATCAGTAAAAGAAAACAATGGTGCGGCAATGAGCTTGGGCAGAACTTCAACTTTTCTTGACATTTATATTGATAGAGATTTGAAAGCGGGTGTTATAACTGAAGCGGCAGCTCAAGAGCTTATAGATCAATTTGTGATAAAACTTCGTCTTGTGCGTCATCTCAGAACGCCTGACTATGATGAAATTTTTGCTGGCGATCCAACTTGGGTTACTGAAAGCATTGGCGGCATGGCTGACGACAAAAAAAGCCTTGTAACCAAAAACTCTTTCAGAATTTTGCACACTCTTATCAATCTTGACTCATCACCTGAGCCAAACCTTACTGTGCTTTGGTCTACAAAACTTCCAGAAAAGTTTAAACAATTTTGTGCCAAGATTTCAATCCTCACTGATTCTATTCAATATGAAAGTGATGATGTTATGAGACCAATGTATGGCAATGATTATGCGATTGCCTGCTGCGTTTCTGCTATGAAGGTTGGCAAACAAATGCAATTCTTTGGTGCACGTTGCAACCTTGCAAAATCTCTTCTTTATTCAATCAATGAAGGACATGATGAAAAAAGCGGCAAGCTTGTTGTCAAAGGCGTTGCAAAAATGTCAGGCAAGGTGCTGGATTATGAAAAGGTTAAAAAATCTTACTTTGCCACTCTTGACAAAGTTGCCAAAACTTATGTTGACGCAATGAACATCATTCACTATATGCACGACAAGTACGCCTACGAAGCAGGACAAATGTCTCTTCACGACACAAACGTTGAAAGACTTATGGCTTTTGGTATGGCTGGTCTTTCTGTTGCAACAGATTCGCTATCTGCTATTAAGTATGCGAAAGTCAGCCCTATCCGCAATGAAAACGGCATTGCTGTTGACTTCAAAATAGAAGGCGACTATCCAAAATACGGCAATGATGATGATAGAGTTGACCAAATAGCAGTCGAAATCGTGCAGCACTTCATTGCAAGCCTTCGCAAAAACAAACTTTATCGCGGGGCTAAACATACACTTTCTGCGCTCACTATCACTTCAAACGTTATGTACGGCAAAAAGACAGGAAACACGCCTGACGGAAGAAAGGCAGGCACACCATTTGCGCCAGGGGCAAACCCTATGCATGGTAGAGATTGCTCTGGCGCACTTGCTTCACTCAACTCTGTTGCAAAAATACCTTACTGCAACTGCTGTGAAGATGGTGTTTCAAACACCTTCTCGATTGTGCCTCAAGCGCTTGGCAAAGATGAAAAGGGCAGAATAAAAAATCTTGTCTCAATCATAGATGGATATTTTACTCAAGGCGCTCAACATATAAATGTCAATGTGCTTAATCGTGAAAAACTTATCGACGCAATGAACAATCCTGAAAAATATCCAAACCTTACGATAAGGGTGTCTGGCTATGCGGTAAACTTCAACAAACTCAGCCGCGCTCATCAAGAGGAAGTTATTTCAAGAACTTTCCACGAAAAAATTGGCTAAAAACGATAGCGATATAGGAGACATCAATGATCAAAGGCAACATTTCAAGCATTGAAACAATGGGGCTGGTTGACGGGCCAGGAATAAGATTTGTTGTGTTTATGCAAGGTTGTCGCCTTCGCTGCAAATATTGCCACAACCCTGAAACTTGGAATATCGGCAAAGGAAGCCTTCAACTTACACCGCAAGAGCTGCTAGAAAAAATAAAAAAATATAAGAGCTATTTTGGTTCTGACGGCGGCGTAACCTTTTCTGGCGGCGAGCCACTCTTGCAGCCACAGTTTTTGTTGGAAACTTTGAAGCTTTGCAAGGCGGCGGGTATCCACACCTGTCTTGACACTGCTGGCGTAGGTCTTGGCGAATATCAAGAAATACTACAATATGTCGATCTTGTAATACTTGACATCAAGGCGGTGGAAGATGAAGAATATCTTGATCTTGTTGGTCTTGACAACTCAACGTATTTGAAATTTTTGTCAGACTGTCAAAAGCTTAACAAAAAAATGTGGCTTAGGCAGGTCATTGTGCCAAATATTAATGATGATGAAAAGCACATCTTAAAACTACAACAATTTGTATCAAAGCTAAAAAATATAGAAAAAATTGAACTTTTGCCTTATAAGACAATAGGCAAGCATAAATATAATGAGCTTAAGTTGAAGTATCGGCTTGAAGGAACGCCAGAAATGGACGAAGCAAAATGCAAAAAGCTTGAGCGGATTTTGAAAAAATAAAACAGCAAACGAAAATCTTGCTGTTTTTTAGTTTGTCAAAGTGTGAAGCTGCAACTCATTATAAAAAGCGGCAAAATAATTTTGCATTGATATTTTTATTTCAATTAAGAAGATGCCTCTCTTAAAGGTTAAAGTTACCATTTTGCAAGTCTTGCATATAAACAAGTCTTATTGTTACAGAAAAATTTATCTCATAAAAATTGAAAGAAATGTATCCGTCGCAGGTCGAGGTCAATATGATGCTTGATAATTTTAGGTTATATTTGATACCCTCTGAAGATGAGATGGTATAATTTGGATCTAAAACCTGCTCGCCATCATTGTCAAAAACTTCAAACCCAAAAGTCGCAGGAGATGAATAGGTCAAAGTCAACCCATCACTTACGCACGACTGGGTGGCTATCAAATGAAAGTTCATTTTGCTGCCCTCAACAACGACTTTTGCTGACGCTGAAACAACATCGTCATTCAATTTCGCTACAGCCTTGATAGTGGTTTCACCTTCAGAATAACCGCGAACAAATCCATTTTCAATGTCGGCGATATTGCTATCTTCAATATAAAATGTTACTTTGGCTAAAGGCGAATTTACAGTATAGACTATTGGTGAAATTTCATTTACGCCAACCGACACGTTTTGACAAGTTATGCTTAATTTAAATTCGTCGTTCTTTTTGGGTGGCAGCAAAAAAATAACCAGCAGCAAAGCTACGCTTAAAGCCAAAAAAACGCAAATTAAAGATATGAACAACTTGTTTTTCTTCATTGGTAGACTTCTTTTTTATATATTAAACGAAAAGCGTCGAAAAATCAATTGTTTTGCTCAAAAATGCATAAAAATATAACTATTTTGTACAAATATAATAAAAAACGCGAACCATTGTCGCGTCTTTGTTTTTAAGTTTTGGTAGCAGCAACTGGGATCGAACCAGTGACCTCATGAGTATGAATCATGCGCTCTAGCCAGCTGAGCTATGCTGCCAAAGAGGGATTGAACCTTTTTTGAAGGTTCGTTTGTAATTATATACCATGGTCAAAAAAAAGTCAATAAAATTTTAATCTTTTTTTAGTTATTTTTACAAGCATTTTTCTGCTTCTATTGCCATGTCTATTTTTTCAATTTTGTTTAAGTCTTCCTCAAACTTTATCGCCTCGACAAAACCGACATAATCCTTGTTGCAAAAATGCGAAAAAGGAGTGCAATTGCCCTCAATGTATAAGTCACCTTTACGTGTCACAGACTCAAAGCCAACAGAAACGGTATTGTTATTGTTTACTAAAATATAATCTGTGCCAACCTTTCTTGCGAGTTTGTAGCCTTCAGCCTCAGAGACGACTACAATGTCTTTACTATTGTGACCAAACATTACATTGGTGGTTTTTTGAAGATTTACAACGTATAACTGATCAACTGACATAAGATTGTTGTCATCTTTCGCAAAACCATTCAAAACATTTTCAAGTTTTTTCACGCCTTTTGAGCTGACAAACTTTTTATCAAAATAAGCTGAAAGAGGGGCGTATTCATTAATATAAAAGCAACCTTTCTTTAAAATATTATTGTTGGCAGGGAGAGTTAAATTTGAGTTCACCAAAGTAAAATTGCCACAAGACGAAAGATCTTTTTCAGTGTCAAACGAAAAGGTGGCTATTTTAAAACCAATTATTTCTTTTTTTACAACTCTTTTGTCGCTCACTCGCCTTATGTCAACAACTTTTGCTAGTTTTACGACATATAAATTTTTAACAGAATGCAACATATTTTCTCCTCTTCTATATTTAATTTATATCATGATTTTGACAAAACGTCAATATTTTTGGCAAACTTAGCTTTTCTTTTTTTTATTTCGATATTTTGCTTGCTTATTATAAATTAATCTCTTTGTTTTGTCAACACAAAGCCTTGATTTTGTTGGACAAATTTTTATAAATATATTAAACTATGCTAAAGGAGAAAACTATGTTAATTGACGAAATCAAAAAAGCAAATATCGAAGCTATGAAAAACAAAGACGTTGTTGCAAGAGGTATTTATAGCGTACTTCTCAACAAGTTTATGCTTGAGGGCATAAAAAAGCGTGAAAAAGGCGAAGAAGTGACTGACGCTGACGTTTCAAACATCATGCAAAAGACTATAAAAGAACTCAACGAAGAAAAGGAAAACTACCTCAAAGTTTCAAATGCTATCGAAGCTGAAAAAATAGAAGGTCAGATAAAAATCATTGAAAAGTTCTTGCCAAAAATGATGTCGCGTGAAGAAATTGCTGCTGTGATAAATTCACTTGATGACAAAACAATACCTTCAGTTATGAAGCACTTCAAGCTTAACTACAACGGCAAGTGTGACATGAGAATAGTTCAAGAAGTTTTGAAGGGTATGCAATGAAAGTTTTTGCAATAAGTGATCTTCATCTTTCAATAAACAATCCAAAACCTATGGACATTTTTGGGCCAGTTTGGGACAACTATCTTGACAAGATTTTTGCTGATTGGAAGGCAAAGGTGAGTGATGACGATATAGTTTTGCTTGCAGGCGACTTTTCGTGGGCAATGCAGCTTGAAGACTCTTTGGCTGACTTCAACCTACTGTCGACTTTGGCTGGCAAAAAGATTATTATTCGTGGCAACCATGACTACTGGTGGAAAAGCATTTCTGCTGTTCGAGCTGCACTGCCTCAAAATTTTTACGCTATTCAAAATGACGCTTTGCGTTTTGACGGGCTTGTAATTTGCGGCACTCGTGGTTGGATTGTGCCAGACGGCGTTCAACCATTTTCAGCTGAAAACCAAAAGATTTTTGATCGTGAGGTCATCAGGCTAGAACTTACTTTGAAATCTGCTCAAGCTTTGAGGCAAGAAGGTGACAAACTTATCTGCATGATGCATTATCCACCAACAAACTTTCGTCGCGAGGACAGTGCTTTCACCGAACTTATAAAGACATATAATGTAGACGCTGTTGTTTACGGCCACCTTCACGCAAAAAAGAAAGGGATTTTGTCAACAGTTCGCGATGAGATTGTTTATCATCTCACTTCCTGTGACATGACGGAAAACAAACTTATTGAAATCTGTCAAATAGGTGAATAAAATTTTTGCAACTTGACAACTTGTCGTATAAAATCATTTTTAAAATCCTTTGACAAACAAAACTTTTTTAAAAGTATAAAATAGCACAAAAAAGTCAATATGATTGACAAAAGGCGAGAATTATTGTAAACTTAATGTTACTTGGAGATTTTATGAAGAAAAAAAATATTTTAAAAGTTTGCGGGCTTGTGCTTGCTCTTCCTCTTGTGCTTGCTGGCTGTGCAACGGTGGGCGATGTTATTGACCCAGCAACGAAAAAAAGTATTTACTTTGAAGACGTCACATATTTTGGTGGTAGTGCTGCGAAAATAGGTGATTATCTTTATTATGGCAACACTTACACTTCAGTGTCTGACAGCAGCTTCAATTATAACAATGCTGCGAGCGAAGGTTATCTTGGTCGTCTCAATCTTACAAGTGGAATAACAGCTGATGGCAGAGCCCCACAAGGAAATCTTGAAAAGGTAAATGACAAGCTTGCAGGCTATGACAATCAATATATGTTTGCTTATCAAAACTATCTTTACTTTACTTCTGCCAATACTCACAAGACATCTGATCTCAAAAACGACTATTCACGCGTATCAATGTTTAGAGTTAAGTTCAACGGCGATGGCATGAGCGAACTTTTCACAACCAAATACGACACACAATCATTTATCAAAACAACAGTTGGCTCTGATGGCAATGCCTATATTGTAACTTATGCAAAAACGGACAGCACTGAAGCTGATAGAACAGACACGTATGATATAAGCGTGATGAAAATTGGCGACAACCTTGGCAGTCGCGAAGTTGTTGCTCAAAAAGTCACTTCAGCAGTTGTAGATACAAACAAAGACAGTGCTGACAAAAATATCATTTACGCAAAAGCTTCTGAAAAAGGCCAAAGCACAACTGAAGTATTCAGCCTCGACATTGCAAGCAAACAGACAACAAAACTTGAAACACGTGCAGGCTCTTCAACAAGCCTTATTGCTAAAGTCGACGATCAACTTTTCTATTCTTACAACTATCGCACGTCAGGCAATGAAGTTTACAAAACAAACCTGAAATCATTTGACGGCGTGATTGGCAGCGAAACAGACAAATTCTATGCTTACACATCAATCTCAAATGTTTACCATGTTGCAGCAAACGATCCTGTGTTTGATGGTTACGTTTTTATAGGAAGCAGCAGTCTTATGTACCAAAACTCTCGCACTGGCAGTATCGTTCGCTTGCTTGATTCAAGTGAGTTTTCAAATATTCTTTTCGTAGATGGAAACTATATTTACTTTTCAAATTCAACTTCAATTGGCAGAATTTCTTTCAAACCAAACACAAGTGGCGAGTATAAAAAACAAACGCTTGTGACAATGGACAATATCATTTCAGGCAAATACGCTTATATTGATGGATATATTTATTTCTATTCAAAATATATACCAACTGAAGAGCTTAATGAAAAGGGCGAAGTGATCAACTATGAAACTGACGAAAGTATATATATGTATAGAATACAAGCTGGCGACAGCGAAGATATACAGCAATATCAACTCATTTCAAAAAACAAAAAAATGAAAGTGATAGAAGAAAATTCTTAAAAGCCACAAAAAGACAATAGTCTAAAATTTAATGACTTTTGTTGCAAAATAAAACACAAAATTTCAAAGTCTGACAAAAGGTGACAAAATACCTTTTAGGTCAGGCTTTTTTTATATCTTTCGACAGACAAAATTTTTGCAAATTTGTCCTAATTTCAACGAAAATTCGACTAATTTGTCTCAAAATGAAAAGCGTCTCGATAATTCGCCAATCTTCGACATAAAACCAACGCAATTGGACATAAATTGATTTTTAATATTTTTTGTTTTGTGCTATCTTTTATGTGTATCAAGGAAAGCTTAGGCAATCTTGAGAAAAAAAGGAGTAGAAAATGGAAACAAAAAGTCAGGCTAAAACAAAAATTTATATAGCAGACAATACAGAAGATGACTCAAGCGTGCTTGATTATTTTAAGACAAAAGATGACTATCAAGTTGTTGGCCAAAGCTTCAACGCAGAGACCGTTCTTAGCGAAGTAAGCAGCCTAAAACCTGATTTCCTTATAATGGAACCTTTACTTTCTGGCATGGACGGCTTCATGGTGATTGAAAAGCTTAAAAAACTTGTGGGCAAGATGCCAAAAATCATTTTTATCTCTTCACTTTCGCACAGTGGTTTTGTGACCAAGGCGATGAGAGAAGGTGTAAGTTATTTTATGGTTAAGCCTATAAACCCACAAAATCTTGAAGAACGCATTGTTGACATTGCAAATCCAAATTCAAGAAACGAGCTTCAAGAACGTTATCTTGACGAAAAGATTTCAAACATATTCATAACAATTGGTATTCCAGCTCACATCAAAGGTTATCAGTTTTTAAGAGAAGCTGTAAAGCTTGCCATTGAAGAACCTGAAATCATTGGCTCAATAACTAAAAGACTATATCCAACCATTGCTGAAAAATTTTCAACGAGTTCATCAAAAGTTGAAAGAGGTATGCGTCATGCAATCGAAGTGGCTTGGAATAGAGGAAAAATTGAAAACATAAATTCAGTTTTTGGCTTGAGAGTTTATACAAGCTCTGACAAACCTACAAATGGCGAACTTATTGCATTGATTGCAGATAAAATGCTTGTGGGTGACTAAAAAATTTGCACAAAAAGCAAGGCTTATGGTATAATACTTGAAAGAGGAATTATGCTTAAAACTATCAATCTGAAAGAATTTTCTCCAACAGTTGACTACGCTTTGGCAGTTGTTGAAATAGAAATTGAAAGAGCAAAACTTGAAGGCGTAATAGCCCTAAAAGTATTGCATGGCTACGGTTCGCATGGTCGCGGTGGAGCTATTTTGTCAAACCTGCGTCGACTTTTGCAAGCCTTTAAAAAAGCGGGCAAAATAAAAGACTTTTTTGGTGGTGACAAATGGAACAGTTTTGATAAAGATGCCATGGCAGTGCTTTTGCAAGACAAAACTATTTGTGGAGATGAAGACTTGAACAGGTCAAATCCAGGTATCACAATCATTATTATATAATTGGCAAGACTTAAAGAGGGGGTCTTGTTTTTTATTGCTTTTGCCAGCAAAATGATATATAATATGTCATATGAAATGTTGTGACTGCCCAAGAATGTGTGGCATTGATCGAACAAAAGCAACAGGTTTTTGTAGAGAAGGTGGACAAATTCGCGTGGCAAAGATTATCAAAAATTTTGAGTGGGAAGAGCCTCTCGTCAGTGGCAAAAAAGGCACGCTGGCCATCTTTTTTTCGGGCTGCAGCCTAAGGTGTGAGTTTTGTCAAAACTATCAAATCTCGCAGATTGGCAAAGGAGACTTTTACTCGCCAGAAGCTTTTGCCAAGCTGCTAAAAAGTTTTGACTATTCAAAGTTTGATAGTGTGGATTTTATCACGCCAACTCATTTCTCTTCATTGCTAGCAAAGGCTTTGCAAATTTTTAAGCCTCCAGTGCCAGTTGTTTGGAATTCAAGCGGGTATGAAAGGGTGGAGGTCTTACAAACCCTTCTTCCTTTTGTAGATGTTTTTCTTTTCGACTTAAAGTTTTATTCGCCTGATCTATCAAAAAAGCTTGCAAAAGCAGAAGATTATTTTGATTTCGCCTCAAAGGCGATCATTTTTGCAATGCAAAACAAGACTGACGTGATTGAAGATGAGATTTTAAAGCAAGGGGTTATTGTTCGTCACCTCGTCTTGCCAAGCGAGGTGAGTGATAGCTTCAAAATACTTGATTTTCTCGCCAAGCTCGGCAAGCCTTTTATCAGTCTTATGCAGCAGTTCACGCCTATAGGCAAAGGCAGCAAAAATCGCAAACTTTATCCGCTTGAGTTTAAGGCGGTGCTTGCTCATGCGCAAAAGCTGGATTTTGAAAAAGGGTATTTTCAAGAAGAGGGCTGTGCAGACGAAGTGTATATTCCAAAGTTTTAAAGTCGATATATTTGACTTTTATTTGCGAAAAGTCTAAAATAAATAATACGAGGTGCAAAATTTTATGGGGGCTTATTCAAAATTTCTTAAAAAGAAGCTTAATTTTTCACGTGCTACAGGCTTTTTTGCAAGTGCCTGTGCTGTGGTTTTGGTGGTGCTTCACTTTTTGAACCTTATACACCCATGGCTTGCAATAGTGAATATAGGTTATCTTATCGGCATGACTTTTACAAGCAATGTGACTTGTCAAGATATCAAAGTTGGGTCGCCATGGCAAAAATTCAATGCGGCGCTTGCGGTGATTTTTTATATGTTGGCCATAGCACTACTGGTGTGTGGGTTTGTACTTGGAGAGTTGTCTGTCTAAATGGCAAACAGCAAATGACATTTCAAAATCGCACGTTTTAAAAAGCTTAATTCCTTTTCGGGGTTAAGCTTTTTTATTTTTTTATTCTGTTCAGGTTAAAGTAAAACAAAAGAAGCATTTTTTAATATGAATATTTTGCCAAAACTGCAAAATACTTTTGATATACGTATTTTTAATATTTGTAACCTTCCACTCGGTGAATGTAGGCTTTGGTTGCGTCTACGCCGCGGTAAGTTTGTTTAAATGTTTCGGTGTCTTTATCCCAAGTGAAGATGGCGGTATAAGTAGGTTGGACTTTTGCAGTTTGAGGCACAATCGAAACTTTCATAAATGCCACTTCTGTGACGATCAGGTTTGACGCGAGGATTGTATAGTCGGTTTTTATGCGGTTTTGAAGTGGCAAGTCAAGTATGCCTTCATTGTTGTTGATAACGGCAAAAACGCGAAGATATTTGTAAGCATTGAAGTCGAATGCGAAAGTTTTGAGACCAGGAAGACCAGACTGAAAACCTCTGTGAATGTTGGGGTCATCACTGTTCATGTCATAAAGCAAGTCATAAGTTGTCAAGCCTTCAACTTTGGCAGAAAGCGTTGAAATAGAAGACTGAAGTGCTGATATATTTCCTTTGGCTGTAGACAAATCGCTTTGCAAAGTTTTTATGTTGTTATAATTTGCGGTCGTCGTTTGAGAAATTGCCGTCATTGACGCCCTTGTGTTTTCAACGGTGGTTGAAAGATTGTCAAATCCTTCTTGCATACTGCCAAAGCTTGCAGGAATATCTTTGACCTCATTAAAAAGGCTTTCCATGCTGGCAAGTTTGGTGTTTATGGCGTTGATAGACGAATGGTTGTTTGTGACTGTCTGAGATATTGCAGTGAGGTTTGCTCGAGTATTTTCAATAGTTGTCGAAAGTGACGAAATGTCTCCTTCCACAGTTTTTAACTTTTCATAATTGCCAGTGACCGTCTGTGAAATTGAGGTCATGGTCGCCCTTGTATTTTCAAGCGTTGTCGAAAGTGATGAAAGGCTGGTTTTCAAAGAAGCTATGTTGTCGCTGTTGGTGCTTACCGTCTGTGCAATGGCGGTTACGCTCGCCCTTGTGTTTTCCAGAGAGCTAGAAAGGCCCTCCACATCATTTTCAAGTCCACCAGTCAAAGTTTTCAAAGCTTCCACCTCAAGGACGGCTTCATTCAAAAGAGAAGAAAGATTTGATATAAGTGAAGAGTGGTTGTTAATAGTAGTAGTATTAGTCTCAACGCTACCTTCCACACTGGTCAGTCGCTCGTTTGCCGCGGCAAGACTTTCTTTGCAACTTTCCACTTCAGCTGTCAAAGCTTCAAGTTTTTCCTTAACTCCGCCGCCAAGACTACCCAAAATTTCTTCTTTAAGTTCTGGCAACACCTTTTTTACGATGTGCCAGATTTCTTTTTCAAGCTGCTCAATTGCGCTTGAAATAAATTCAATGTTCTGCATAAAAAACTCCTTTGCCACCATTGTACAAAGGAGATTTTTGTTTTTCAAGCAAGTGTGCCATTTTTATTTCTTTTTGTCTTTCGTTTTTTGATGAACACTACGGCAAGTATCACAGTCACAAGAGCTAAGATTACAGTGATCGCAGTGATCAAAGCTGAACTTATGCCATAGGCTTGCAGATTGCTGGTTTTGATAAGTCCATAAAAAAGTGATCCGTCTTCAAGCACAATCGCTATTTGCGTAAACTCTTTTTTGCCATCAAAGCCGCCATATATATATATTTCTTGATTTAATTTGGCGCTAAAGCCAGAACTTGTCTTGTCAATGTTGAAAATTTCAGCGTTGTCAACAATGACCTTTCCATTAAAAACAGGATAAACATCTTGGCCATTTTTGTTTGCTGTCACGTAATATTTGAATACATAACCTTCAAAACTGTCACTTGTTGAAACTTTGACAAAATCGCCATCTTCCTCAATGGCTGTCAATTTGTCACCATGCGCCAAAACAATTTCTTTTTCATTTTCGTCTAAAACGGGGGTGGTGAAGTCGGCGGTTTGATAAAGTGTGCAAATGCTTGAAATGACAGAAAGCTCTTCACCTTGTGAAAGAGATGAGGTCATAAACGAAAAAGCAAGCATCAAGCATAACAACAATTTCATAGCCTTATTATCAAACTTTTTCAAACATTTTGTCAAGTGATTTTGAAAACTTTGCAAACATCAAAAAAACACAGGTCGAATTTCAGCAATGTGGATAACCTGTGTTTTTATGTGGATAAGTATATAAAAATTGTGGACAACTTAATGCTAAAATGTAGACAACCTGATGTTTTGTGTGGATTGATTGTGGATAAGTTTAGATTTGAAAACAAAGACAAAAAAGCAAAATTTATCAAAGTTCGGTGCCGTGATGTTGTTCAAATTCTTGGTAGATTTGTTGACAAATAGAATAAATTTTGTCAGTATTCTTTAATTTTTCTCTCCTATTTGCGGAAACAACATCAAACGAAAAGCGACTTCCCAATGCTGGATCATCACTTGATTTAAACAAATCTTCTACAACAATGGTTGATGTAGCGAAAAATGAATAAGATTTTGGATTGGAAATAAAAACTTTATTATCATCGGAAAACACTTCTTTTGTTGGTCGTGTTGAATAATCTTTTCCGCCTTGCAAATAAATTCTATGACCTATTTTACTTAAAACATAATTTTGAAAACCAACAATGCTGTTGTTGCTGTGAATGAAGCCTTTAAAAGGACAATTTGGCCCCTTGAATAGTGTGTTTTGAATTCTGATGCGTTCATTGAGAGGAATATCTATAATTGCCCCACATGGAGCGCTCAAATCAAAAATTACAGGGACGTTTATTTTTTCAATGCATCTGTCTAAAAGTTCCAACATAATTATTTGCTGCAAAAACAAGAATTCATAATATTTATTTTTTGTAATATTAACAGAACTATTATTTTTGTTCACCAGTCCCCACATTCTGGCGATATCTCTCATGCTATCAAAGTTTAAAATCTCGTCCCAATATTTTATAGCTTCATTTTGTCTTTCGACTTCCTCTTCTTGTTTTCGCATGTAATTAAAATATTCTTTCATCGAAATAGAATCATCATCGAGAAGAGGTCGAAGATGTTTTTCGTTCATGGCAGCAAGCAAAAAGCTTTTCTGAAATTCAGACAAGTATAGCCCGCCACAAGAATTTCTTACAATAAAAGAAAATATTTCATCTAAATTTAAAATCATTGGGTGTTTTGTGATGTGTTGAAGATGAGTTGAAATAAGTGTTTTTCCAACTGTTTTGCCGCCCATCAAGGCAATTGATTGATTATGTATATTATTTTCCATATTTTTATCATACTACAAAAAGTTGCGTTTGTCAAGAGTTATTTTTTTTTTTTT
>CARTDZ010000002.1:0-12724 GCA_949067325.1 uncultured Eubacteriales bacterium | reverse complement strand
AGTTAAAATTTCAGCGGCAAAATCTAAGCACCGATTTTGAAGATAATTTACTGCAAGCGATTGTAAAAGTCATGATTAGATTTAAACATTTTAATTTTAAAAAATCGTTAAAAATAGCATGTATTAATAAAATAATTAATAAAATACCTTGATGAAACAAAAATTTCTAATAGTCAAAAAAAAGTCAATTATAGCTGTAATATTATCAATCCTAGTCGTTATGGGTGTGGTTTTGGCGGCGGTTTTAATCAAACCTGTCTCTTCGCCAAAGCCAGAATTTTCAGTTTGCATTGACGCAGGTCATGGCGGGCGTGATGGCGGTGCAGAAGGCAAAGTCACTGGCATAACCGAAAGTCAGCTTAATCTAGAGTTTGCAAAAACCCTTCGTGACATGTGTATCAACTTTGGCTTTGGCGTGACTATGACGCGTAGTGATATGAATGGGCTTTATTCTTCAACTGCGACAAACAAGAAACGAAGCGAAATGGAGAAGAGAAAACAAATAATCGACAATAGTGGGGCTGACGTTGTGATAAGCTTGCACATGAATAGTTTTTCTCTGCCTTCTGCCAACGGCGCTTACGTTTTTTATGGCGCAGGCAATGACAAAGGCTTTGCACTCGCAAAGGCCATACAGACTTCCCTTTGCCGTGACTTTGACAATGCTAGAAAGACGGTGAGTGTAGGAGATTACTTTGTTTTGAATTGTCATCAAAAGGCAGGAGTTTTGATTGAGTGCGGTTTTTTGTCCAATGCAGAAGAAGAGAGGCTTTTGGCAGACAAGGAATATCAGTCCAAAATGTGTTATTCAATTTTGGCAGGACTTGTAGATTATTTTCAAATGGATTAAACTTTTGCTAGACATTTCATTCATATTTTGTTATCCTTTTAAAAAAAAGGAAGGTTTTTATGATCATACTTATTTCAGGCGTCTCAGGCGTTGGCAAAAACACGGTTATAAACAGACTTTTGGAAGTTCGAGCCAACTTGAGATATTTTCGCTCTTGCACAACGCGCGAGAAAAGAGCGAGTGAAGAAGTTTTTAGTCCTTACATTTTTCTAAGCGAAAAGGAGTTTTTAGAAAAGGAAAAAAATGGTGAGTTCTTTGAGGTGCAACAGGTGCATGGTACTTATAGAGGAATTTTAAAAAGTTCGCTTGATGAAGTTTTGGCAAACCCACAACTTGAGTATATAAAGGACATCGATGTTTTTGGCAATTTGAGGATCAAAAACTTTATGAAGGACAAAGGAGAGTGTCTTTCAATCTTTCTTGATGCGCCAGATGAGACAATTTTGCAACGATTGCTTGGTCGCGGCGAAAGTGAGGAAAGTGCGGCGTTCAGGCTTTCGCGTTCCAAACTGGAAAGAGAGCATTTAGGCGAATATGACGCAGTGATTGAAAATGACGATCTTGAAAAAACAGTGCTTAAGATAAATGGGCTGATAGACGCGGCTAAAAAGAAAAAGTGAAGCGGCTTAAGATAAATGTAAAGCTTAAGCAGTCAAAAAAACGATAAAAATTTATCAATCCCCAAAGTTTTCATCTTTTCAGCAAAAGAGGACAAAATTCTCTTATGCTGATTTTTTCATATGAATTATACTTTTTTGGTAAAAGCGGAGAAGTATTATGAAAATAAACAGCAAACTTTATCACCTTCTTATGTTCATCTTGTTTTGTGTATTGTTTTTTGTTATGCAATATGCAAGTGTGGGCGGATATTTTTATCCATTCGCCTTTGCAATGTTGTTTGCACTGGCTTGGGCAAACCAGAGGGTTTGGCTGCTTTGTCCAGCTTACATAATCGCGGCCATTGCAAGATCCTGCACCTTTGAAAGTGCAATAAATGCACTTGTCGTTTGCGTCATGCTGGCTTTGCCATACTATATACACGTGATTACCAAAAAAAATATGAAAAAGTGGGAGCTTGGCATTTATGCACTGCTAGGCCAAACGTCATGGATAGTTTTTTCAGCTCTTAGCGGACTTCACCCAGCCTTTATTGTTTCAAACATCATAATAGGTGAGCTTTTCTTGTATGCTGCCATAACCATTTTCGAGCCAATAATAATCCGCGGCTTTGCCTACAAACTCACAAATCTTGAACTTGTGTGCGGCGCTATAATTTTGATGGCTATAAGCAATGGCTTGTCTGGTTTTACGCTTTTTGGTTTTTCGTTTTTAAAGCTTTTTGTAGCCTTCGCTTTGCTTTCAATATCCTACACATCAAAAACAGCATATACAACGCTCATTGCAGGCGTTTTAGGGCTAGGCACACTCATAGGCTCAAACAATCCTCTTTACATCGCGCCTTTTATGCTTTGGGCATTGTCAATTGTGGCTTTCAAATCGCTTAAACGCGTCTATCCGTTTCTAGCCATCATTGTTTGCGAGGTTGTGATTGGTTTTTATTTCAATCTTTACTTCACCTTTGGCATATTGGAAGTTGCACCGCTGCTTCTAGGCGCTATTGTTTTCCTCTTCTTGCCAAAGAAGTGGTATGACAGTTTGTCTGTGCTTCTCTCTTCTGGCTCTGACCGCTTGGCAGTCAAAAACATGGTCAACCGCAATCGAGAAGTTTTGCATCGCAGGCTCAACAATCTTTCAGAAGTATTTTTTGAAATGAATGAAGTTTTCAAAAAGCTTATAAAAGAAGAGATGAGTCCAGAGGAAGTCAAAAATCTGTTGTTTGAAGAGGTGAGAGAAGGCATTTGCAAAAATTGTCCTGAATACAAGCATTGTCATCGAACTTTTTCAGCTGACACAAAAAAGATGTTCTGTGAGCTGATAACAATCGCGCTTGAACGAGGACGAATAACCCTTCTCGACTTTCCAAGCTACTTAACTTCACGCTGCGGACGCGTCAACAGCATAATCAGCGAAGTCAACACTCTTACAAAACAATACAAAAACTATGCCTCACTTGTGGGCAATATTGACAATTCAAAATTGCTTATCTCTGATCAGCTTGGTGGCATGGCACAGATAATGAAGTCGCTGGCAGGTGAGGTTGATAGTCTCGTATCTTTCAATTCAGCACAAGAAAACAAAATAATAGACGAACTTGCCTACAACAATATAATCTGCACCGATGCCGTCGTATTTGATAAAGATGCAAGAACGATTATGGCAAGTCTTGTTGTTAGAAGCGAAGATGCTTCAAGACCAAAGCTTACTGATGTTGTTTCAAGAGTGTGTGGAAGCAAAATGTCAGCCTACGAAGTTTATCCTTCAACAAGAGCAGGGCTTGTCAATGTCAATCTTAAAACATCGCCTCGCTATGATGCGATTTTTGGCGTGGCTAGTCAGTCCAAAAGCGGCACAACTGTTTCTGGTGACACTCACAGCGTGATAAGACTTGATGGCGATAGGTTTATGTTTGCACTTTGTGATGGCATGGGCAGTGGCGACAAGGCAAGCGAAAAAAGCGAAACGGCAATTGGGCTTATCGAAAACTTTTATAAAGCTGGCTTTGACAATGATATCATACTTTCATCTGTCAATCGCCTGCTCAATCTTGAAAAAGATGATATATTCTCAACAATAGATATTTGTGTGGTTGACTTAAAAAACGGCATAGCTGACATAGTAAAAATGGGCGCGCCAAGCTCATATATTCGCGGCGAAGATGAGTGCAAGATTATTGAAGGTGGAGCTTTGCCTGTAGGCGTTCTGCAAGAAGCAAAAGCTCAAACTCAAAAGGTTGTTTTGAGCGAAAAAGATTTTATAGTCATTTGCAGTGACGGCATCAGCGATAGTTTTGGCTCAGACGGCGAGATGAAAGATTTTATCTTAACGATCAAAACTTCAAACCCTCAAGAGTACGCAGACAAAATCATCGAAAAAGCACTTGCAAACAACAATGGCTACGCGGTCGACGACATGACTTGCGTGGTTGTAAAAATTTTTGCAAATTAATCAACAAATACTTTTTGTGTTGAAACAAGCAAAAAAACAATAAAAACAGCATATTTTCTGCTGTTTTTTTCTTTTAACTCTTGCAAAAAAAATATTATGTTGTATAATATATATTTGTAATATTTGATAACTAAATCATTGTAAGCAAAAGCGGAGAAGAATATGGAAAAAGTTGAAGAGTTTATAAAACAAACAAAAATGATTAAGACTGGTGATGTGATCGGTGTCGGTGTCAGTGGTGGTAGTGATTCAATGGCGCTGCTTCATTATTTGGCAGAAAACCAAAACAAGTATGATATTGAAGTTGTTGCTATTCACGTCGACCACGGCATAAGAGAAAATGCATATATGGACGCTGATCTTGTAAGGGCAAAAGCTCGCGAACTTGGTGTTAGATTTTACAAGTTCCGCATAGACGCTCCAAAGCTTGCCAAAGAAAAGGGGGTGTCCATCGAGACAGCAGCTCGTGATGGCCGCTATGGCGTGTTTGCAGCTTTAATCAAAAAAGGTCTTGTCGACAAGATCGCCCTTGCTCATCATATGCAAGACCAAGCTGAAACAATCCTCATGCATATCTTCCGCGGCTCAGGCGTGGCGGGCGCAAAAGGCATGGAGCCAATTCGCGACAATATTTACATAAGACCTCTTCTTACAACAAGCAAGGCGGAAATTTATGAATATCTTTCGCTAAATCGTATTGATTACAACGACGACTATACAAACGACGACAACACATACAATCGCAATTTTGTACGCAATGTGCTTATGAAAGAAATTGTTAAGCGCTGGCCAAAGGCTGTTGAAAGCATAAACAATTTTGCTCAAGCTGTCAAAGAAGATGACGAATATATTTCAACTCACACCTACGCTGACGCAGTCATAGTCGAAGGCAAGGTGGCAAGAATTCCTACCTCATACTTTCTCTATCCAAATCCAGTGGTTGTGCGTATGCTCTTCAAAACCTTCAAACGTATTGGCATAACTTGCGACATTGAAAGAAAGCATATCTTGGCTATAAAAGAACTCGCCACAAAAGGTGACAACGGCAAGCGAATTTATCTACCTTTTGAAGCCTATGCTGTCAAAGAATATGATTATCTTACCATTGCAAATCGCCACGAAGAAGAGCCAACCCTCGACCAGCCATTCAAGTGCGGAGAGTTTGATGTTGAGGGCTTCGGCAAAGTTATTGTTCGCCGCGTAAAAGATTTTACGCCTCGCCCAAATGTGCTTCTGCTTGACTATCGCAAAGTTCCAAAAGACGCCAAGTGGCGTTTTAGACAAGAAGGCGATATGTTTGAAAAGTTTGGCGGCGGAAGAAAAAAACTGAAAAGCTTTCTCATCGACAAAAAAATTCCACAACGCAAACGCAACTTTATTCCAGTGCTATGCGACGGAAATGAAGTTTACGCAATCGCTGGTGTAGAAATTTCAGACAAAGTGAAAGTAGAAAGCGTGCCAACAGCCTACTCAATCGAAGTGCAATAAAAAATGACCAAAGTTCTATAAATTTTGAAACTAGCAATAAAAAACGAACTCGTTGCTTGAGTTCGTTTTTTATGTTAAATTCTTTATCCACTGCACAAGAATATTTAGTAATTTATTAAATTTCTCTATGTTTTTGCTATAATTTGTAATTCCACAATTAATTTCTATTTGAATAGTCCAAATATCAAATTCTTTATTGATACGGCAACTTATAGTATTGCCAGAACCCATAAATGGATTATCAATTTCAACATGAAAAACGGAGTTTAACATAGTGTTTAATTTATTAAACTGTTCTTCATTTTGTTTGATATTTTGCCCAATGTTAATTCCCAGATTTACATCGCAATCTCTCCATTTCGCCAAACCATGAATGTCAATTAAATATTTTATGTTATATTGTTTTATCAATTTCTTTAACTTTTTTCTGTAATCACAATCTAGATCAAAATTCGCATCATCATAACTATTTTTAGTCTTAATAAGAATATGCGATTGAGTATACTTAGCTAATAATACCCCAAGTGGGATTGTGCCAATCTCTGCCACTTTATATTTCCCTAATCTGATTTGATCCACACCATGAGGAATTGATATTAAAACATAGTTGTTTCCTTCAATAAAAACGGAATCTATATCTGAATTTCTTTCTAAAATATTTTTTCTTAATATCTTTGTACTATTAAAACTAAAATTTATCATATTTTTAATATATCACATACAATGCAAGATGTCTAGCGAATTCGATTTGTGGCTTTTAGGCGTGTGCTTGTCTTATACAAGTGGCGGCTTCGCTTCGCCAGACAAGCACACGCCTAAACTCAATTTTGCTCTAAAAAGAGCGGTTGCTGGCGGAGCGTAACGCAGACCGCTCTTTTGCTTTTGTTTTTCTTCTCTCTATTTTCTAGTATAAACGAATATTCTTTGTTGTCAAGGTTAAATGGTTATTTTTTAATGATAAGATAAAGTTTAAACTATCATGTTATACATTTCAAAGTTTTCTCATCGACAAAAAAATTCCACAACGCAAACGCAACTTTATTCCAGTGCTATGCGACGGAAATGAAGTTTACGCAATCGCTGGTGTAGAAATTTCAGACAAAGTGAAAGAAGAAAACGTGCCAACAGCCTACTCAATCGAAGTGCAATAAAAAAAGTGACCAAAGCGGTCACTTTTTTATTTGATTTTAAGCAATGTCTTTATTGATTTACGTTCTTCATCTGTCAAACTTTTGATCATTTTTAGGTCGTCCATGTCCTTGTGAAATTCATCTACATAAGGGTAGAAAAATTCCGCTGTTGTAAGATTGAGTATTTCCAAAACTTCTAAAAACACTTCCATAGTAAGTTGAATTTCACCACTCTCAATTCGGTAAAAATAGCTTCGGGCATGGCCAAGCTTCAAACTCATTTGATATGCTGAAATGTTTTGTTTATTTCTAAAATATGCAATTCTATTAAGTATATCTTCTCTTGTCAAATTCATTTTCATCCTCATTTTTATTTTAACAAGATTAAATTTTAATTATTCACCTATTACGTATACATTTTAACCAATTTAACTTTTTACGGAATTAATAAAAGATAGCAAAAGACTTTTTTCTGAAGAGGTTAATTTGTTTAATGTGCTTAAAGATCTCATGTTTACTTTGTAATTCATAAAATCATAGAAAAAAAATTCTGAAGTTGATATTTGAAGCAACTCGAGTATGTCCATTAATATTTGCAAATCAAGCTTGATCTGGCAACTTTCCAAACGATAGATGTAGGATCTGCTGTGCCCAAGTTTTTTACTTAATTGACTGGCCGAGATATTACTTGCGTTTCTGAAATAAGCCACTCTGTGCATAATTTGGGTTTGATTTAAAATAAATTCTTGCATTTTTTCCTCATTAAAAGTATATAGCAAAACAAGCTACAAATATTATCTAAATACGTTTACATTTTTAAAAATATCGCCAAAATCGTTTACATATGTATACGAAATATGTTACTATATAAAAAATAGTATACGAAAAAGGTTGATTTATATGAATTGTTGTTTTATAGGACATAGAGATTTTAATCCAACAAACGCGGATTATGAGTTTTTAAATGAATTATTGATAAACTTAATAGAAAATAAAAAAGTTGTCAGTTTTATTTTTGGGAGCAGGAGTAACTTTAATTATTTTTGTTCTCAGTGCGTTTCAAAATTGCAAAAAAAATATGATTTTATAAAAATGATTGCGTATAATTGTAAGCACGAAAGATCTGTTTTAAAATCTGAAAAAGCAGAATTTGAATTAATAAAAAAATTTGCTAAAAGCTATTGCTCGATAGAACTCCAACCAATTTATTATGATGAAAGATTTTATTCAGAAGAATTTAATGCAGGACGAAATTCGTATATTAAGAGAAATGAAAGAATGGTGAAAGATAGCGATTTTGTCATTATGTATTACGACCACCATAGTGTGAATACAGGCACAAAGAATATTTTTGATTTCGCTTTGAAACGTCATAAAAAAATATATAATTTGTATGAACTAAAAAAATAAGGCTTGACAAATAATTTGAAAAAAATTAATATAATGATATACGGAGGAAAAAGTTTATGAAAAGTGCAGTTGGTGTTTATTTTACAGTGGAGAGAATTGTCGCTCTTGTCATTGGTATATTGTTGTGTATAACAATTTTTGGTGCGATAATTGGCGTGCCTCTTATTATCGCCAGCAATAGGTTTGGCGAAGCTTCAAAAATGACCGACGAGCAACTTGTTCAGAAACGCGGCAATTTGTTGGGGTGGGGAGTTTTTACAGCGATTGTATTTGCGCCAACAATCATAGGTCTTATTTTGCTTTTATGTTTAACAATGATGGTAGACAACTATATTAAAAATATTGAACTTGGAAATGTTGATCAAAATCAAAAAAGCTTTGCTGAAACTGTAGAAATGGAAGCGTCAAACGCTTGGAATGGGTTAAAGAACACCTTTTCAAACAATAGAAGCGATCTTGACAAACAAAAGGCTGAGCTTCAAAAGTTGGAAGCAATGCGAGAGGAAGGGCTGATCACGGCCGACGAATATGATGCACTGCGAAAGAAAATTTTGGGAATATAAATCTTAGGAATATAATTTAAGAACCGAGGCGCTTTCTCCTCGGTTTTTTATCAATTTGCAAACAGAAAACCCTTGTCAAATTTTGGCGGCGCAAGTGATATTCAATCATAACCCAATTTTAATTGGCTGCGGATATTTTCGATTAACATTATTTCTAAATTGAACTAATTTTTCTTATCATCAAACAAGCTTAATTGCTCGCTTTCGTCTTTAATTCTCACCATGTACTCGTCTGGGTTTTTCTCTGCATCTGTCAAAATGACATTTAGTGCAAGCTTGCGGTTTCAACCTTCTCTTCCAAACTTGGCAAATTGGCTTCAATATGTTTTGGGTAAGCATTCAATGTGTAAAGAAAGTAATATAAACCTAACTCTTCTTGTTGTCAAACAAACTTAATTGCTCGCTTTCGTCTTTAATTCTCACTATGTATTCATCTGGATTTTTTTCTTGTGGTGTCAGTTGAACATTTGGTGCAAGTTTGCGAAGACAAAATTTAAAATACACCTGTTTGCCTGTTGGACGAAGCAAATCAACACAATCTTGCAAGTATTTCTCCCAATCTTGCCATTTATCTTCGCGTTTGTAATTGTTGATTTTGCCGATTTTATAATGATCAACACAATCCATTTCAAGTGTTTTGCGAATAAGTTTCAAGCTTTCTTCCGGCTCAATTGTCGGCTCAAAACTCGCAAAAGTTTTAATTCCTTTATCGTGCAAGGTCTTGAGTGTCTCCAATCTTTCACTTGGCGTGCTTGCATTTGGCTCCCAATATTTACTTTTCTCTTCATCCAAAAAAGTCAAAGTTGTGCCAACGGTTATTCGGTCACCAAACTCTTTAAAAATATCTAAGTCTCTTAGCATTTTCTTTCCTCCTTTGGAAAGCACTGCAACAGGCACATGATATGCATTCAAAAGTTTCAACACCTCTCGCGTTGTTGCACAATCATCTGCATTGTCGCCATACACATCTCCAACAAAAGACAAAAGCACTTGCTCTTTGTAAACATTCTTTTGCAAGTCTTTCTCTAAAAGTTTCAAAATGTCTTTGCGTGGCTCTGGCTTGATGAAATATTCTTCACCTCGCCTTTGCAATGTGTGAGGTGCATAACAATATCTGCAACCGTGATTGCAACCAATGTAAATATTGCACGCATAAGGACTATATTCTCTTGCCATTCCGCAAGGTTTGTAAATTATACTCATACTTTTCCTTTATTTATATTCAAACTCCAATTCGGTTTTGCGTTCATAAATTTCACCGTCTAGTTTATCAAACATACTTTTTGGTTTGCTTTTGCGTGCGTAGCAATAATTGCAACCATGACAGCAAGTGTCATATCTTCCAATATCAACTGCTGGCATACAACCACAAAATTTGCGTTGGCCATCAAGCTTGTTATTTTTGCGTTTGACAATGATGTTTTTCTCTTTAAACTTTTCCGTCAGCAGCTTTTCAAAAATCTCTCCATCAATGCATTTGCTTGCAGCAATTCCATACTTTGACCAATCTCCACTTTCTGCACAAGCTTCAATTTGAATGTTATTTTCTTTTGCAATTTGTGAAAAGGCAGAAAGAATTTCATGTTTTTGTGGTAGTGTTGGCGCATAAACATTTTTCGAACAGCCGCTATAACTTTCAATCACAAAACTTATTTTACAATGTGTTGTAAAACCAGAAAGAGCTTTACAAAGTTTTTCAAATTCTCTTTTATGCCACTCGACATCTATGCCTTCCGCTAAGAGTATTGGGTCATATCTCCAGATCACAGGGCAATGCTTTGATAATTCTTTAAATGTTTCAATCCTCTCTTCCAAACTTGGAAGGTTTGCTTCAATATGTTTTGGGTAAGCATTAAGCGTATAGAGAAAGTAATATTTTATATCGCCAAGCTCATTCAATCTTTTTATTATCGGTTTCGGATTTTTTGTCCAAAAAACAATACCTTCCAAACTGCCTTGCATTTCGATTTTTCTTTGGCCCAGCAAATCCACTTCAACTTCTTTTATTTTTAAAGGCTCAAGTTTTATCTTTGCTATCTTTTTTGGATTGATTGGATTTGGCACAAGCACATGGCCATCTTTTAATCTGTCAAAAAACCAATCACAATAAAATGCAGGAATGTCCGTCCGCCGCGAAACACTTAAAATCATACTTTATCTTTCTCCACAAACAATAATACCATCTCCGCCTAAAATTTCAAAGCTTTTGTATTCAAATAGTCCGCTTAATCTTCTTAAAAGTTTTTTTATAAAATCTTGTTCTACTTTTGGCATATGATAATTGCTATTTATTGTATAATCGCAAACAATATAAAAATTCTTCTTGTTTTGCAACGAGTCAAAAAGCTGCTTTTGCAAATCTTCTGTGTTGTTTGAGATTGTAAACAACGAATTAAAGAAACACAGCACCGCATTTTCTCGCGTTGCAGTAAGCAAAAACATTCCTTCATCAAACTTTATAGCTTTCGGCAACTTTGGCTCAAAGTTTTTATAGTTGTCAGTGTTCTTTATCGCCCAGTCACATTCTTCAATGCCGTAATAATTCAAGTTGTTTCCAAAAATTTCTTTTGCACCAACATAATCAAGTCCAAGACCACATCCAAAAGAAAAGATATTTAATTTTTTATCTCCTGTTATCTTTTTGAATTCACTAAAACTTTCCCTATTCTTCTCATAATTCTTTTCAGCATATTCTTTCAAGTAATTTAGATTTGCACATAAATTTTCATAATCCAAATGTCCTTGACAATCCTTTTTACAATTTTCACATTTTGGGAATCTATAACCCTGCCATAACTTTTTAATTTCCATATATTTCTCCTTTCATAAAGTGCAAAAAGTTGAAGAATTTTTTCTTCAACTTTTTGTGTAAAAGAAGAATATCATGATAATTTTTTATATTCAAGATTCACTGCCAGTTATTTTAAAATGAATTTTCTTTCATAATATAAAAACGACAAGCCTCATTTGCGAAGCTTGTCGAATTTTGGCGGAGAGATAGGGATTCGAACCCCAGGACCCTTTCAGGTCAACGGTTTTCAAGACCGCCGCTTTCGACCGCTCAGCCATCTCTCCATATATATTAACGCGTTTTTTCAAACGCGACATATATATTATACACATTTTGTTTTGTCATTTCAACTATTTTTGCAAAAAAATTGAAAAAAATTTATTTTTGTAAGTATTTTATAATTATTATTGATTTACAAACACTTGCAAATCAAGTTGAAATAGTCTATAATGATAATGGCGAATTATTAATTTAAGAGCCTAGAAACATATTTTTTGTCAAGTGCGATGCTTCAAAAAAATTTCAAGCACTTATGCGGGAGTGGCGGAATGGCAGACGCGCAGGTTTCAGGTACCTGTGGTGGGAACATCTTGTGGGTTCAACTCCCATCTCCCGCACCAATATAGCAACTAAAATGTGTTTTTGTATTAAAAAGGTAAGCAATTATGGAAAAAATAGGATACTTTAATGTTGCTAAATCCAATATCAAGTCAGGATTAAATAAATTAGAAGATTTATGTATTGAATTGAATTTTGGCGACAGAGATGTTGTTGAGGCTATGGATGGTGTTGTGCAACCGATTTGTGCAGGATGTATCTTGACTGCGAGTGGTAAAATATTAGTTGTTAATAAATCAGCAAAATCTACAGGAGAAATTTCCCCAGAAAAAGACAAGTCATTGCTCTATGTTGGCGGACATTTAGACAAAGAAGATTTCATTGACCAAAGTTTCCACGACACATTTTTACAAGGAATGCAAAGAGAAATTTTTGAAGAATTAGGAATAAAAGTAAATACAAAGTTTAAACCATTGGTTGTTTATACTCCCATAACTGAGAAGTCTCAAAAGCATGTGGGGATTATTTTCCCTATTATTTTAGAAAAAGAATTTGAGCCCAAATTTACAGATGGCAAGACGAAATTCATTGAATTCAGTCAGTTAAGTGAAATAAGAAATTTTGAAAGCTGGTCTAACATCATAGCAAGAGAGCTTATACAAAATAAAATTTGTGAGGAGAAAGAGAGATAATCTTGATTGTTCGCAAAATAAAAAAGACTTCGTTGTTTGTTGACATAAAAGATAATAATTTGGCAAAGAGAGAGGTCTAATCCAATGCTTCTCTCTTTTGTTTTGAAATATTTTGTTTTTTTGATAAAATATAGATGGAGGAAACATGATAAATTTCAAATCTGATGAAAATAAGA
>CARTDZ010000001.1 GCA_949067325.1 uncultured Eubacteriales bacterium | reverse complement strand
TCATTGATGATCTCTATATTTTGCTTTGTTGCAACAGAAACATTATCTTTTGCTGCGTAGCTTTTCAAAAGTTCATAAACCTCGTTTAGTTTATGGAACTCTTCATTGCACAAGATTTGATCTTGTCTATCTTCCAGATCGTCAAAATAATTCATAAAATACCCTCCTTAGTTGTTTTGTAAAGCCTCAATAATTCAAGTACAATTTTAATATAACATAAAATTTGCGTAAAATCAAGAGTTAATTTAAAAAAAAGAAGAAAATTTATTCTTCTTCTGGTAGATTGACATTATGGAAGACTTCTTGCACGTCGTCGAGATCTTCAAGCATATCAATCATGCGATTGAAAGTGACAAGTTTTTCATCTGTGAGGTCAACATAATTGTCTGGCACAAGCCTTGTTTCAGCTTCAATAACGCTATAACCTGCACTTTTGAGAGCTTCAGCGACTTTCGCATGGTCATTGGCCTCGGTTATGACTTCAAAAAGGTCATCATATTCGACGATATCTTTTGCGCCTGCATCAAGTGCTGAGAGCATGAGTTCGTCTGCGTCGACGTTGTCAGTGCGTTCTACTTCAACAATGCCCTTGCGTTGGAAGAGATAAGAAACGCAGCCAGCTGAGCCTAAAGCACCACCAAACTTGTCAAAAGCGTGACGAACGTCGCCTGCTGTTCTGTTTTTGTTGTCAGTAAGGCACTCGACTATAACCGCTGAGCCGCTCACGCCATAACCTTCATAAGTTTGACTTTCATAGTTTACGCCAGCAAGCTCGCCAGACGCTTTTTTGATAGAGCGCTCAATTGAGTCATTTGGCATATTGTTTTGCTTGGCTTTTGCAATTACGTCGCGAAGTTTTGGATTTGATGTTGGGTCTGCCCCACCCGCTTTGACAACAACTGCAATTTCGCGGCCAATTTTGGTGAAAATTTTGCCTCTTGCTGCGTCACTTTTGCCTTTTCTTGCTTGAATATTGTGCCATTTTGAATGTCCTGACATGATTAAAGTCCTCCTAAATTTTCTTCATTATATTTTATCGCAACTTTTAAGTGTTTGTCAAATGAATTTGATAGGTTATAAAGTTAAATTTTGGGGGTTGACAATTGGGCTGTATTGTGTTATAATGATTGCAAAGAGAGGTAAAAATGAATCAATTGCGTGCTTAAAGAAAGCATAGATTTATTCGCATTATTCGTGCGTTCTTAAACAAAAAAAAGATTGCTTAGATTGGCAATCTTTTTTATTTCAAAAATCTGATTTTTGCTATTGAATTTTTTTTAGTTTTGTGATAAAATGAGATAAATAAAAGTTTAAGTGAGGTAAATATGAAAAGGACTGCAAAAGATATGGGGCATATTATTGATATTGAGACTTTAATGCCATTTGGTAAAGAAGAAAAAGTTATCGAAGTTTCTAGGCGATTTTTTATTCCGCATGAAATAACCTGCCCGCTTGATCCAAACGTGAAGATGACTTATAATGAAGGAGCAAAAATTTATGAGACAAGTCAGCTTGGTGGAGTTATAATCTCAGCAGAGCAATATGTTTATTATAAAGTAAACGATTTGGAGTTGGAAGTTGTAAGAGGCTGTGAAAAAGAGTGAGAAAAAGATTGCTTAGCTCGGCAATCTTTTTTTTAATGGTTAAAATTTATTTTAATTTATTTCAAATTTGATTTCGCGATTTGATACATTATTATTGCACCTGAGATTGAGGCGTTGAGGCTTTCGACCCCCTCTTTCATTGGTATGCGGACTGTGTGCTGGCAAAGAGTTGAAATCTCCTTTGATACCCCCTGACCTTCATTGCCTATGACAAGACCCAGAAAATCGTTTTTAGTCATTTTTTCAAAGTCTGTTTCAAAAATATCTGCACCATTCGTATCTGCTTTGAGAAGATGGAGTTTCCATTCTTTTGCTTTTTTGATAAAATCATTGCGTGACAATGATATAATATTATTTTGAAAGATTGTGCCGACGCTGCTTCTTATAAGTTTGTTATTGGTTGGGCTTACGCTATCTATTAAATATACATAATCAAACCCGCAAGCAGTGGCTGTGCGAATAAGCGTGCCGACATTGCCAGGGTCTTGAAGAGCGTCGACTACGAGAAAGTTTGTTTTTGGCTTTTCTACCATATGTGGTAGGTATTCTGTCAGACATACTACACCCTGTGGTGTTTTGCTGTCTGAAAGCTGCTCAATAGTTTTGCGGTCTGCAAGGTAAATTGGGCAGATATCGCCCCACTCGTTTAGTTCTTCTTTTTCAACTATAATAGTGATTGGTTTAAGGCCTGAGGCAATGGCGTCTTTGATAATTTTTATATTATCCAAAAAAAGCAAAAATCTGTTTTCTCGTTTTTGCTTCTTTAAATTTTTAAGTTGGTTTATGCTAAGCCTTAGCATTATTTCACTTGACCCACAAGACTTGCGAAAGCTTCTGGTTCTCTTACTGCCATGTCAGCAAGCACTTTTCTGTTAAGGTCAATGCCTTTTGCTTTAAGGCCGGCGATAAATTTTGAATATGAAATTCCGTTAAGACGGCAAGCTGCATTGATACGAGTGATCCAGAGTGCTCTGAAATCTCTCTTCTTTTGTTTGCGGCCGATGTAAGCATATTGGCCACTTTTCATAACTTGTTCTTTTGCTGTTCTATAAAGTTTTGATTTTGCTCCGCGATATCCTTTTGCTGCTTTAAGGATTGAACGACGTTTTTTTACTGCGTTTACTGCTCTTTTAATTCTCATGATATTCCTCCTTACTTAGCCAAAAGGGTCTTGATGTTTTGTGCATTTTTTCCTGCAATGTAAGAGCCCTTTCTGAGTTTTCTTTTTCTATCTTTCTTCTTCTTTGTGAGGAAGTGACCTTTGTTTGGTCTTGCAAACTTTACTTCTCCGTTTGCTGTAAGTTTGAAGCGTTTTTTAACGCCACTGTGTGTTTTTTGTTTTGGCATAACTTTTTTCTCCTTTACTTCTTTATTGGGTTTACAACAATCATAATGTTTCTGCCGACGTGTTCAGGCTCTTTATCTACCGTTCCAAATTCGGCTAGTCGTGAGACAAATTCTTTGACAAGTTCCTTGGCTTTGTTTGCATAAGCTTGTTCGCGACCTTTCATGCGAAGTGTGATTTTGACTTTGTCTCCTGCTTGAAGGAATTTTTGAGCATTTGCTATGCGATAAGCTTTGTCATGCTCTTCAATGGTCATTGAAAGACGGACTTCTTTGGTCTCCACAATCTTTTGAGCCTTTTTCATTTCCTTCTCTTTCTTGAGGCTGTCATACTTAAACTTGCCATAGTCAAGAAGTCTGCAAACTGGTGGTTTTGCACCGCCTGCCATAAGCACAAGGTCAAGCTCTTTCTCTTCAGCAAGCTTCATTGCATCACTGCGTGAGAGAATGCCTAGTTGCTCACCATCTTCGCCGATAAGCCTTACTTCTGGTGCTGAAATTTGTTCGTTGATTAAAAGTTCTTTAAAAATTGTTGTATTCCCCTTTTAATAAAAATTTGGTGAGAGCATAAAATTCCCACCAAAAAACCCATTTGAAAAATTAAGTTTTTACCAAGTCAAGCTCATTTGCCGCTTGGTGAGAGTGGAAACCTCTACTTTCATGGCTATATAATAGCATATAAAAATTCTGTTGTCAACGATTTTTGCATAATAATTGCACAAATTTATATTTTTTTTATTGTTTAATCTTCAAGAGATAAATTTATTTGAATTATATCATACTTATTTATCGCTTCTTTGATTTTTTTCGCAAAATTGTTTTTTCGAGCAGTTTGCCTATTGTGAGTATGATTGAGTCTGAGTTTTTTAAGGCTCGAGTTTTCATCAAGGCTTTGAAGAATATCGTAAGGCCAGCTATCAAAGCGCTCACACAGATTGAAATGAGCATGACAATACTTGCATTTTGGACATGACGTGTCATTGCGACAACAACGCAAGCTCCACCCGCGCCGCAAAGCGTGCTGCAGATATCTCCGACGACATCAGCACAGAAAGAGCAAACTTTTTCTGAATTTTTGGCGAGTTTTAGGCCGACTTCAGCGCCTTTGACGCCTTCTTTTGCCCATTTTATAAACACCTCTTCGTCGCTGCTTGCTACTGCTATACCTATCATGTCAAAGATTACGCTGAGAAAAATGAAGAATGTTATACCCACTATTGCCATAACAATACCCATTGAAGAGAGAATAGTTTGACTGAAAAAGCCAAACAGCAAAGATAGGCAGATTGAAAGGATCAGGGTTTGAAATGCCCAGCGATAGTTTGTTTTGCCATTTATGCTTGAGGTGACGACTTTTGGATTTTTTTTCATGATATATTTTATTTCTAAGAATTAAAAAATAGAAGAAGCTTTTTGCACTTCTTCTTTTTTTTGATAAAATGTTTTTGATTTATGCTGTTTTGACTTATAAGGTTTGATAAATGATTTTGACGAATGATTTTTGCGAACGGAATTTAAGCTTCTTCGATAAGTTTGCCGACAACCTCATTTATTTCAGTGAGTTTGCCCTTAACTTTTTCCAAATTTTCATAGCAGGTTTGAGCAAGTATTTTGCCCTGCTCAAAGGCTTCAAGAGCCTGCTGCATTGTCAGATTGCCACTTTCGAGCTGGCTGATGATTTTGTCGAGGCTTGCAGCCGCTTCTTCATAACTTAGTTTTTGCATGATGCCTCCTTTATTATTTTGTCAAGGGTTTGTTCGAGAGTTGATAGGTCAGTCATAATTTTTTCACCGCTTTCGCGAAGAGTTATTTCAGCTTGGTTTGCAGCTAGGCTTCTTGGGCTTATTACGACACGGACTGGTATGCCCATAAGCTCACTATCAGTAAGTTTTATGCCTGCTGAGCATTTGCGGTCATCATAAAGCACTTCATATTTTTTTGAGAGAGAAGTATAAAGTTCTTCTGCTGTTTGGTTGACATTTTCATCATCATTTCTTAGTGGGCAGAGGTAGATGTGCCATGGTGCGACGCTCATTGGCCAGACAAGACCTTTTGCGTCAGAGCATTCTTCAGCAATTGAGGCTATACAGCGGCCTACACCTATACCATAGCAGCCCATGATTGGATACATTTGGCTGCCATCAGGCATTGTTATAGTCATGCCCATTGATTTGGTGTATTTTGTGCCAAGTTGGAAGATATTTCCAATTTCGATGCCTCTTTTTATTGATAATGGTTTGCCGCAAATTGAGCAGCTTTCACCTTCACTAACTTTGGTTATGTCAAAAAACTCCTTTGCATTGGTGTCGCGATTTATGTTGAGGCCTGTGATGTGATAATCTTCTTTGTTTGCGCCAGTAACCATGCCGCAAGCATTTTTTAAGCTGCTGTCATAGACGATAATAAAATCGTCGTTTTCAAGCCCTACGCAGCCTATATTGCCTTTGACAAGGCTGCTTTCATCGAGGTCTTTGACTGCTATGTCTTTGCCAAGCAGGCGTTTGAGTTTGGCTTCGTTTATTTCGCGGTCGCCACGAGTGAAGGCAATGACTGTATGTTTATTGTCGCCAACTATGCAATAGCAGACTGCTTTGATGGTTTGTTTTGGTGAAATGTTTAGAAATGCACAGACTTCATCGATTGACTTGGCTTTGCCAGTATAAACTTCAGCCATTGGTGCGTCATCAAAGTTTGTTTGGCTTTGTGTTGAGGTTGCGACTTCCATATTTGCCTTATATCCGCAGTGGTCGCAGATAACAATGCTATCCTCGCCTATATCTGTGAGGAGCATAAATTCATGAGCGTACTTGCCGCCCATCATGCCAGTATCTGACTTGACTGAGATAAAGTTTTTCATGCCCACGCGGCTGAAGATTTTGTTGTAGCCTTCATAGACTTTGTTGTAGTAGTTTTCGAGGTCTTCGTCAGAGGTATGGAATGAGTAGGCATCTTTCATAGTGAATTCTTTTACGCGAATAAGGCCAGCGCGTGGTCTAGCTTCGTCACGAAATTTTGTTTGAATTTGATAAACCATGCAAGGAAGTTGGTCATAACTTTTGACAATATTTTGGCAGGTTGAGACTGCGGCTTCTTCGTGCGTCATGCCCAGAAGCATATCGCGATTGGCGCGATCTTTAAACCTGACCATTTCTTCACCTATTGAATAGTAGCGGCCACTTTTTTCCCACATTTCCTTTGGCATAACGACAGGAAAAAGCACCTCTTGGCCATCAAGAGCGTCCATTTCTTCGCGAATAATTTGTTGGATTTTTTTGCTGATGCGTTGTGCTGGTGGAAGAAGTGTATAAATACCGTTGCCCACCTGTTTGATAAAACCTGCTCGTATCAGCAAAATGTGACTTTTGACTTGCGCATCAGATGGTGCTTCTTTTAATCTTTCACCTACTAGTTTTGTTATTCTCATTTTTCCTCCTTGATTGGTTTTGCGAGTATATCTCCGTCGCTAAAGATTATTTTTATTTGTTTGTCAAGCTCTACTTCTCCCCTCTTGCTTATTGGCCTGTTTTGCTGTTCTATTTTTGCGTAGCCTTGACTTAGGATTTTTGAAGGGTCAAGTTTGTTCAGGCCAGTTTCATTAAGGCCAAGCGCATAATATTTTTCTTGAAGAAAGTTTTGTGCTGTTTTTAAGAAGTTTAAGCTGCGTCTTTGAAAGGCAAACTTTTCTTTTATATAGACTGTCTCCAAAGCTGATTTGATTTTGTCGTGTTTTTCTATTGTTTGGCCAAGTTTTGTAGCGTAGAAGTTGTTTGTAGCTATAATAAATCTTGAGAGAAGTCTTGTCATCTCTTCACGCTTTTCTTCAGCGTTGATTGTCAGAAGCTCAGCTGCCGCTGAAGGCGTTGGCGCTCTTAGGTCGCTCACAAAGTCGATGATTGTAAAGTCAGTTTCATGCCCCACTGCTGAGACGATTGGTTTTGGGCAGTTGAAGGTTGCACGAGCGACAAGCTCAGTATTGTAAGCGTTTAAGTCTTCAAGGCTTCCGCCGCCGCGAGCGACAATTATCACGTCAATATTTGGATAGTTGCCCATCATTTCAATTGCGTGAGCAATTTCTTTTTCAGCGTCTTTGCCTTGCACTTTGGTTGAGTATAACACAAGATCGACTGAAGGATTGCGACGCCAAGTTATGTTTTTTATATCTTGAAGGACTGCGCCTTCTTTTGAAGTGATCACACCTATTCTTTTGATTTGTTTTGGAAGAGGCTTTTTGTGGGCTTGGTCGAATAGGCCTTCCTTTTCAAGCTTTTCTTTCATTTTCAAAAACTCTTCATACAGTCTGCCTTGACCTGCCGCCTCAACTTTTGACACGTTGAAACTTAGCTTGCCGCCTTTGACGTAGAAGTTTGGTGAGCCAGTCAGCACTACGCTTTTGCCTTCTTCGAGCTGGCTGAAAAACGCTGGATAAAAACATACGCAAGGCAGAGAGGCGTTTTCATCTTTTAAAGTGAAATAGATAACATTGCGAGAAAGCGAAACGCCAAAAACTTCTCCAATGACCTCTATGTGATGGAGAAGTTCCTCAGCATCAAAGATGTTTTTGATGTATGTGTTTAACTGGCTTACAGTTATCGCTCTCATAATTTCTCTACTATTTTTGTTTTTTAATCACCGATGAAAGCACTCCGTTTATAAAGCGGCTGCTTTTTGAGGTTGAATATTTTTTTGCCAATTCGCACACTTCGTTTATGGCTATTTGAAATGGTGTGTTTATGTAATTTATTTCAGCTATAGCAAGGTACAAAAGTGCAAGGTCGAGTTTGTAAATGCGGTCTTTTTCATAACCTGTCAAGTTTTGGCTGATAATTGTATCAAGTTCTTCTTTGTTTGTCAAAAATGTTTGGACAAGCTGCTGTGCAAAGAGTTTGTCTTCATCTTTTTTTAAGTCGCTATAAAAGTTTTCAATTTCTGGCTGACTTGAGAAAAGATGTGAGACGATGACTTTGAAAGCTGTTTCTCGTGCGTCGCGTCTCATGCGTTTTCTCCTGCTTCAGCTTTGTCGCAAACCACGCCGTAGACATGGACGTTGATTTTGTTTGGTTTGAGGCCGACCATTGAGTTAAGGCTGTTTTTGATGTTTTCTTGAACTTTGTAGGCAATATCTGGCACGCTATAACCGATGTAAACTTTGATGTAAACATCGACTTTGAGTGAACTGTTTGTGTCGAACTTTATATTTACGCCTTCACTTTTTTGTTTGATAAGTTTTTTGTACCACGGCAGATATTGATTTGTCAAACTTTCAACGCCATTGATTTCTTTTGCTGCGAGGTTGATAATGGAAAGAAGGATATCTCTGTCGATATCCACTCTGCCCTTATGTGTAACTTGATTTTTAGATTTTGCCATATAAAACTCCTATTCTTTTGTAGTATAGCACATTTTGACTAGGTTTGGCAATTATTCTATAGGAATAATTTTAATATTTTCAATTGAGCCTATTCCCAATTGGTTTTGAATGATTGACACTACTGATGCAACTTCTGATGAGTTGAGTTGTTTTGCTTTTACAACCGCGTTTACGTTTTGATCTGAAATTGTCACTACGCAGTCTGCAAAACCTTTGGCTTTGATAAGACCTTCTACTACAAGCTCTTTATCCATTTGTCTTACGAGGTTAAGTCTGCCCTCTTCTGCTGCTTTTACTGCTGCTTCTGATGAAGTTGAGCTTGCGATGATTGCGTCATAATAGAGCATTTCTTGATCACGAGTTGATTCTCTTTCATTGCGATATGAAGCGAAGTAACTTAATGTTGGAGTTGTGTCGTTTTGATTGCCACTATTTGTGATTGAGTTGTTTAATACAACATTGAGATAGCCTGTCACGCCCAAAAGCAGTACCATTGCTGATAAAATGATGATTTTTGTTCTCTTTTTCATAATATTCTCCTTAATATTTCTTTTTATTTTCCTGCTAGGATTGTTATCTTTGAGTTGTCGACTTTTACAACCGTTTGTATCGCACTCAGCAAATTCATTTTTACTGACACATCATTTGCACCGCTGCTGACAATCACAATTCCTTGCACGACTGGAAAGATTTCTTTTTCAAGCACTGGCTTGCCGTCTTGCATGATGATTGTGCTTGAAGTGACTTTTCCTCCGTTTGAAGTTGTTTTTGTTTCTTCCTCTGTAGCGTAGACGTACTCGAAGCCCTTTTCAAGAGTTATGATTATGTCGACGTTGCCTGCACCCTTGACTTGTCCTAATACACTTTCAAGTTTATTCTCAAGGTATCCAACATATTCCGACGAAGTGGAAAAATTTTGATTTGATGTGTCGATATTTGTTGAAGCATTTTTATCTCCTCCGCCCTTAAATGCAGCAAAATATACTATGAGAACGAGCAGCGCGAAGAAAAGCGCTATATAAATTTCAAAGTGTTTTGTTTTTTTGAGCTTGTCCCATGCTTGCGACAGCTTTTCTGATAATTTATTCATTGAAATATATCTTTTCCTCCTCTATTTTGATTTGTTTTGTGATGACTGATGAGATGTCTTGTCTGATTTCAATAATATTTTTATGCGGTGCATTTTCGCTTATGCCTATCTGACTTAAGTCGACATATATCGACTTGATTTGAAAGGCTGAACTAAATATGTCTGCGTTTATTGAGATGACCACATTTTTGTAGCCAAGGGTTTGGGTTTGGGTTTCAAGTTCTTCTTTTAAATAATTTAGCTTGTCGAGGTTGAGCTGATAGAGATAATTTTCATCGACTTCTATTTGCCCGTAGTCGAGTATTTCTGAAAGGTCAAGTTTGGACTTTAGGAGTTTTGGCACTGGCAGGATAATGACGAGAATGATAATAAAAGCGAAGATACCTTTTATATATCTATTCATTGCACCGCTTGGAAGGATAAGTTCGACTATCACCGAAACGCAGATTATGCCTGCAATTGAGATAATCCATGTCGAAAGAGTTGAAAACATTTTTGCCCCTCCTTTTAGACTATATTTGCTGAACACATCACAAGCCCAAGCATAATGAAGTAGATAAACGCTACGCCTATGATGATGACGATGAGAAGGACCAGACTTTTTGACAGACTGCTGACAAAGTTGGCTATTTGGCCATTGCCAAGAGGCTCTACTATGCCTGCAATAAGCTTTAAGACAAGCATAAACATGATAAGTTGAATAAGTGGCGAGAGGATTGTGGCTACAAGTAGAAGAAGTCCGCCTGCCCCGACTGCATTTTTGATAAGTGTTGAGCTGGCAAGGATTATGCTCATGCCGTCAGACAGGTATGAGCCAAGGATTGGCACGTATGAGCGGATTGCGTATTTGGCTGTTCTTATAGACACGCCGTCGACTGCACCTGCGGCTATCCCCTGAATTGAGAGAAAGGCGGTAAAAACTGTGAAGATAAGACCTGTAAGCCATTTGAAAGTGCTGTTGAAAAAGGAGGTAAACTTGTCAAGTTTGATTGAGTTTGAGAGGTTTGAAACAACGCTAAACACTGTTGAGAAGATGAATATTGGAAGAAGAACATAAGTGAAAAGATTGAGGATTGCACCTGTAAGAAGTGCCATTGCAGGCTGATAGACTGAAACTGAAACGCTGCCACCAACTGCCGTCAGCAGCGTGAGAAGGATTGGAAAGATTGCGTCCATTTGTGCTTTGATGGAGGTTATTGTATTGGTAGTCACCCCTATCATTTTTGTAACGATTGTGAGAAGTAAGACGACGATTATTCCATAGGTCACAAAGTGGATAAGATTTGATATTGATTTGCCGTTTGAGTTTGGTCTTAGCCCTTGAAGCATACCGCCAAGTATTGAAACTGCAATGACTGCAGATATGATTGGCAGCATTGAGAGAAGTTCGTCAAAAAACAGTGAAAACAAAGCACCCCAAAGTGAAGTTGAAGATGATGCGAAGTCGCCATTTATGATTGACTGAACTTTTTTGAGAAAGTTGTTTCCGCCAAAAATTTCCTGAGCATTTTTGTCAAAGGAAGAGAGAATATCCTCTATTGAAGAGAAATCTAGATTGCCAAGCTGGTCGTCGACTGACGAGCCTATTTCTTCCATAATCTCATCTTGTGTAAGGTTGTCGTTTGCAGCTGATACAGTTTGAGTTGGTGATAAAGTAAAGGATAGAAGAGGCGCGACAAAAAGAATGAGAAAGATTGCTAGAAGCGAATAGATGACAAAATATTTTTTTGGAATTTTTCTTTTTGGTCTCATTTTGGCAATATCTCCATGATAATTTGAAGAATGCTTGTCACGATTGGAAGAGCCATAACCATAATGACTATTTTGCCGCCAAGAAGGACTTTGTCGCCTAGATTTGTGTTGCCTGTTTCTGAGCAAATGCCTGCCGTGAATTCGACAAGATAGCCTATTCCTACAATTTTGAGTATGAGAGCATAAAGGCCAGATGAGACGCCTGTGGTTTCGACCACATTTTTTATGGTGTCAAAAATGCCTGTCAAAAATGATAGCACCATGACGAGAATTATTATTCCCCCAGTCAAAGCTATCATAATTGCAAAGTCGCTTCGCACTGGTCTGACTATGAGTGTTGCCACTGAAGTTATAAGCGCGATAGCCAAAATTTTGAATATGATCTCCAACCGCTTTTCCTTTCTTCTTTTATGTAAGCCGACTTTTGCTTTTTTGTTTTGCTTACTTTCCTCTTTTGTTTGGTTGCTTTAAAAGCTGAAAAGTGATTTTAGCATATTAAACAAGTCACCTATTTGGCCTAGCACCATGCAAATAACGATGATTATGCCTGCCAAAGTGGCAAGTGTCGAAATTTCTTCCTTGCCTGTTTGTTTGAGGATTTGGCCGACAATGGCTGTCAAAATACCAATGCCTGCTATTTTAAAGATAATTTCAACCCCCATTTTTGCCTCCTTTTTAGATGAGAAGTATTATTGCGGCCAGCCCTGCCACTATGCCAAGCTTCATTGACATTGCACCATATTTTTTGTTGTCTTTGACGGCAGAAGAGACCATGTCATCAAAACGAGTTTCAAAGTTTTTGAGTTCTTTTGATTGACTGTCAACGTCGCTTCGACCAAGCGAACGAAAGAAGAGAAAGATGAGGTCCTTTTCTTCTTCTTTAAGAAAAGTAATACCTTTAAAAAGTGACTGTTTGTCGAGCGGACTTTCCTTTTCGATAAAAGAGAGATAATTTTCAGTCAAGCCGCAAAGCTGAGCTTTGGTTTTGTCATCAAAAGAAGTGAGAAGTGTTTTTAATCTTTCACGAGAAAATGAAATTTCAACGTTAAGTTTTTGACAGATAAGCACAAGTGCTTTGAAGAAGTTTGCACGACGGCGATATTTGCCAGACATGATCGCACCTATTGATAATGCGATAAAAAATAGAACCGCCATAAGAATGTATTTGATCATTTAAACCTCCTTAATATTTGGTCACGCGTGAGAAGTTTTCGTTGTAAACGCCTTCTATTGTGCCTGGGCCATTTCGCATTGATAGAAGGACGAAGCGAGAAAAGACTTTTTCTTCTATTATCTTTGAAAAGGAAGGCTTTTTTATAAAGTTCTCCATGCTGTCGCAATGTGCTGAAGCCAAGATGTTTACGCCGCAATTGACTGCATAACGCACAGCATCAAGGTCTTCTTCCTCGCCAAGTTCATCAGTGACGATGAGGTTTGGGCTGAGCGAACGAATACCATTTTCAAACCCTATTTTTTTGCGAGCGAAAGAGATTTTGTCTGCAAAATTGCCAATACTGCTTGGATTTTTGCCAAGATCAAGTTCGCCGCGTTCGTCAAGCACAAGCACGTTGAAAGCGTAGTTGCGTTCTGAAAGCTGGCAGATAAAGTCTCTTAAAAAAGTTGTTTTACCCGCACCTGGAGGTGAAATGATAAGTGTGTTGCAAACTTTTTCATCGCGAAGTATTTGATTGAAGACTGGAAGCGAACAGTTTTTTATTTCGTGTGGAATTCTTATGTTTATACTTGAAAAATTGGTCATTGTTTTGATTTGGCCTTTCTCTTCGATCATATCTCCACCAAGTCCAAGTCGAACACCGCCTTTTGTCACTATAAAACCTTTTTTTATCTGCTCATTGACAGAGTAAATTGAACATTCACTTGCGCGAAAAACCATATCTTCAATCATGACGCGAGAAGGAATGATAGCGTCTTTCAAATTGCCTGTCATACCTTTTTCGCCTAGGAAGTATCTCTGCCCGCCCACAGACAAAACAATAGGCTTGTCCGCACGCAAACGGATTTCGTTGAGTGCGTTGAAACTCACTTTTTCAGCCAGAACATTATAAATTTCTTTTGGCAAGATTTTGTCGAGCATGAGATTTTCCTCCCCTTGCATTATGCTATGCTTGTGCTTGTCCTAAAAAGAACGTATGTGAGAGATTATGAACGATAAAAAAATGATAAAATTGGACAAAAAATGCAAGGAGTTTTTGAAAATAAAATAAAGTTTTGAGCGTGCTTACAAAATTTGGTGTGCTTATGAGTTATTGTTTACAAACAAAAAAGCAGGCTGAAAATTTTGCCCGCTTTGCCTAATTTTGTTTTTTGTTTTTGAAAATCCTGTTTTTAAGTGATTTGATCGAATGTGATTTGATCGAATGTGATTTGATCGAATGTGATTTGATTTAAAGTATTTGATTGAAATTGCAATTTTAAAAATTTTCGGTTTACTTTACTCTTTCCATATAGCTGCCGTCGCGAGTGTCAATTCTTATTCTTTCACCTACGTTGACAAAGAGTGGAACGTTAAGCACATAGCCTGTTTCAACCTTGGCTGGTTTTGTTGTTGATTTTGAAGTATCGCCTTGAACGCCAGGTTCGCAATCAATGATTTCAAGTTCAACAAAAGTTGGAGGATAAACTGAAAATGGATTGCCTTTGTAGAAATACATTGTGCAGTTCATATTTTCAGTGACAAAGTTGAGTGCGTCTTCGACAGAATCTTTGTTGAGTGGAATTTGATCATAAGTTTCACTATCCATGAAATAGTAAATTCCGCCATCATTATAAAGATAAGTCATTTCTTTCTTTTCAATAATTGCCACTTGAAATTTGTCTGATGGGTTGAAAGTCATGTCTTTCACTTGACCTGTCATAACGTTTTTGATTTTTGCCCTAACAAATGGTGAGCCTTTGCCTGGTTTTACGTGCATAAAATCTACGATTGAGTAAACTGCACCTTCCATTTCAAATGTAACACCTTTTCTAAATTCGCCTGCTGTAACCATGATTATTTTTCTCCTTTAATATTGATAGATTTGGTAATTTTTATTTACTTTGTTATTTTATCATAAAAAGCTTTATTTGTCTAGCATTTTGTGATAGATTTTTTTCATTGCAAGTGCGTCTTTTGGCATATCGGTCATACTTTCACAAATTATTCGCATGGAAAGATTGTAGTTTGCAAGAAGTTCTGCAAAAGGCTCAAAGTTTGGCCCATAAATCTTGTCATCAAAATTGAGATGTCTGATCTCACCTTTTTCGCCATATTGGATTTTTGAAAAATGGACATGAGAAGAATTTGTTTTTTCTAGTCCTAGTTTTTCAATGCTGTAGTCAATGACGCGTTTGAAGTCATCTGAAGTTTTAAGCGTGCCTTGACCGAGAGCGTTGATGTGACCAAAATCAAAAGTTGGAACAAGGCGTGGACTAAGCGTGCAGAGGTCGATGATTTCTTTATATGTGCCAATCTGCATAGTTTTGCCCATGGTTTCAGGGCAA
Organism: uncultured Eubacteriales bacterium; assembly: GCA_949067325.1. Classification (GTDB taxonomy): domain Bacteria; phylum Bacillota; class Clostridia; order Christensenellales; family UBA1242; genus Caccovivens. The sequence continues at coordinate 58,150 of CARTDZ010000001.1, read as the reverse complement.
AGTAGAATATTGTCATCGTTTTCAAAGAAGCCTTCTTTTTCAAAATTTTGCATTGTTTCTTCAATACGTTTATAAGTGAGTGCCAATGCTTCGTCGCGTGAAAGTTTGCCGCAGGAAGCCGCGTGAAAAACAAGTCTGTCAGCTCCAAAAGCTTTCAAAAATTTTATGCCTGTTCTAAGATAGTTTTGGCTTTTTTGATACATAACTTCATCTGGGTTTGCAAAGTTGATATAAAAAGGTGCGTGAAGAGAAAGCTTGATCCCCTCTTCTTTGAAAAGTTTGCCAGCTTTTTCAGCAAGAGACGTTGACATTTGATAACCATGACCGAAAGAATATTCATAAGCGTCAAGTCCGTAATCTTTGATGAATTTTGGAACTTCCAAAATGGTCTTATGGCCTTTTTCATAAAACTCATTGCCACAGCCTGATGAGCCAAATATAGCACTCATGTTTTTCTCCTTTTTTGTCTTGTTTTGTTTTTTGGTTATGTTTTTTGGGGTTGCTTTTTCTTGGTTGACTTTTTTGTTATATTATTGTTATATTTTTTGTTATTTTTTTAGATATGATTTCTTTGGTTATCTTTTTTTAGATATGATTTCTTTGAAAAATTAAACAAATCTAAATTTAAATTTGATCCTGTTGTTTTCTATGGTGACCAAGCCAAGATATTCACCTTCATCAGCATAAGCATTGTAGTCACCATTTTTGAGATCAGTAGAAATATTTACGCCATTTAAAAGAAGATCAGTTTCCTTTTTGTTGAAAACTATTTTTGCCGATTTGAATAAGCTTTCAAGAGATATTGTTTTGAAATTGCCTTGTTTGATTTCCTCCAAAGTAGAGGCGTCTTTTAAGTCAAAATCACCACATTTTGTGCGTATTATGTTGAGCATAACACCATATGTTGACAAACTTGCAGCCATATCACGACAAAGCGAACGGATATATGTGCCGCTTGAGCAGGCTACGCGAAAGGTAAACTCATTTGGATTGTCATTGGCTATAAGGTCAATTGAGTAGATTTCGACTTCTTTAGGTTTAAGGTTGACTTCTTGCCCTGCTCTTGCAAGGTCATAAGCTTTTTGACCTTTTATTTTTTTAGCCGAATAAATTGGTGGCATTTGAGATATTTTTCCGCAATGAGACGGAAGAATTTTTAACAATTCTTCTTTTGTAACCATTTTATCGTTTTTTAACGTTATCTCGCCTTCGAGGTCGAGGGTATCAGTTGTTTGACCAAAGCGAAATGTTGTTTGATAGACTTTGTCTTTTTGAAGATAGAAGTCAAAGAGCTGAGTGGCTTTGTTGATTGTTATTGGAAGAAGTCCCTCGCCAAGCACGTCAAGTGTGCCTAAGTGGCCTGCTTTTTTTGCACCCACTGCCCGCTTGACAATATTGACACAGGTGTTGGAAGAAAGTCCGCGAGGTTTGTTGAGTAATATTATGCAGCTGTTCATACTCTTTCCTGACTTTTCAGATTTTTTAAGTTTTCGCGAATGGCTTTTGCGACCATTTTTACAACTTGTTCTTCAGTGCAATTTTCTATTCTTGCACCTGAAGCTTCGATATGACCGCCACCGCCGAAAGTTTTGGCAATTCCATTTACATTAAAACCTTTGCGTGAACGAAATGAAAGAGAATATTTTTTGTTTTCATGTTCTGTAATGTTGCAACTGATGTTTACCCCTTCTATTGCAAGCATTTCGCTGCTAAAGGTTGAACAATCTGATTTGTCTGCTTTATTTTTGGTTAAATCTTCTTTTGAGATAAGACAGATTGCAAAGCCTTCCTTAAAGATTTGCAAATTGTTGTATAATACTTTTTTCATTGCAATTGAAGTGCGAGTAACAAGTCTATATTCTGCCTCATTGACTTTATGGATATCTGCTGAGAGCTTTAAAAGTTTGCAACCTGTTTGGAAGGAATTTAAGTTTGTGTTAGTATTTATAAAAGAGTTGGTGTCAGCTGAAAGACCTGCGTAAAGATATGTAGCAATTGTAGGTGTGATTTTGATTTTTAAGGCTTCAATAAGCTCAAATATAATTTCTGAACAAGAGGACTTTTGACTGTCAACATAGTTTAGAAGTGCATAGCTGTCTTTTTCACCCGCATTGTGGTGATCAATTTTTATAGTTAGTGGAAAATTTGTGAAATAGTCTTCAAATTTATCAAGCATTTTTCCTGTTGCAACATCAACAGATATAAAAAGGTCAAAGTTGTCGGCATTTTGTTTTTCTGTCATAACTGCTTTTTCGTCAAAGAGAGCCTTATGGTCAATTGATAATTTATCAGCACTAAATCTTGTTACTTTCTTACCTATTCTTTCGAGCGCTTCGCCAAGAGCAAACATTGAGCCAAGGCAGTCCATATCAGGGCTTCTATGACAAAAGATGGCAATATTTTTTGCCGCCTTGATTTCTTTTTTTATCTTTTGCAAAATTTTTTTGTCATTTTTATTCATCTTCGCCCTCCTCTTCTTCCAGTTTTGGAATATTAAGGTTTTTTAAAAGTTCGTTTACCCTGATTGTTGCACTAGTGCCTTTGTCAAGTTCAAAAACAAGTTTTGGCATTGATGGCATATCGACAATTTTCGATAGTTCACGTTTGATAAAGCCTTCTGACTTTTGCAGAACTTCAAGATTTTGCTTGAGATAGGCTTTGTCATCACTATCAAGAGCGACTTTGATTTTGCAATATTTAAAATCAGGGGTAAGCTTAACTTCGCTGACATAAAGAAATGGACTTAAACGAGGATCACTCATTTTGGTAGTTAAGATTTGCGCAATGCATCTTTGAACTTCACTATTGGCTCTTTCTATTCGATTTGACATAATGTTTCTCCTTTTATAGTTTTTGTTTGATTTTAAGAAAAGGCTTAGACGAAGGCGACAGCTTTTGGCGGAAGTCGCGAAAGCTGCAAGCTTTCGCAGTTCCTGCTGCCTCGGCAGCAGGAACAAACTTTGCATCTAGCAAAGTTTGGACTTCCGCCACCTATAAAATCCTTATGAGTAAAATAAGAAAGAGGAATAAGCTTTCTTATGCTAAAAATTCCTCCCTCCTTCTATCTTTTTATGACTTCTTTGACATAGCATTCCAAAATATCGCCTTCTTTAAAGTCAATATTATCGCGAAGCTTGACACCGCATTCAAAACCTTTGGCAACTTCTGCCTTTTCATCTTTGACAATTTTGAGTGATTCGATGCTTGTTACGCCAATCTCTTCGTCGCCGCGTTTGACTTTAACAATAGCGTTTCTTGTTAATTTGCCATCTTTGACATAACTTCCTGCAACCTTGCCAGCAGTTGAAAGTTTGAAAACTACTCGCACTTCAGCGTTTCCAATATAAACTTCTTGATACTTAACGCTGAGCATACCATTGATTGCAGCTGTTACATCATCAACAACTTCATATATGATCTTGTAATCTTTGATTTGAACTTTAAGTTTTTCAGCCAAAACATCAACTTTGGCTATTGTTTTAAGGTTGAAGCTGATTATAATAGCACCTGTTGTTTGCGCTAGGATAACGTCTGATTCAGTAACTGCGCCCGCACCGCTATGAACAATGTTGACCTTTGCTTCTTCATTACGGATAACAAGAATGGCATTTTTAACAGCTTCAACAGAACCCATTGAATCTGCCTTCAAGATTATGTTAAGGTTTTTAAGTGTGCCTTCTTGAACTTTGTTCATAAAGTTGTCAAGGGTTACACCGCTGCTTTGCATTGCGCGTTCTTTTTTAATCTTATCAATACGTTCTTGAATGACTTGTTTTGAAAGTGTTTCTTCAACTGCATAAACTTGATCACCTGAAAATGGCACTTCACCTAGTCCCAAAACCGATACTGGAGTTGAAGGTGGAGCGACTTTGACTGACTTGCCAACGTCGTTGAACATTGCCCTAACCTTGCCATAAGTTATACCTGACATGATTGAATCTCCAACCCGAAGAGTACCATTTTGCACAAGAATTGTTGCAACTGGGCCTCTATTTTTGTCAAGTTCTGCCTCAATAACAACACCTGTTGCCATTTTGTTTGGATTGGCTTTAAGTTCTGCCATTTCTGCCACGAGCAGAATTGTTGATTTGAGTTGGTCAAGTCCCATTCCTGTTTTGGCTGAAATAGGAACGCAGATTGCATCTCCACCCCATTCTTCAGGCAAAATTCCATGTTCAGTGAGCTGTTGCTTTATGCGGTCTGGGTTTGCTTCTTGTTTATCCATTTTGTTGATTGCAACAATCATTGGAACGCCAGCAGCTTTGATATGATCGATAGCTTCAACAGTTTGAGGCATAATTCCGTCATCAGCTGCAACGACAAGAATTGCGATATCAGTACTTTTTGCACCTCTAGCACGCATAGCTGTAAAAGCTGCGTGGCCTGGCGTGTCAATAAAAGTAATTTTTTCGCCGTTAAATTCAATTTGATAAGCACCAATTTTTTGAGTTATACCGCCCGCTTCGCCTGCAACGACGTCAGTCTTTCTGAAAGCGTCGAGGAGAGAAGTTTTTCCGTGGTCGACGTGACCCATGACAGTTACCACAGGAGGTCTCTTTATAAGAGAGGCTTCATCGTCTTCGGCTGCACTTTCGATAAGTTTTTCTTCAAAAGATTTTGCAGCTTTAAGTTCTAGCGTTATGCCAAAGTCAGCTGCAATAAGTTCGGCCGTTTCAAAGTCAATATTTGAATTGATTGTGGCCATAGTGCCGACAAGCATAAGTTTTTTAACGATTTCTGTGACTGGCTTGCCTATTTTTTCGCTGAAATCTTTGACTGAAATTTCTTTTGATGTAAACACCGCATGAGTAACTGCTGGAGCGACAACTACGGTTTCTTTTTTCTTTTTGAGAACGCTCTTTCGTGAGCCATAGCTTACTTCTTGAATTCCATCTTCGTCTTCAATAAAAGTTACTCGACGATTGTCATTTTGCTGACGACGAGTTTGAGATTTGCGTTCATCAATATTTGCAGAGTTGTGCTTTTGTGCATTTTTTGTTTTTTGAGCAAAATTGCGGTCTGTTTTTACCTCAAGTTCTGACAAATCATTTGATGCAAAAGAGCGAAAATTGTTGCCCTTTGTAGACACAAAGTTTGCAGGACGTTTTGCACCCATTTGAGGCCTGTTGCCAAGCCCCTGACCATTGCGTTGGCCGCCTTGTTGATTTTGAAAGCGGTTGTTTGCATTTGGACGTTGGCCATTTTGGAATGTTCCACCCTGACGTGAAGTGGCGTTTTGATTTTGAAATCTTGGATTGTTTGACCTTTGAATTTGGCTGTTTTGGTTGAATGAGCGAAAATTGTTTTTTGTATTTGCGCCATTAGAAAAGACAGGGGTTTGTTCAGTTTTCACTGAGATATCAACCTCTTTTTCTGCCGTTTTCGCTTGCATAGCTTCATTTTGAGCCTGAGCTTGAGCTTTTTTAGCTTCTGCCCTAGCATTTTCGTCGTCAATTGCGCGCCTGCGATCTAAAAGACGTTTTGCAAATGTTTCAACTTCGCTTTTTGCTGCCCTAACCTTGCGAAGAGCTTCGTTTATGACACCTTCTTTTTGCAAGTCATGAATTGTTTTAAGATTGTTTAATTGATTAGCCAAATTTTTCTCCTTAATTTTTTATATGTTTGGTTATTTTACAAATTTTCCAAGATTTTTTCGCTTAGTTGCTTATTTTTTACACCTACAATTTTGCAGTTTTTTATGCTTACAAGTTCTGGTAAATTTTCTATTATTTTAAGTGTCACTCCCCTTTCTGTCAAAGTGGAAGAAATTTTGTTGCTGTTTTTGCCAGCGGTTTTGTCGATAAGGACGAGGTAAAGTTTTTTGTCATAACCTTTCAAATTGTCACTGCCTATTATGAGATAGCCAGCTTTGTGAGCGATGTTGAGATAGCCTTTTGCTTTAGTTATGTCCAAGAATTTCCTCCTCTAAAGATGCGATGATTTCGTCGCTTATATTGCACTTAAAGGCCTTGTTTAGGCCCTTTTGTTTTTTAAGCTTTTCAAAGCAGGTCTTATCTTTGCAAATATATGCACCTCTGCCGTTTTTTTTGCCTGTTGGGTCGACGCTGATGAGGCCATCTTTGTCTTTCACCACACGCACAAGAAGTTTTTTGTCTTTCATTTCGCGGCATGAAACGCACATTCTTAGCCTTTCATTTTTCATAACTACCTCCTATGCGTTTGGTTCGTCAGAAAAGTCTATTGGCTCAAGTTCTGTAAGTTCGTCAAGTTCTTCAAGTTCCTCAAGATTGTCAAAAGCGTCATCGGCAAGTTCAGTAAGTTCATAATCTTTGCTTGTGTCTGTTTGTGATGCTGAAACTGAACTTTCTGGCTTAACTTCTATCTTCCAGCCTGTAAGTCTTGCTGCGAGACGAACATTTTGTCCGTTTCTGCCAATTGCAAGTGAAAGTTTGTCGTCTGGCACAATAACTCTTGAAGCCATAAGGCTTTCGTTTGTTTCAACTGAAAGGACTTGGGCTGGGCTTAAAGCACGCGCGATATATTCAAGTGGATCTTCGCTGTATTCAATGAGGTCAATTTTTTCGCCGTTAAGTTCTGAAACGATAGTGTCAATACGTTGTCCACGGAAGCCAACGCAAGTGCCGATTGGATCAAGGTTTGGCTTGTCAGTGAAAACTGCAACTTTTGTTCTGTTGCCCGCGTCACGTGAGATGTTTTTGATTTTTACGTCGCCGCTTGAAATTTCTGGAATTTCAAGTTCGAAAAGTTTGCGAACAAAACCAATATTGCTTCGAGTAACTTGAATTTGTGGGCCTTTGAATGAATCCTTTATCTTTTTCACATAAACTTTGATACGATCACCGACGTTATATTTTTCACCTGGTATTTGGTCAGAAGGAAGCATTACGCCTTCAGTGTTTGAAGAAGAAAGTTGAACATAAACTGTGCCGTTGTCAATGCGTTTTATGATTGTTGTCATAAGTTCGTCTTCTTTTTCAGCAAGTTCGCTGATTGCAATTTCTCTTTCCATTTCTTTCAGCTTTTGCATAACAACTTGTTTTGCAGTTTGAGCTGCAATACGGCCAAAGTCTTTTGTTGCCTCTTCGCTAAGCACTTGGTCACCTAGTTTGAAAGACTTTTTGATGAGTTTTGCTTCTTTGAGTGAGATTTCCTTGTCTGGATCAGTCACTTCGTCTACGATTGTTTTGTAAGAGAAAACTCTGATTGTGTTTTTCTCTGGGCTAAGTTTGACCATTGCAGACTTTGCTTCGCCATACATTTTTTTGTAGGCTGAAGTAAGAGCTTGCTCAAGAGTTTCAATAAAAGTCTCCTTATTTATTTTCTTTTCAGTTTCAAGGTCTTCAAGTGCTTGAAAAAAATCTTTGTTTATCATTTTAATTTCTCCTTAAATTCTTTTAAAATTTGATTATTGGCACGATGTGCGCAATCTTTTGGCGTTCTAGTGCAAGGTCTTCTTCTTTTGCCGTTGTGATGGTTACGCTTTTTTCATCATAACTTTTTAAGACGCCTTTAAAGTTTTTCTTGCCGTCAATTTTGGCGAAAAGGACAATTTCGATTTCCTTGCCAAGATTTCTTTTAAAATCGCGTTCAGTTTTGAGTGGGCGATCAAGGCCTTGAGAACTTACGTTCATGATATAAGGCTGGTCGTCGGTTGGATTGAGTTCGTCTAAAAGCGGGTCTATTACTTTTGCCACTTTTTCACAATCGGCAAGATCGATGCCTTTATCGCAGTCAATGTAGAATGTCAAATTCATTCCATCTGATTTTTTTGCGTATTCTACTTCTACGACGTCGTAACCCATTTCCTCAATAACTGGGCATACTTTTTCTTCGCAAATTTGCTTGACTTTTGCCAAATTTTTGCACCTCCATAAGTGTTGTCTTAACACAAGGAGGAGGCCTTTTTTGCCTCCTCCCTGTCAAGTTATAAATATTATAACCTAAAATAAAATAAAAAGCAAGATTTTTAAGTAAATTTTGCAAATTTTTTGTTAATTTTTTGCAAATTTTTTGTTTGTTTTTTTCTTAATTTTGCCAAATTCTTGCTTATTATTTTTTTTGACTTGCTTTTTATATTTTTAAAATATTTTTTTGAATTTAAATTTACAAAATTTGATGATTTTTATTTTCTTATTTTTATAGTTTTTTATATCATTGCAAGATCTTTCAAATTGAAATTTTTGTAGCAGTTTTTTTGAAATTTTACTTTTTCTTTGAAAGAGCAAGCAGCACTTGTGCTGTGGCGTGAGCGTCGTTGTAAGCTCTGTGTGCGCCGTCTAGAGTTATGCCCAAAGCGTTTACAACAGTGCCGAGTTTGAAATTTGAAACTCTCAGGCCGCTTGTGCGAGCGATTATGAGCGTATCAAGCAGGTCATTATCAAATTTGAGGCCATAATTTTTGCCTGCTTTTGTGATGAATTTCATATCAAAACCGATTATGTTGTAGCCGCTTATAATGCTTCCACGAGTGAAATCATAAAAGTCGCGTATGACATACTCAATGCTTGGTGCGTTTGCAACCATTTCGTCAGTTATGTGAGTAAGCTCTTGCACTTCTTTAGGTATTTTTCCATTTGGTTTGACGAAGGAAGCAAAGCGTTCTTTTATAACACCGCCAACTATTTTTACAGCACCTATTTCAGTGATTTCGCAGCTTTCTGGGTCAAGCCCTGTAGTCTCGATATCAAAGACGACAAAAGAATTGTTCATAATGTTGTCATTGTAGGTTGGCTTGTCTTCAAATAGGTTTGATTGTGACTGAGTTTCGATAGGCTCTGCAAATACCACTTGCTTATGGCGACCGCTTGGTGCATTTACAATCACTTCAACTTTTTTGGCTGTGGCAAGAGAAAGCTTTTTTATTTGATATGTAAGGTTACCATTCAGACCTCTTACCAAGTCGCCGACGCAAATTATGCTCATGCCATCAGAAAGAGTTTCCATTTTTTTCTCGTTTGCTTTTGAACAGAAATAGATAACATCTACACTCGCGTCATCTTTGAGTGAGAAGGAATAATAAATTCGTTCTTGTCCTGCGTATCTCCCCTTTTTAGCGATAAAGCTCTTGCGTGTAAAAGCAGAGATTGTGCCGCCAAGAATGACTGAGTTTTTAGGCTTTTTGTTGTTTTTTATGTATTCTGGCTTTGGAGCGATGTCACCACCGAAGAGGACGCTGTCAATGATCATTTCATAGCGTTCGACAGTTGGTCGAGCTTCTGGCAGCAGGTCTTCAACGTCTATTTCAGTTGGCAGTGTTTCGCCAAGTTCAACAAGACTTATTGCAAAGTTTGCAATAAAGCGATTTGACAGAAATTTGTGGAGTTCCGCTTTAAGCTCGCCTTCATCGAGCATTGAGAGAACATCTTGATTAAGGCCAACATTTACCTCAACGTCATAGTCTTTGTAAGAAGACGTTATGTTGTCAACATTTATAAAAGGCACAAGAGACTTATGATATTTTTCAAAGAAGTTTTTGACTTCGATTTTGATAAGTTTTTCATCAAGAAAGCTTTTTTTAAACTTTACTCGCACATCGCAGTTAAGCGAAAAAAACTCTTTGACAAAGGTCTCCAATTCACCTCTCATCTCGCTGCCCACATCTGTCATTTGGTAAGGATAGAGAAAGCAGATGGTGCAGATAAGTGCGTTTGTATCATAGACCACGTCAAAAAGTTTTAAAAATTTGTATTTATTGTCAAATTGTTTGTTGATTTTGTCGAGAAGTTCCATGGCTATATTTTACAACAGGAAATGCAAAATGTCAACCAGTATGACAAGACCGAACAAAACTGCTAGGCCAATGGTGTGTATCATGTTTTCAATTTTGCGGTTTATTGGTTTTTTGCGTATCCATTCGATTGTTGTAAAAAGCACATGAGAGCCATCGAGCGCTGGAATTGGCAGCAGGTTGAAAATGGCAAGGTTTGCCGATATGAGAGGTATAAGCACAAGTAAGTTTGCCGCACTTGCCTGTGTCACTGTTGCGATGGTTGTTATGGTTGTGATTGGCCCACCTATTGCTTCTACGCCCAGCTGGAAGGTAATAAGCAGCCACAAACTTTTAAGAACTACCCAAGCAAGACCAAAAGAGAATGGTATTGCTCTTTGAAGAGCTTCTAAAAAACTATGCCTATAGGCCTTTGCGTAGATGCCTAGCGAATAAGCGGTTTCAGTTTTTGTGATCTGCTGGCCGCTTTCGTCAGTTGTAGTTTTTTCTTGAACAATCTTGAAGAAAGACACTGGCACTTCTATTCTTTCGCCATTTCTAGCTACGACAAAATTCATAGCTGGATATTGAGAGAAATCTGCATCTTTATTTTCTTTTACCCATGCGATAAGTTTGGCTTGTTCGATCTTTATTATTTCTTCAAAAGTGTTGCCATAAGCAAAATCTATTTTGCGGCCGTTTATTGAATAAATGACATCGCCTTCTTGAAGAGAGGTTTCGCTTGCGTCATGATTATACTCATAGGTTTCGCTTGCCACGTGTTTTGCGAGAGGATCATATTTGGTGACTTGAGGTATATCATACCCTATTGAACAAAGCAAGATGAGCGAAAAGATGATGGCAGTAACGAAGTTGAAAGTCACACCCGCAAGAAAGACAAGAATTCTTTTCCATGCAGGCTGCTCGTTGAAAAGAAGTTCTTTTTTATTTCTGACAGGCTTCTGGCCAAAGTTTTTAGAATTGCCTTCATTTTTAGCTATGTTTTTCTCTTCACAGTTTTCTGCCTTTTCAACTTTTTCTTTTGTTTTGTTTTTTGATTGTAAGTGTTCATCGTCAACTTTTTGGCTAAGCTTGCTCTCTTTTATTTCAATTTTTTTGGCAATATTTTTGTCTTTTGAGTTTGCAGAGTTTTCGTCTGTTTTTATCCCGCCAGCCTCTTGGCTATTGTCAAGATTTTCGTCATCACCCTCACCTGCAAAGGCGCAATAACCACCAAGCGGAAAAATACGAAGTGAGATTTTTTCGCCTCGTTTGTTGGTTTTTGAAAATATAGCTTTGCCAAATCCTATTGAGAACTCGGTAATTTTGAAATTTAAAAGACGGCCAATAATATAATGACCTAGTTCGTGAATAAGAACCATAAAAAGTAGTATTAAAACTGCTAAAATGATGTAAAGAACAAACATTTGACCTCACAAAATTGAAAAATTATATCTTTTGTAAGTTTTTTGATTGACAGGTTTTGTTATATTAATTTTATTTGCAAATTTTGTTTTTTAGTTTTGAAAGATTAAATCAAAACAAAAATAAAGCTAAGCATGAGAAAAGGCGCAACAAAGACGTAGGAATCAAACCTGTCAAGCATTCCGCCGTGCCCAGGCAAGATGCGGCCAGCATCTTTGACGTCGGCGTGGCGTTTTAGGAGCGACTCGAAGAGGTCGCCACATTGTGAAACAATAGAACCAAAGAAAGCGATAAGCATAATCTTCCAAAAAGCAAAGCCTGTTGCACTAAACACAAAATAAAAGGTTTGAATTGAGTTTAGGATAAAATAAATTGCGACCGAAAGAAGGACTGTGAAAACCATTCCTCCAACAGCACCAGAAATTGTCTTTTTAGGACTAACCTTTGGGTAAAGCTTTTTGCCGCCTATTACACTTCCTGTAAGAAAAGCAAAAGTGTCGCTGAAGATAGGAATAAGAAAAGCGAAAAGCAAAGCTACAAATGAAAGCCAGCCTTCAAAAGCTGAAACATTTTTAAAAGTCGTTGAAAAATCGTCGATATGATTTAAAACGAGCATAAATATAAACATAAAGCTTGGATATACAAGAGCTACGATTGTGTTCAAGGCCTTGTCAAGTGAATAGGTTTTTACAGTCTTTTGAAGTTTTCTATATCTTATTTCTTTTTCGCTTTTTCTTGCGAAAATAATGTTTATAAGAAATACTGCCAAAAAAGCAAGTGCTATCAAGCCAATGCAAGTGAGTATTGCAAAAGTGATAGAATATTCGCTATCAAAACCTGCACTTAAAAGCAAGACCAACGCAAAAATGGCTGGAAAAATATATACCACCCATTTTTCATGGTATTTGCCCATTTTTGTGAGTAGACGAGACATCTCGTAAGCGCAGAAACACGCCACAGTCAAAAGAAGAGCGTCAAAGAAATAGTCGCTTACATAAATTTTTAAAACAAATGCAAGGGCTAAGACTAAAACTATACCTAAAGATGTCATAAGTCTATTTTTCATTTTATTCCTCCATAGCGTCTTTCGCGTTTTTGAAAAGCAATAAGTGCCTTTTTCAAACATTTTTCATCAAAGTCAGGCCAATATGTTTTGGTGAAATAATATTCACTATACGCGGCCTGATAGATCATAAAGTTTGAAATGCGTTGTTCTCCGCTTGTTCTTATTATCAGATCAGGTTCTGGCAAACCTTCTGAATAAAGATTGTCAAGAATGTCCTTTTCAGTTATTGCCTTTTTGCCGCTTTTTATAAGTTTGTTGACAGAATAAGTTATATCATCGCGTCCGCCATAATTTAGAGCCAGATTTAAAACTAATTTGTCGTTGTGTTTTGTTTCTTCTTTAGCATTTTCAAGGGCTGAAGTGAGGTCTTTTGGAAACTTGTCAAGGTCACCCATTGAACGAACCTTTACACCCTTTTCGCTGAAATAATTTGAGTTTGTGTTGAGGTAATCTCGAACCAAAGCAAAAATGCCTTCGATTTCTTCTTTGCTTCTCTTCCAGTTTTCAGTTGAAAAAGCAAAAAAGGTGACAACTTTTATACCAAACTTGATAAGAGCATCAATAGTTCGTTCCACAGCCCTCATTCCTTCCTTATGGCCAAGATTGCGAGGAAGGCCACGTCTTGTTGCCCATCTACCATTTCCGTCCATAATGATCCCAATATGAAGTGGCAAGTTTGAGAGAAGTTTTTGCATAAAAAGATCCTTTTTTCTACACGTCCATAATTTCTTTTTCTTTAAGTTTGCAGTTTTCTTCAATTTTTACAATTGCGTCATCAATAAGTTTTTGAACATCATCTTCAAGTGAAGCAAGCATATCTTCTGAAAGCGTACCTTCCTTTTGAAGATCTTTGAGCATTGAGAGAGCGTCTCTTCTTGCACCACGAGCAGTGATTTTGGTTTCTTCTGCGATTTTCTTGACTGTTTTGACGATTTCGCGACGACGTTCTTCTGTCAAAATTGGAAAAGTAAGTCTGATAACTTTGCCGTCGTCATTTGGAGTTACGCCAAGGTCAGCCATTGCAATTGCTTTTGAAACATTTTTGACTTGAGATGCGTCCCAAACTGAAATGACAAGCATTCTTGCTTCTGGCACGGTTATACTTGCCATGTTTTTGATTGGAGTTGGCACGCCATAATAGTCGATAGAGACTTTGTCTAAGATATGAGGATTTGCCCTCCCAGCACGAATAACCATATATTCATTTTTTTGGTGATTGATAGCTTTTTCAAGCTCTTCTTGACAAGAAAGCATAATTTCATCTACCATTTCATTCATAAAATTTTCTCCTTCCATGATAGTTTACAATAAAACGATAGAATTTGCAAATGATTTGGCCTTCTTATCATAAAAATTTATGCTAAAAAGGTCTAATAAATGATAAAAGAAAAAGCAGATTTTCTCTGCTTTTCATTTTTTAGGCTTTGGCTTTTTAATTGCTATTTGCAATTTTGTTCGGCATTATAAGATTCAACAAGCATTTCGTTTACATGTAAAAATTCTTTTCCATTGTCCGTGCCACTTATAAATCTTGGATCATATAAACCTAAACCATTGATATCGAAATATTTTTTGAAGGCTGGAAGAAGGGTTCTTATATCGTCATCATTAATTTTTAGCCTACCCTTCACCATGGCGTGCTCTATATTTTCATCACTTATGATCTGGCCAGAGAAGAAGTAAACATAGCCATCTTTCACTTCGATGCCTTGCATAGATTGATTTATATTGCCTATGGCGATTATAAAACTTTCGAGCGTCTCTAGTATTTGGCAGTTTGATAAATAGTAAGAGTAATTTTCGAAATCAGTTTGGTTTATATCTTTTGGTTTGAAAGGTGAAAGTGGCTTTTTGTACACTTTTTCCAACAAATATTTTATCTTTTGGTTTTTTGGTTGATAATAGCCTTCTTCATTTGTTCTATATAATAGATATAAAAGTGCTGGTTGAATATAAGCTTGAAGAAGCAGTGAGACATTCAACATTGGATTGATAAACGATTTTTGTGAAATTGATTTGTCTATCTTTTCTTTTTCTATTCTTACATTTTCGCTGGCAAAATATTTTTCAACTTCTTCTTTTGAAAGGTGTTCTTTTGCGGCATTTTCGATTTCTTCTAAATTGGATACAAGGTGGCTTCTTATTGCTATAAGATAATATGTTTCGTTAAATCTAAAACCATCACCTTGCACAAATTTGCATTTGTCCATAAGGTCTAAGAGGATTTTGCTATCTTCAAGAATAATTGGTCTTATAAAATCGTCAAGCAATTGCAGTGCTGACATGTCTGTAACATCAAATATGTCTGCATCTGGACCTTCTATTTTTATTTCACTGTTTAAGTAGTTGATAATATCTTCAATTTTGCTGTTATCTATTATGTCGACAAGAATGCTATGCATCATAAAGACTTTTTCGAGATTGTCAAGCTGAAATTGATCAATATTTTTAACTCTTGTGGCCAGCATACAAAGTTCTTGCACTGAAGTAAGGTCAGCTATTTTATCTTTTTTGTATTTTTTCAAAAGATCATAAATTGGGCCATAAACATTTTCGATAAGTTTTGGAAGCTTTTGTATATCTCTTGAATTGTCATTCTTGCTTTTGATAGGTTTGTAATAATTGGTCAACTTGCGTAGTTTGGTTTTTATCTGTTGTTCAATATCAACCTCACCGCTTGATTGAGTATTTTGCAAGGCTTTAAGCGTAGCGGCTCTAGCTGCGGCTGCTTCTTCCTTCTTTTTTCTAGCTTCTTCGTCAGCTTTTCGCTTTGCTTCCAAACGTTTTTGGCGTTCTTCTTCTTTTTGACGTTCTTTTTCAGCCTTTCTTTCTTGTTTTTCACGCAAGGCAGCCTCTTCTGCTGCTCTTTTCTTTTCAAGGAAGTCTTGCTGAGCCTTGGCAAGAAGTTTTTGCACCTCGTCACGTTTTGACCTGTCTATTTTTCGATAGAGTTCCAACAATTGCTCTTCGTCAACTTTGATTTCTGGCAATTTTTCAACTTTGAACGTCAATTTTTCACGTCTAGTTCTTTCAATTTCCATTCCAGTCGTTGAAGATGAAGCCCCTTCATAATTTTCAAAATATTTGGTTGGATTGTTGACAAAATCCGCTCTTAAAATTTCGCTATCTTTGTCAGCTGAAAGCACTGCAAGCACATAAGATACAACGGCAGGATCGCGTTTGAGAATTGAGAGATTTTGCATACAAGAAATTGCGTTGTCAGTGCCAAGGAAGTGTTCTAGCGTGTCAGCCATTTGACCAAAGTTGTCAGCCGCTTTGATTGAAGTAAGTTGAGTGAAGTTGTCAAGATTGAAAACAATATTGTTGGCAATAGTTTGTGACATGATTGAACGTTCGTCAGATTTGACAAGCTTTGACTTTGCAAGAAGTTTGGTGATTTGTTTTTCAAGGCTTGATTGCGTAGCTTCTATTACTTTGGTTGAAGTAGCCAAAATTGAAGGTGTTCTTGCAATGCGAGAGACAACCTCAAGCCTTGTCATATTGCGTTTTTGAATGAATTCTTGCTCAATTGTGGCAAGCGTGTCAAGAAATGTCTCTTCATCGATAAGAAGAAGTGAAGGACAAACTTTTAGCATTCTGCCTACGTCTGCAAGATATGACTTTGAATTTTTGTCATATACGAAATCTGAAAGAAGATCCAAAATATTTTCAACAGTCTCAGCTTTTAATCTAGAAGCAAGAGTTGTGCATTGTTCTATCAAGGTGCTAAATTCTTGAGTTTTGATGATTGACTTATCGCCAAGAGAGGCATACTTTGTGACTGTGAGAGCGTTTAAAGTTTCTTGAAATTTGTCAAAAGAGGCAAATCGCAAATTTGTTTTTGTTGCAAACTTGAAAGGATCAATGTTCACTCTTCTTGCCTCGCGAATGCAATCAATAAGTTCTTCACTAAGCTTGTCTGTTTCGTTGTGAAAAATTTCGAGTATATTATCAAGAAGTGTCAAAGCGAAGCTGTGACGACTTGCAAGCCATTCAACATTTGAGGAATTGATTTCCACCCTATTTTTGATATCGTTTTTTGAAAATTCTTCAATAATATCGAAAAGTTGAAGCGTTGCAGTTTTGTCCATGCTTTGGCAGATTTTGAGAATTTGAGCTTCAACCTCATCTTGAGTAAGACAAAAGTGGGCTTTGAGAATGCCTTTGATATCTTTGAGTTTGTTTTGAAAATATACACCACTTGACCTTATGAAGTTGTAAATTTCACTGCTTTGACTTTTTAAGTTTGGTGTTGCCGCATTGATTAAGGCTTGTCTTGACGCTCTTGCCATTTATTCCTCCAAAAGTATATAATTATTTCTTTAAAATTATATATTATATACATCATTTTGTCAATAGTCAAAAGAAAAAAGACGGAGAAAACCCCGACTTTTTTATCAATTTGTTAAACATTTTTTTTGCTTTTGTTGTCAAACCACAATAGTTTGGGCAAATTAGTTGTTGCCCTTCATTTGTTTTTCAACTTCAGCTGCAAGGTCGTCATGTCTTTTTTCAAGGCCTTCACCCATTTCGTAACGAGTGAAACGACGAACTGTGATTTTTTCGCCAATTTTCAAGATCATTTCGTTGATGTATTGAGAAATAGTCATGCTTTGGTCTTTTACATAAGTTTGTTCCATAAGGCAAACGTCTTGATAGAACTTTTTAACTCTTCCTTCAACCATTTTTTCGATGATTTGAGCTGGTTTTCCTTCGTTTGCGGCTTGAACGCGAAGTACTTCTTTTTCTTTTTCAACGTCTTCAGCTGGCACTTCTTCAATTCTGACATATTTTGGGTTTGCTGCTGCAATTTGCATAGCAATATCCTTGCCAAGTTGAACGAAAGCATCTGTTTTTGCAACGAAGTCTGTTTCGCAGTTGATTTCTACAAGAACGCCAATCTTACCTCCCATGTGGATATAAGATGTAACGATACCTTCAGAGGCAATTCTTGATTGTTTTTTTGCTGCTGCAGCGATGCCTTTTTCGCGAAGCCAAAGTGCTGCTTTTTCAAAGTCGCCATCACATTCAGTGAGTGCTTTTTTGCAGTCCATCATGCCTGCGTTTGTTCTTGCTCTAAGTTCTGCAACGTCTTTTGCTGTGAAACTCATAATAATTCTCCTTTATTATTCAATTTAATTATTTTATAAATCAATTTTGATTATTTGTTTTCTTGAAGAGCTGCTTCTTTTG
Source organism: uncultured Eubacteriales bacterium (assembly GCA_949067325.1). Taxonomy (GTDB): domain Bacteria; phylum Bacillota; class Clostridia; order Christensenellales; family UBA1242; genus Caccovivens. The sequence goes on along the minus strand of CARTDZ010000001.1, from coordinate 40,778 downwards.
CTTCTGCTTTGTTTTCAGTTTTAGCTTCAGCTTTTGGTTCAGCTTTCTTTTTTGGAGCTGGCTTTTTTCTTGCAGTCTTTTTGCGTTTTTCTTCGCCTGCTTCTGCGATTTCAAGGTTTGGTTTTGTTTCAGCAAGTGCTTTTTCGATGTCGATTTCTTCCTCTTCAGCCGCTTCTTCTTTCTTCATAGAAACGCCTTCTCTTGCTTCGATAACTGCGTCTGCGATTGCTGAAGCGATGAGCTTAACTGATCTGATTGCGTCGTCGTTTCCTGGAATTACGCAGTCGATACCGTCTGGGTTGCCGTTTGTGTCTACAAGGCCAACCATTGGTATGCCAAGCACCTTACATTCATGAACGCAAATATGTTCACAAGTTGGGTCAACCACAAAAACCACGCCTGGAAGGTCTCTCATTTCTTTGATACCGCCAAGGTTTTTCTCAAGTTTGTCGCGTTCTGCCTTAAGAAGAGTAACTTCCTTTTTTGGAAGAAGGTCAAACTCGCCAACCTTTTCCATTTGGTTGAGTTTGTTAAGACGTTCAATTCTAGACTTGATTGTCTTGAAGTTTGTAAGGCAGCCACCAAGCCAACGAGTGTTGATGTAGAACATTCCGCAGCGTTCTGCCTCTTCTTTTACAGCCTCTTGTGCCTGCTTTTTTGTGCCGACAAAGAGAATGTTTTTGCCTGTTGCAATGACGTCGCGTACAAAAGAGTATGCTTTGTCTACTTGCACAGAAGTGTCTTCGAGGTTGATGATGTGAATATCATTTCTTGCAGTGAAGATATATTTTTTCATCTTAGGGTTCCACTTTCTAGTTTGGTGACCAAAGTGAACACCTGCCTCTAAAAGTTGTTTCATTGAGATAACTGACATTTTGTTTTTCCTCCTTTTTGTTTTTGTCCTTCCCCTCGCCTTTCTTTGCTCCAAAGGCAACCACAAGAGAAATCCTCTTTTTTCTAAGCTAGCGGTATCGTTTTTGCCGGCTTAGCGTTTTTGGCAACGGCCTTTGAATTTGACGAGAGTGCAAATTTGTCTTCAATGACTTTAGTATTATAGCATGTATATAAAAAATAATCAAGCAAATTTAAAAAATAAAGTTGGCAAAATTTTGGTTTTTTTATTGAATTGCGTATAAATATATGTTAAAATAAAAGCACGTGAAGACAAGGAGAAAATTTTGAACAAAGAAGATAATAAAAAAGTCAACAATGGCTACAAAAATTTGTGGAGTATGAGAAAGTTTATTGGGCCATATAAATGGGGTTTTGTTTACGTAGCTGTTTTGTCACTTTGTGCCAGCGGTTTAGGTATACTTTTCCCTATGCTTTCTGCCAAAATTGTCAATTCTATCTCTATATTTAACGAACATTCGCTTTTTTGGACTGCTTTATTTTTGTTTGGTGCATATTTTTTGCAAGAATTATTTTATCTTTTAAGCTGGGGATTGGTTTTTCAAAAAATCACTCAAAATATTGCGGCTAATATGTTTCATAAATTAAACGAAAAGACAATGAAACTCAAAACCAAAAACTTTGACACTGCCAATAGTGGCACTTTTATTCAGACAATCAACAACGATATGAATGCTGTTGTCAACTCTTTCTCTCAACTTACCGATAGTTTAACTTTGATTTTTGCAAAAATCGGTTTTTTGGTCTATGTTTTTACATTAAATATTTGGCTAGCACTTTTTATTGTTGCTGAAATAGTGATTATGTATGTTGTCAAACATTTTAGAATAAAATACAACTATAAACGACAAAGAACCATCAAAGAGAAACAAGACAAACAGATTTCTACGGTCAGCGAACTTGTCAGAGGCGTGCGAGATGTGAGAGTTTTGAACATGGAAGAAGGTTTGCTGCAAAAAACTGATGAAATTCAAGCCGACTTAAAAAATTATAAAATCAGAACTTTTAGAAATTCTTATTTTATAAGAAGTGGAGAAACGTGGCTTAGCCATTTATTGGATTTTGTGTTTATAATTTTAATAATTGTTTTAATCAAAATTGAAAATATTGACCCTGTCGGAGCATTGACCATGTATATGTTTAAAGGCAGTGTAACGAGGTTGTTGTACTGGGTCATCAATATAAAAGAAATTTTGAAAAATGCAGAGCTGTCAGCTGAGCGAATAAACAAAATCTTAAATGGATTTAAATTTGGTTTTGAAAGTTTTGGTGATGAAGTTTTGGACACAACTTCGGCAAAAGAAATTGAATTTAAAGATGTTGAATTTTCATACAATGAAGGCAAGGAAGTTTTGAAAAAGGTTTCATTTAAAATCAAACCAAACTCCACCGTTGGTATTGTTGGCGAAAGTGGTGGCGGCAAAAGCACAATAATCAAGCTCATATCAAAACTTTATGAAATCAGTGGCGGCGGAATATATATTGGCGGCAAAGAGCTTTCAACACTTGACAAAGACAGCATAAGAAACAATATTTCAATTGTTCCGCAAGAGCCATACATTTTCAACTTTTCTTTTAAAGAAAACTTAAGGCTTGTAAAACCTGAAGCGAGTGACGAAGAAATTGTTGAGGCATGCAAAAAGGCACAACTTCATGATTTTATTGTTGAGCAAGAAAAAGGTTATGATACAATTTTGGGCGAAAATGGAATTGTTCTTTCTGGCGGACAAAAACAAAGGCTTGCCATCGCTAGAGCTCTCTTAAGAAACACCCCTATCCTGCTTTTTGACGAAGCAACAAGCAGCCTTGACAACGAAAATCAGACAAAGATCAAAAGTGTTATTTCCTCTCTTGGTGGCGAAAAGACAATTGTCATTGTGGCTCACAGATTGTCAACCATACAAGACGCTGACAATATTATTTTCATAAAAGATGGCGAAGTTTATGCTGAAGGGAAACACAAAAAACTTATGCAAAGCTGCACAGAATACAAAAATTTATATAAAAATGAAGATATTTAACTTTTGAAAAAAAACAAAAAATCATGACAATTTGCGTCATGATTTTTTAATTTGTTTGATCGGTTTATTTACGCTTTTGCCGCTTTTTTCTTTTTTGGTTTGTAGGCTATTGACCAAAGGCCCGGAGTTATAAACACTGAAGAATAGAAGCCTGCGATTATACCAAAGAGAATTGGAAGAGCAAACTCACGAATATCATTTACGCCGATTATTGCCACCATTGCGATTGTGATAACAGTGGTGAGAGTTGTGTAGAATGATCGGGTCATAGTTTCTTTTACAGAAGCGTTTGCAAGCGTCATATTGTTTGCTTTGACAAATTTGCCAGACTTTACATTTTCACGTATGCGATCAAAGATGACGATTGTGTTGTTGATTGAATAGCCGAGAATTGTGACAAGTGCGGCTACGAATGAGCTGTTGATTTCAATTCTGAAGATAAGAACAAGGCTTGTCATGATCATGAGGTCATGGAAAAGTGCAAGGATTGCTGCAAGGCCGCTTGTGATTTCAAAGCGGAAGGCCACATAAATGAGAATGAAAGCGATGGCAACTATCATTGCGATAAAGGCGTTCATAAGAAGCTCGCCGCTAGCGGTTGGTGTTACAACTTCTGGTGATGAAACTGCAGCTTCATAATCAAAGGTTGTATAGCCAAATTCTTGTTGAAGTGCCTCACGAATAAGTTTGTTTGTGGCAGCGATTTGGCTTCCATCTTCGCCATCTCTGTTTTGATATTGAATTTGAATTGCCTTGCCTTCTTTTACAAGATTTGAGATATTCATAGAAGATGTTCTATAAATATCAACGCTTATGCCATTGAATTGTTCTTGCGCAAACACCTTTGCAATTCGGTTTTTCATCTCTTCATACTGGTCATTTTTTGAGATGTCGTAAACTTTTGCGTCGGTTATTATCCCCTCGTCATTTGCGTAAACTGTTATGATTGAGCCGCCTGTGAAATCTATACCAAGATTGAAGCCCACTGTCGAAAGCAGAATTATGCCCACGAGAATAATCACGAGCGGAGCTATCAAAAACCATTTTAGATTTTTGCAATAGTTGAATTTTGAATTTTCGATAAGTCCATCAACTGAAAACTTTGATTTTTTATAGTTTTTCATTATGCCTCACCTCCTGTCAAGTTTTCAGGAGTTGTATTTTCTTCTTGCGTTGAAAGGATTTCTACGCTGGCAGGCTCATCAACCACCTCTACGCCCTCTTTGCGATAAAGGCGAACTGGTTTTGGATTGGTGCTGTTGAGTGGCAGATACCATTTAACCAAAAATCTTGTCACCACAAGAGTTGTAAACATTGAAAGGAGTATGCCTAGAAGCAAAGTGATTGCAAAGCCTTTGATTGCAGCTGTGCCTAAGATGTAGAGAATGATTGAAGTCACAATTGTGGTAAGGTTTGAGTCAAAAATAGGCCAGAATGCTTTTTTGAAGCCTGATTTTACTGCAAAAGGTATTTTTTTGCCTGAAGCATATTCTTCTCTTATACGTTCAAAGATGATAACATTGCCATCAACGGCCATGCCAAGTGAAAGGATTATACCTGCAATACCTGGCAGAGTAAGTTGAACAAATGGTATTGCTTGAAGGAAGAAGAGCATCAAAATCATGTAGATAACAAGTGCGAAATCAGCAAGCACGCCAAAAAGGCCATAGCGCCATGCCATGATAATCATAACGAGAAGAAGTGCAACTGCACCTGCGATGAGACCAAGAGTGAGAGCATTGCGGCCAAGCGTTGCTGAAATGACACTGTTTTCAACAAGCGTAAGTTTGACATTGAAAGTGCCTGACATAATTGAAAAGGCGTATTCTTCTGCCGCTTTTTGTGAATTGAGCGAGCCGCCTGAGATAAATGTTGCGCCGTCTCTTATTTCATTTTCACAAGTGAGAGTGTTCCAAGGCTCACCTTGAACTTCACCCAAGTAAATATAAATATTTTTGCTAGTTGATGTTGAAGCTTTTTTTGTAAGCGATGCAAACTTTGAAGCTCCTTCGTTTGTAAAGCGAATAGTTACGCCATACTGGTGGTCTTGAGAGTTGTAGCTTGCAAAAACTTCAGTGATATCGTCGCCTGTGATGTTTTCTTCGCTCACCTCACCTTTTGTAAGGGTCATTGTAAGTTCACGAGGATTTTCTAGGAATGTGAAAATATCATCGCTTTCTTTGGCTGATGGCACTTCAATTCTTATGCGGTTTGAGCCTTGTCTTTTGACTGTGGCCTCGCTGTAACCTTCTGAGTAAAGTATGTCTGAAAGTCTGTTCACTGTCGCGTCGATTGCAGTGTTTAGGTCAGTGCCTTGTTTGGTGGCCTCACAATCATAGACAACAGAAAGTCCGCCTGAGAGATCAAGCCCAAGCGAAATTGAATTTGCAAAGCCGTTGTAAACATAATCTGTGCCTGCGATTGGAATTGGGCCACAGCATAAAACAATGCCAATAGCCGCCAAAATAGCCACGATTACAAATTTTATTATTGAACGCTTTTTAGCCATTAAATTCCCCTTTAAAACGTTTTAAAAATATTTCAGTTGAATTATTGCCTAAAATAGTAAAAGTATAAATATTTTTTTATTTTTTTAGGGCAAAGAAACATTCAAGAAATATTTTAGTTTTTTTTAGGAGAATTGTCAATTGATTTTTCTATTTAGTTTGAAGTTTTTTTGATATTTACACAAATTATGCCACAAATCGCACCCATAACACTGCCAAACAAGGTGTCATTTAGGAGGCGTTTATCAAACGCGAAGCTGCCATTTAAAATACTGAAAGTCAAAAATGCCACAAGAGTATAAATAAAACCTATCAAAAGGCCGCGAACAAGCCCCATTTCTTTTGTTTTTTTGAGGCCTAAAAATACGCCCATAAAGACGCTTACGCCTTTTATAACCTGATTTACTGGTGAGATAACACTTTCTGGAATATTGGTAAATTTTAGCACAAAAGCAAAAATCAAAATTCCTACCAAGGTAAAGCAAAGTGCTATCAAACTGCCCTTAACAATTGACGAGATGAGTTTTGCTGTGCCGTTTGAAGAAGCTTTTTCTTTTTTTACAGATTTTATTTTGGCTTTTTTTACTTTAGCTTTCATAACTTTTGCCTCCGCTTTCAATAACTACAAATATGTGAAGAAAAGACAAAATATGAAAAAAAGTGACCATTGGTCACCTCTTTTTTTACTTATTTTTTGAGCGTGTTTTTTTTGCCGCTTACTTGAGCTTCAATGTCAGAAGTTGTGTCTGCTGCTGGCAAAATTTCATCAAGTTTTGTTTCATTGTTTGTTTCAATTTTGCTTTCTTTTTTTTCTTCAGCCTTTGGCTCTTCTTTTGCAGTTGCTTGAGGCTGTGATTGTTCGTCCTTAAAAATTGTGTAAATTGCATAAGCGTCAACTGAAATATAGCCCTTTTTGTTGGCTGTGCCTGTTTCAATTGTTACGATTTTTTTGTCGTTTTCAAGTTGAAGATCTACAACTGTGCCATAAACGCCAGCGGTAGTGAGAACCTTGTCGCCCCTTTTGATTGAATTTGTTTGCTCTGTAAGTTTTTGATTTTCTTTTTTGTTTCTTGCAGTAACGAGTATTGGATATGCAATCATCAAAAGCAAAACCAAAACTATTAAAATGATTTGAGTTACTCCCATTTTTTTTAAACCTCCCTATTTTTTTAATATAAACACAAAAATGAATGTAAAGAATATGGCTGCAATTGCAAGCAGAATTGTATTTGCCATTTCACCTCCAAGTCTAACATAATTTTCTATCTTTTCAAAACGATTTGATTGCTTAAATACAAATTTATTGTTTATTTTAAAACTATTTCGCCAAAATTTGACAATTTTTTGTTAAGTGAAAAGAAATAGACGTTTGTTGTTTAGTGCGAGCCTAGCGCTTTTTTGTTTTGATTTCTTCTTCAAGTCTTGCGATAAAGTCGTCAAGCTTAAGGCCTGACTTGTTTTCAAAGCCGCGTCCGCGAATTGAGATTGTGTTTGACTTTTCTTCTTCGTCACCGACTATGATAAGGTAAGGAAGTTTCATGTTCATTGCTTCTCTTATTTTATAGCCAATCTTTTCATTTCTGGTGTCGCACTCAGCACGAAGGCCTTTTTCTTGAAGTGAGGCAGTTATTTTTTCAGCGTAAGCGTTTGAGCGATCAGTAAGCGTCAAAACTCTCACCTGCTCAGGCGCAAGCCAAAGAGGAAATGCACCAGCATACTTTTCGATAAGATAAGCAAGTGTTCTTTCATAGCAGCCAAGGCTTGTTCTATGAATGATATATGGTGTTTTCTTTTCGCCGTCTTTGTCTGTGTATTCCATGCCAAATTTTTCAGCCAACATTTGGTCTATTTGAATAGTTATCAAAGTGTCTTCTTTGCCAAAAACGTTTTTGATTTGTATGTCAAGTTTTGGGCCATAAAAAGCTGCTTCTCCTATGCCAATCTCATATGGAACTTGCAGATGGTCAAGTATTTTTTGCATTGAGGCTTGAGCTTTTTCCCACTGCTCTTTTGTGCCTTCATATTTTTCTCTATTATTTGGGTCCCACTGCGAAAATCTATATGAGCTATCTTCATACAATCCCAAGGTTTTAAGCATAAAAATTGCAAGTTCGAGACATTTTTTAAATTCTTCTTCCATTTGTTCAGGTGTGCATATGAGGTGACCTTCTGAAATTGTAAATTGTCTTACTCTTATAAGGCCATGCATTTCACCACTTGCTTCATTGCGAAAAAGTGTTGAAGTTTCGTTGTAGCGAAGTGGAAGATCTTTGTAGGAACGGGCTTTGTTGAGATATGCTTGATACTGAAATGGACACGTCATTGGACGCAGCGCAAAAACCTCTTTATCTTTTGCCTCGTCGCCAAGCACAAACATACCATCTTTGTAATGATCCCAGTGGCCTGAAATTTTGTAAAGATCACTTTTTGCCATAAATGGAGTTTTTGTCAAAAGCCAGCCACGTTTTTCTTCTTCGTCTTCGACAAATCTTTGAAGAGTTTGGATTATCCTTGCCCCTCTTGGAAGCAAAATTGGCAAGCCTTGACCTATGCTGTCTACTGTTGTAAAAATTTCAAGTTCTCTTCCAAGTTTGTTGTGGTCACGCTTTCTTGCGTCTTCCACCTTTGCGATGTATTCAGCGAGTTCTTTCTTAGTTTTGAAAGCATATACATAAACGCGTTGAAGCATTTTGTTTTTTTCGTTGCCACGCCAATACGCACCATTTACGCTGTGAATTTTGTAGCCAAAATTTTGAAGACTTCTTGTGCTTTCAACATGAGGGCCGCGGCAAAGGTCAAAAAAGTCATCGCCAGTATAGTAAAGCGAAACTTCTTCCCCTGCTGGAAGCTCGTTGATTATCTCAGTTTTATATTCGTTGCCTTTGAAAAGAGAAAGTGCTTCTTCTTTTGAAACGACCTTCTTTGTGAAATTTTCGCCCTTGTTGATGATTTCTTTCATCTTGTCTTCTATTGCTTGATATTCATCAGCAGTGATTGAATGGTCAAGATCGATATCATAATAAAAACCATCGTCTATCGCTGGGCCGATTGTGAGTTTTGCTTCTGGATAAAGTGCGACAATTGCCTTTGCAAGCACATGAGCGAGCGAGTGACGAGAGTTTATAAGCTGCTGGTCTATTTGTTTTTCAATTTTCATAATAATTTCTCCTTTTCTTTTTTAACATTTTTTTTAATTTTTTTTTAACATTTTTTTGTTAAAGCTTTTGGCTAAGTTTTCAAGTAGAAAGCGCTTAAAGCACACAAAAAAGTCCTTAAGACTTTCTCTTAAGGACGATTATATTTTTTTAAACCGCGGTTCCACCTTAATTGCACAAAAAGTGCCACTTTAAAAAATTGTCAGCCGTCATCGCAGCAAGTGGTTTCGCTTGTCACTACAATCAAGGTTTTTCACCAACCAACCCTTCTCTGCGCATTATATGTGAGGCTACTTGTCTTTCTGCTCTTGCATTAGTATCATTTTATCACTTTGCAAAATAAATTGTCAAGTGATTTTTACAATTTTTTAACCAAAGTTGTATCTGTGCAAACGTTTATGCGTTCATCAAAGATTTTTTCGAGCAAACTGATAGCTCCTGTTTGGCCATGACAATAAAGATTGATTTTTTGAGGTGCAAGGTCGATTATAGATGAAACAAGATCTTCTTCGTTGAAAACCACATTTTTATAAAACGGGTCTGTTTGGTCTTCGAGAAATATTTTGTAGCCCTCTTCATTTTCAACCACATCAATTTCATCTTCGCAGATTTCAATGTTGTCAATTAGGAATTTTAAAAGATCAACAAAAGCATCATTGCTTATGAGATAGACACGATTTTCATTGGCAAGCGAGACAAGTTCAGTCCACTTGGCTTTAAGCGAAGTCAAACGAAAATCATAGAAGCTATCGAGATAGAGCGAACTTGCGAGGTTTAGATTTTTCAGCACTAAAAATTTGTCTGTTTCGCGGTCAAAATTAAGTAGTGCTTTTTTAAAAGCTGTCATACCAATTTTGTCGTGCATGGGTATTTTTAAATTGCGCTCCAAAAATTCATATTTAAAATCAGTACAAATGATTTGTGTGATCAAACGTTCCAAAAGCGACTGTACTTGGCCGCAAAAATCTTCTGGGGCGGCGACAAGAATTGATATATAGCCATTTTCTTCATGTTCAGTGACAATACCATTCATAAACTGACAATTTTTTTTGATGTTTTCAAACAGAAAGTCTGCCACTTCTGCCTTGTCCGATTTCACGTTTAAGGAAAATTCCCACATAATAAAACTCCTTTTTCAAAGATATTCTATGCAAGGGTTTTAAAAATACTCAAAAAAATTTGTTGTTTTTCATGTTTAACTTTAAATAATTTGACAAATAAAAGAAAATTATTGATAATACTACTATTGAAATACTTTCAAGGAGGCTTTTATGAAGAAGTTTAATAAAATTTTGTTTTGCTCTCTTGCTCTCGTGCCTGCCATCGCTTTGGTTGGTTGCAATGATCCGCAATATTTTAGCATAACCACCCTTTCAAGCAACGAACTTTTGGGCAAAGCTTCTGGCGGAAGTGAAAAATCTTTTATAGAAGGAAGCGAAGTGGTTTTGTCTGCTCAAAGCTATGTTGGCTCAAACTTTTTATGCTGGATACATTCTTCAAACAGGATAGTATCAAAAGAGGCAAATATAAAAATAAATGTCTCACAAGCAACTTCTGGCAGTTACACCGCTCTGTTTGAGGAAGAAGCCCCTTCTAGCATGATGTACGCTATGGCCAGTGAAATGAATTTCATTTCAGCAGATTATGACGACGTTTCAAAAGTGACTTATCTTATTGAATACTCTTCAAGTGACAATGCAGCATCTTACAAAACACTTTGCAGTGGAACTTATGACCAAATTCAAAGCACAAGCATAAAAAGTGACAATGTTTTGTATCTTGGCAAGGCTGGCAATTTGTATAAATACAATTTTAGAGTGACTTTGTCAAGTGTAACCTACCTTTCAAACAATTTCACTTCAAACATCGGCCAAATAACTTTTGATGACGAAGTTTCAACCAAAACTTTTGACAAAGACGGCAATATCACTTTGTCAGCTTCGCACGAACGCGGCACACTCACTTTCACCCTATCAAAACTCACTTCTTCACTTTTGGTATAACAAATTTTTCCAAGACGAGTTTTGTAAAGTTTAAAATAATTGTGACAAAACGAAATTTAAAAAAAAGTGGCAACGCCACGCAACGCCACATAAAATTTTTAAAATTGAGAATTTAAGAAAAATAAAATTTAAAAAAAAGTGGCAACTCCACGCGACGCCACATAAAATTTTTAAAATTGAGAATTTAAGAAAAATAAAATTTAAAAAAAAGTGGCAACTCCACGCGACGCCACGCGACGCCACATAAAATTCTTTAATTTGAGGATTTGTGCAAAACAAAATTTAAAAAAAGTGGCAACGCCACAAAAAAAGAAGGTATCTGATTGATTGCCTTCTTTTTTCGATTAGTTGAAAACTATTTAGAACTATTTTTTGTAGTTCTTGAGCCACAACCCTTTGCTTCGTTTGATGCTTCAACGTTTGATTTAGCGTTTTTAGCGTTCTTTGAAGACTTTGATTGTTTAGCATTTTTTCCGAACATAGTTTCCCCCTCCTTTTTTCAAGGCAACACGCCTTGTACTTATAGCTTGCTCCAAAAAGGAAGAAAATATACTTAGAAATATGATTTATTTTGACAATTTTATTGTCTTTAAGTTTGAGAAAAAACAAAATCCCGCGAAAAAAGCGAGACTTTATTTTGCTGTTATTTTGTTTCTTTTTTTTTACAATTTTTTTAGCTTTTTACTTTTTTGGCTTTCCTGCAGTTTTTCCAGCCGTTTTTGATGCTGGTTTCTTTGCAGCAGTTGAAGTTTTTGTTGCAGTCTTTTTTGCTGCGGTTGTTTTCTTTTCTGTCTTTGATTTTTTTGTTGCCTCTTCAAGAAGGTCATAATATTTATCAAATACAGCAATTGCAACTTCTTCATTTTCTTCAACACGCAAGATTGTGTTGCCGTTTGCATCTTCGTCGCAAAGGAAAACGATTGCTTCATCGTCTGCAATGCCATCAATCTTGTCCATTGGCTTCAAAACGCAGTAAAGGCTTTTGTTTGCGTCTTCTACGCCATAAGGAATAACCGCAACTTGTTCAAAAGTGAGTTGTTTGCCTTTTTCGTCCATCAATACGATTGGATCTTTGTTTTCTTGATCAAGAAGCACATCAAGAAGGTCAACGTTTTGCTGTACTTGTTCTTTTTTCTCTGCCATAATAATAATCCCCTTTTTATAAATTGTTCATGTAAGTTTGCAAAATGATTTGTGCCGATATTTTGTCAATGATTTCCTTTCGCTTTTCCCTTCGCACCCCGCTTGAAATCAGGATTTCTTCAGCTTCGGCCGAGGTTAAGCGTTCATCAACATAAACGACTTTTACCTTTGTTTGGCTTGCTAGTTTTTCACCAAACTGGCGGTGGATTTTTGCACGCTCGCCCTCAGTGCCGTCCATATTCAGAGGCAGCCCCATTGCAATAGTATCGACATTGTACTCTTTTATGAGCTTTTCAATGTGTGAAAGTGCGTCAGCTTCCCCCTTGTTTTGGTAGACCTCATAAGGGCTGGAAATGATACAAAGTGCGTCGGAAAGAGCTATGCCTATCCGCTTGTCTCCATAATCAATCCCCATCTTTCTTTTGTTTTGCATTACATCACCACTTTTATTATAGCCTTTTTGCAAGGACTAAGTCAACTAATTTGAAAAACATTACAAAAAATTATTTATTTGCAATCATAAAGGCTTTCGCCTATACCCACACTGACCACGAGCGGAACTTTAAGTGAAGTCACATTTTGCATTTCTTGAGTAACGATACGAGAGACAATTTCTTCTTCACCTTTGAAAACATCGACAATAAGTTCGTCATGTATTTGCAGGATAAGCTGACTTTTTAGCGAGTGCTCTTTGAAGGATTTTGCCACTTTTTGCATTGCGATTTTTATTATATCTGAAGCTGTGCCTTGAAGAGGCATATTCATAGCAACTCGCTCGCCAAAACTTCTAGTTTGATATTTTGCACTGTTTATTTCAGGTATTTTTCGCACGCGGCCGAATTTGGTTCTGATAAGGCCTTCCTTCTTTGCACTTTCTACATTTGTGTTCATAAATTCTTTCACGCGTGGATAGCGAGTAAAATAACTCTCGATATATGCCTTGGCTTTTGCCACTGAGCTTTTTATATTCTGCGAAAGACCATAGTCACTTATGCCGTAGATTATGCCAAAATTGACTGCCTTAGCCTCACGACGCATATCAGCGGTGACGGCTTGAAGGTTTATCCCAAAAATTTGCGAAGCTGTGAGAGTGTGAATGTCTTGATTGTTGTTGTAGGCTTCGATAAGATTTTCTTCACCTGACATATCAGCTAGCAGACGAAGTTCGATTTGATTGTAGTCTGCAGAGAGAATTTTGCCGCCTTCAAACTTTGAGATGAAGAGTTTGCGAAGTTCTCTGCCCTCATCGTCGCGCGTTGGAATGTTTTGCAGATTTGGCTCACTGCTTGATAGCCTGCCTGTGCTTGTGAGAGCCTGATTGAAAGTTGTATGAATAATTGGCCCAGAAGAGAGGCAGATATTTTTGTAAACATCAACATAGGTGTTTTTAAGTTTTGCAAGCTTGCGATATTTTAGGATATTGTCAACAATTGGAATAAAACGAAGCTCGTCAAGCACACCTACGCTTGTGGAGTGTTTTTTGTTGTTGTAGGATTTGATGCCTAGTTTGTCAAAAAGTATTGTGGCCACTTGTTTTGGCGAATTTATGTTAAACTCTTCCCCTGCCTCTGCAAAAATCTCCTTGCTTAAAAGGTCAAGCCTTTGTGCAAAAGATGAGGAAAGCTCGTCAATTTTTTTCTCATTGACCTTGAAGCCGTTTTCTTCCATTTCTTTCAAAATGTTTATAAGAGGCAATTCAATTTCATTATAGATATGTGTGACATTAAGCTCTTTCATCTGCTTTTGATAAAGCTCATAATACTCAAAATATTCGTCTGGTGTTATATCTTGACCTTGATTTTTTAGCCCTGCACTTATGCAATAATTTGCAAGCGAAAGATCAAAATAGCTTTCAAGTTTTATGCCAAGTTTTTCAAGAGTGTGCATATCACTTTTGGCTGAAAAAGTGAGTTTCGTGATGTTTTTGTTTTCGAAAAGAGGTTTTAGGCCTTGACAAACCTCTTCAAACGTCAAATTGCTGCCAAACATATCATAATTTTGGCTTAAGAAATAAACTTTATCGTCGCCAAAAGCGAATTGCATTGTTTGAAGGTTATATGCAAAGATTTGATGGTTTGTTGAAGTTAATTGGTCAAGAACATGACTATCAATTGAAATTTGTTGTGATTTTTTTCTGACTTTTTCTTGTGACACTTCAGTTGAAAAGAGTGAATTGTTTTTTAAAAGTGAAGAAAAATCATATTTTTTGAAAAAGTCATAAACCTTCATAGAAAAAGGAAAAGAAGTGGCGCAAGAAGACAAATCAAAATCTAGCTCGCAGTCAGTTTTGATCGTTGCAAGAGTTTTTGACATAAAAGCGTCGTCTTTTGAAAGAGCAAGCTTTTCTTGAAGTTTGCCTTTTATTTCGTCAATATGTGAATACACCCCTGCCACTGAGCCATAAGTTTCGATAAGACTGATTGCTGTCTTCTCGCCCACGCCTTTGACACCTGATATATTGTCAGAGGTGTCACCCATAAGCCCTTTGAGTTCAATCACCTGCTCTGGCTTTTCAACGCCAAAATTTTCTTTGAGATTGTCAAGAGTTATCTTTTTGACCTCGCTTGTTTTGTTTTGAGGCATATAAATGACAGTGTTTTTGTCAATAAGTTGAAAAAGGTCACGATCACCAGATAGGATTATTTTTTGAAAGCCTTGACAGCAGTCACTTTTTGAAAGAGTGCCAATAATGTCGTCAGCTTCAATATTTTCAAACTCAAAAGTTTTGATGCCCATCTCTTGGAGCATTTGTTTTATTATTGGAAATTGCGAAATAAGCTCAGGATTTGTCTCCTTTCTTTGCATTTTATACTGACTATAAATTTCATTTCTAAAAGTTTTTCGCGAATGGTCAAAAGCGACTGCGATATGCGTTGGCTTTTCTTGCAAAATCATTTTGATCAAAACGTTTGCAAAGCCATAAACTGCTCCTGTTGGCGTGCCTTCTTTATTAGTCAAAAAAGGCAGGGCAAAAAAAGCCCTGTTCGCGATATTGTTTCCATCAATCAGCAAAAATTTTGTCATTTTGCCCCCTTAAAAATTTTATTAGCCTGTGATAATACCAAATAGTGACTGAAATGGTCCAGGTATAATTGCTGTGACAATATAAAGTATTGCGACAACGACCAAAAGTATAAAGAAGGCGATTTTGAAAGGATTTCCAAAAAAGTTGATGGCTGCAAAGGCGAGAATAATAACCAGCCCGCCATATTTTGCGACATAGCCAAGGATTGTGCCTATTGTGCCTGCAACTTCAGGATTGATGTTGAGATAAGCAAGGCAGAGAAGATAAACTATAGAGATCACTGACAAAACAAAGTATAAAATCGTTTTCATAAATTCACCTCTTTTTACTTTCAAATGATTTAAAGCGCTCATTTTGATTTTTCATTATGTATTGATGTGCTTTTTTAGAAGTTTTTACTTTTATATCACATTTGACAGCAGTTTTTACTTTTATATCACATTTGACAGCAAAAAGCAAAATTATTCTTGTGATTTTTTGACTTTTTTGTCGTGTTTTTCTTTGTTTTTGAGTGGTTTTATCTTTTTAGGCTTGTCAGATTTTGACTTTTTAACTTTTTCTTTTTTGCTAGCTTTTGGCTTTTTGACTTTTTTGACTTTTGTGCTTTTTGGTTTTTTCTTGAGGAATTTTTTAGGTATTGTTCCGTCATCAGGCAGGCTTTCATTCAAAATGTCAAGGTTTGAAAGAATATCTTTGCAAAGTCTCAAGCTTTTGCCCATATAGAAGCCGTCGGCCACGCGTTCATCAAGGCTCATGCCAAGAGAAAGAACTTTTGCAAGTTTTAAGTCTTTGTTATTTTCAACCCAAGGCTCAATCGCCTCTTTGCCCATGGCGACAAACATGCTTGTTGTGCCAAAATTGTAAAGGTGGTGATAAATATAACCTAGTTTGATTGACTTGAGGTTTGTGAGAAAAACGCTTGTGTGAAATGGGCTTGCTTTTATGATAGCTTTTGGAAGCATTCCATGTCTGTCGAGGAAGTTTACGATAGCCATTGCCCAGCGGAATAAGAAGTCAGGAAGTGCGCAAAACTTGCCTGCCACCTTGGTGGTTTGGTGAACTTCATCTGTTTTAAGGTTTTTAGCGATTTCGTCATCGACAATCTTTTTCACTTCAGCGATTGACTCTCTGCCAGTGAAATAGAACTTGAGAGTTACATCTTCCCCTTCATCATCAAGCTTCTTTTTGATATCCATTGACACGCTTATATAGTTTCGCTGATAAGTTGTGCCACGCATAATAAACCTATTGAGTTTTTTGCGTGTATAAAGCACTCGCACAAGCATAGCGATGATAATGTGCATATAGCTATAGGAATTTCCAAGGCGGCGTTCTTTTTGAATAAATTCGTCAATGCTGTCGCATTTTACCTTGACCGTAGTATAATTGACAGCGTCAATTCGCTGCGGCATAAAAAATGGGCCTGCTTTGTCAATTATATTCATACCCTTAACCTTTTTTCCGTCACTTCTATGTCCAAACATTTTGTTTTCTCCTTAATTTTGTGTTTTTGTTTTAATTTTTTAAAGTTATTTTTCTCATTTTAAATTTTAAATTTTAAATTTTTTAAGATTTTACGATTTTAAGATTTTTAAATTTTTAACTTTTCAATTTTTTTAAATGGTTATATTTTTAAGTTGTTTTTTTGTGTTTTAAAATTTAGTCGTTTCTAAATTTTTTTCTTACCAAATTTTTCTCGCGGCCATTGTTGCTAGGCGTATAATACACATGATCTTTTAAGCTGTCAGGCAGATATTGTTGTTTTACATAGCCGCCATATTCGTGCGGATATTTGTATTTGCCATGACCGTCACCGTTTGTGCTTGGGTGATTTTTGAGATGATTTGGCACGCGATTGTCAGGACAATTTTCGACATCATTTTCTGCCAAGTGCATTGCTGTGATGACCGAGTTGGATTTTTCAGCCTCGCAAGCGTAGATTATTGCATGAGAGAGCGGAATAAGACCCTCTGGCTGCCCCATTTTTTCAAGAGCGTACATAGCGCTTGTGGCAAGAAGAAGAGCGTTGCTGTCGGCCATGCCAATATCCTCTGAAGTATGTGCAACAAGGCGGCGAGCGATAATCATTGGGTCACAACCTGCATTTATTAGACGCGTGCTATAGTAAAGAGCGGCGTCACTGTCACTGCCACGAATACTTTTGCAGAAAGCTGAAAGCATATCATAAAACATATTTTCGTCAAGCGAAAGAGCTTTTCGATCGGTTGACTGAACTGCTTCCTCGCGAGTTATATGTATCTTTTTGTCCTTGCCTATTTTTGATGTCATGACTGCAAGTTCAAGAGAGTTTAGTGCATTGCGATTGTCGCCAGCGCAGGCAAACGCAAAATATTCAAGTGCGTCGTCAGTTATTTCAACTGGCATATGACCAAGACCTTTTTCGCTGTCAGACAAAGCGCGTTTGAGTGACCTGACGATATCTTTTGATGAAAGAGGTTTGAATTCAAATATTCTACATCTTGAAACTATTGCCCTCGTCATTGAGGTATAAGGATTTTCTGTTGTCGAGCCAATGAAGAAAATTGAGCCTTCTTCAATAGCTTGAAGTACGCAATCAGATTGAGCCTTGTTCCAACGATGACATTCGTCAAGCATAAGGAAGGTATCAGTGCCAAACATTGCCTTGTTTGCCCTTGCCTCTTCGATAATCTTTTTTGCGTCAGCCACTCCACTTGTAACGGCATTAAGTCTGACAAAGTTTGCCTTCATGCTGTTTGCGATGATATTTGCAAGCGTGGTTTTGCCTGTTCCTGGCGGGCCATAAAAAATGCAGCTGCCAAGTGTGCCAAACTTGATAGCTCGCACGAGAAGAGAATTTTTGCCTACAATATGCTCCTGCCCTACAAAGTCGTCAAAGCTTGTTGGCCTCATACGCTCTGCCAAAGGAATGCGTTTGATATTTTCCATTTCAAGATGAGTATAGCACGATTAAGAACCAAAAGACAAATAAATTTCTTTGTTTTTTGAAAAAATTTCTTTTGTAAGAAGTGTGAAGTTGAAATATTTGACTTTGTTTGCAAAAAGATAACGGTTTTCGCTTTGCACAATAAAAACCCTCTTCCACCCTAAATTACGGAAGAAACGCACTTCTTTAAGTCCTTCAAAACCTTCATTTATCTGCATTGAGCCATCTATATTTTTGGCTATATTTTCACGCGTTTTTAGATAAAAATTTTCACTTTCCTCATCAATGGTGTTTTTTAGCCATGAAAGCCAGATATTTTGGGGAATGTAGCGATTGAAAAGGTCGTCAAATTTTTTGTCTTTTGTTTGCACCTGCAAATCAAAAATTTCGTTCATTTTTGTCTGCGACATTTTGAAGAAGTTTAATGCTTCGCGAGGGCTATCAAAGACATATTTGTTTTCGCCATAGTTGAAATACAACTTCTTTTGCTCAAGTGGACGAAGGTCGATTTTGAGTTTCAAGTTTATACAAGCATGAGTGCTGCTTTCAAGGCCGCTAACGCATGAAAAGTTGAATTTTGCGCCTTTTAGGTTGTAGTTAAAGTACGCCTTATCTTTGTTGCAAAGATTTTGTATTTCTACGCTTTCGCCGTCGTTATGGAAGATATAATAGCCGCGAGGAAGAATGACATTTATTTCAAATTCAAGAGTTCTGTTTTGTTTGTAAGGGTTTGTAAGAGAAAGAAGAAAGTTTTTCCCATTTAAGATAAACTCGCTTATTTCATACATTACGCTGCTATTGCTGCCCTTTTTGTAAAGGTAATATGGTATATAGTCGAGTGTGATTTTTTGGCCGTTTAAAGCTATATAATCCTCATTGATTTCACTCGTAAACTTTGTGTGCGAGCGGTAATTTATGTTTAGTGCTTCTATGGAAGCGTGAAGAATTGACCCCATTTCTTCTTCTAAGAGAACAAGTGTATTTTTCATTTCTTTAATTCGTCTATCGCTTACCAGTGGCTTTGAGGTCAAAAGAAGATTAAACTCAACCTCTTCTTTTGCTTTGCAAAAAGCTGCATAAAAAAGGCTGTCGAGAGGCTTTTCAAACTTGAAAAGTGGCAAGGCAGGGTCGATACCCACCACCTCCAAAAGTGCAAAATCTACTTCCTCATCTGTCACAATTGGTGCATGAAAACGCACACGATTTATGATAAGGTTTGTTAATTTTTCGATATATTCTTTCTTCGTCATGACTTGTTTATTGACAAAAAAGACAAATTTAATCAAAAAAGCCTTCTAAAATTTTTTGATTTTTGCTTTCAATTTTAGAAGACTTTGTTTTTGATTGATTAGTTAAGCTATAAGCCGAGTTCTGTATTTGACAGTCATCTATCTAGACCTTTTGTTGCCAAAAGGTTCAAGCGGCACGTTAAAAGGCGGGAGAGAACAAGCCCTATTGCCTTTTTGGCCTTGCTTCAGGTGGAGTTTACAGAGCATTGGCTGTCTCCAACCAATCGGTGGTCTCTTACACCACCTTTCCATCCTTACCTAGCAAAAGCTAGGCGGTTTATTTCTGTTGCACTATTCTTGAAGTCGCCTTCACTGGCCGTTAACCAGCACCCAGTTCTCTTGAAGCTCGGACTTTCCTCATCTTATAAAAAGATGCGACTGTCTGCTTAACTAACAGTTTTATTTTATCATATTTCTTTGGTTAAAGTCAAGTTTTTTAAAGAAAACAACTTTGATACACATCGCTTGCGGACTTAAAAAGATGGATTATAAATAAAGCTTCAAAAAAGCTGTGAAAAAACTGTAAAAAAAGCTGCGAAAATTGTTTTAAAATAAACAAACTTGCAGCTATTTAAATTTGAGGTTAAACTTAAACTTTTTAGCCAACTGTGAAAAGAGTTTTTACTTTGTTTGACTTTTTGTCATAATAGAAAGCTTTCAAAAGGCCGTCTTGAGAAATTTTGATTGATATACCATACTTTGCAAGCGTGCTTGCTGCTGCGTGACGTCCACCACCCTCGCTGCCAGCTTCTATCTTCAAAATTGCGCCCACTGCGATAATTGTTCCGTCGCTGTCGACAACCGTTGCCCCGTCCATTGCAACCAGTTCTTGACGAAGCTTTCTTGAAAGTTCATGAAAATTTTTGCCGTTGATAATTTTGCGAATACATTGTGACTTGTAGCATTTTTGTTCTACCAAAAATTGTTGATATGGCACTTTGAACATTTCTTCAACTTGCGATAGAAAATGAAGATTGTATAACTTGCTCGCGTTGGCAATTTCCTGCTTCCTTTTGATTTCATAATATCGCTCGTCCAAAATGTCATGTGCGTTGATATGCGTCAAAGCCTGCTCAGCAGTATCTTTGTTGAGGTAAATCAGGCAACCGCCGCTATAGCCATAAGAAACGTCAAGAGCGGTATAGTAAATTGAACGACGAATATCTTTGAGTGAATAATTGCCTCTGTTTGAAAGCAATTGAATAATCTCATCATGAGAATAGACATTCCAAACACCCAAGCGTTTTGAAAACATGAGAGATTTGTTTCTAAAAATAAGAATGTCACCATTTTCAGTGAGGGTTATGCCAATTTTTTTCTCATTGCAAAAAGCCGCAACATTTTCAAACATATATGGGGTGATTGTTTGAGGCTGACGAGTTTTTGTAGACTGAACATAGCCAAGCAAAAAACCATTTTTATCAAATTCGATATAGGAGCCTTTGCCATCAGAAAGAAGGGCAAAGAAATCGCGTGTCATAACTTTTGAGAAATGAATTTGTTCATCTTCGCTGCAATTGACTGCTTGATTTATAATTATTCCAAGCTCAACCTTTTTGCCCTCGTAAGTGCGAGAAGCCCACTTGTTAAGCTCAGAAATAATCCCCTGCATAGTAATCGCTGTTTCGCCATCAGAAACACTCAAGCATATAGCCTTTTCAATAGCTTGGTCTTGAAGAGTTTTTTTGTAGTTCTCATTTTCAAGATTAAGTTCGGCAATTGTATTAAATTCGCTTATAATAGTTTTAAGCAGATTGATCTCAGACATTTTAAATGGCTGGCCGCGTTTTAAAACCAAACGATAATCAGCAAGTTTGTTTGGCTTGATAAGAAGTGAGTTTTGTTTGCCATAAGCCACTTCGCTGTCACGAGATGACGAAACCTCTTCACCATCAATAAAAGAGCCAGTGAAGAGAGGTAAAATAAGTTTTTCGACAACTCTGTGAAATGCTTGTTTATCCAATTGTAAATACTCCTACTTAGAGTAAGTATAGCCATTTTAAGCGAAAATGTAAAAGGATTTTGATTATTTTTTTATAAATTTTTAAATATTTTTTTTGATCTTTATATGGTTATTCTGTGAATTTAAAACCTACATAAAACAAAATCCTACAAATTGCGTTATTTATTGTCTTTGTCATAATATTTTTTTATGGTATTTATTGCACGACTTTCGATGCGCGAAATGTAAGAGCGTGACAGATTGTAAATCTTGCCAATTTCACGCTGAGTTTTGCGTTCATGCCCACAAAGGCCAAAGCAGTAGCAAATGATTTCAAATTCCATTGGAGTAAGTTCTTTCTTCATAATTTTGATAACATCTTCAACAAGACAATCTGTTTCAACCAGTTTTTCAACATCATATTCTTCACCCGCTGGAATGATGTCTTCAAGTTCAAGTTCGTCACTATCAGACTTTGGAGTATAACTTGAATTGAGCGACACCTGACCTTTGTATTTTTTGTTTGCACGAATTAACATAAGAATTTCATTGTTTATACAACGAGCTGCATAAGTCGCAAGCGAAACATTTTTGTCCATTTTGAAGGTATCGACAGCCTTTATCAACCCAATAGTACCAACAGAAATAAGGTCGTCAGCCTCAAGCGAAAAGGAATAGTTTTTTACAATGTGAGAAACAAGACGCAGATTGCGACTTATAAGCACACTTCTGGCCTCTTTATCTCCCTCCTCTTTTTTCTTAAGCCACATGAGCTCTTCTTCTTTTGAAAGAGGTGGAGGAAAGCCTTGGGCTGTGTTGACAAACGAAGTAAAAAGACAAAGCTTACTTGCAAACGCTGACAGACTTTCATATATCACAACCACAACCTCCAAGAAAAAACTTCTTAGGCTTATATATGTTGAATTTTGTCATTTTTTGCTTGGACACTT
This sequence comes from uncultured Eubacteriales bacterium, assembly GCA_949067325.1. Classification (GTDB taxonomy): domain Bacteria; phylum Bacillota; class Clostridia; order Christensenellales; family UBA1242; genus Caccovivens. The sequence continues at coordinate 18,905 of CARTDZ010000001.1, read as the reverse complement.
AAAAAAGTTGATAAAAAAATGTGGCCAAGCTTATTGGTCACATTTTCAAAATTGGTTATGTTTTTATAATATACTAGCTCGTTTTTAGCACTAGTCAGACTATTATGTCATGCATAATAGCATTATCTTAAAAAAGATTGTCGACAAACTCATTGCTATCAAAAAGGTCAAGATCTGCCACGCCCTCGCCAGTGCCTACAAAAGCCACTGGAAGACCATAATCCTTTTCAATAGCGACCACAACTCCCCCTTTTGCAGTGCCGTCAAGCTTGGTCAAGATTATGCCATCGATTGACACGAATTCTTTGAAAGCATTGATTTGAGAGAGTGCGTTTTGGCCTGTTGTGGCGTCAAGCACAATAAAATTGTATTTGTTTGCCTCTGGATATTCACGATTGATAATCCTGTCTATCTTTTTGAGTTCTTCCATCAGATTTGTTTTGGTGTGCAATCTTCCAGCAGTGTCAACCAAAAGAACATCTGTGCCTTTTGCTTTTGCAGAAGTTATACCATCAAACACTACGGCTGCTGCGTCTGCACCTTCCGCGTGCTTGATGATACGAGTTTTTGTACGCTCTGCCCACTCATTGAGTTGGCTTGAAGCTGCTGCTCTAAAAGTGTCGCCTGCCACAAGAGTAACTTCCTTTTTTTGACTTTTAAAATATGAAGCCAGTTTGCCAATCGTTGTGGTTTTGCCAACCCCGTTTACGCCGATTATGGTTATTATAGCAGGATACTTTATATCAATTTGCTTCAATGCATCAAACTCTTCACGAAGAATATTTTTAAGTTCGTTGCGTACATCTTCAGCATTTCTTATCTTGGTTTTTCTTGCACGAACACGAAGACTATCAACAAGGTCCATGCTTGTACGTACACCGATGTCGCAGGATATAAGAATATCTGTCAATTCATCAAAAAAATCGTCGTCAAGTTCGCCATGGCTTAAAAGCGCGTCAACTTTGCGTGAAAATGCCTCACGTGTTTTTTTGAGCGCATCACCTATTTTTTTAAAGATACCCATAATTTCATTCCTTTTTTGGTTTTAGAGCTGTTTGCTGTCTATTTCAGTTTTAATATTTGCGTTATACAATTTTTGAAGTTTGCCTTTTTAATTTGTTTGATTTATATTTTATTGTGATTTTTTGTTATTGTGCATTTTTAATTATTGTGCATTTTTAATAGCGTCAGCGAGTTTTACCGATACAATTTTTGACACACCCTTTTCTTCCATTGTTACACCAAAGAGAGATTGAGCGTATTCCATGGTAGGCTTTTTGTGAGTAATGAGAATAAATTGCGTTTCAGTGCAAAGTTTTGTCAAATACTTATCGATAATTTCAACGTTTGAGTCGTCGAGTGCGGCTTCCACTTCGTCGAAAAGACAGAATGGAAGTGGTTTTATGCGAAGGATTGCGAAGATAACAGCCATTGCTGTCAAAGATTTTTCACCACCTGACAAAAGGGTCATGTTCTGAATTTTCTTTCCTGGAGGCTGTGCCAAGATTTCAACGCCTGATTCGAGCGGATTTTCTTCGTCGCTGAGAGTAAGTCTTGCTGTTCCACCACCAAAGAGTTCTCTAAATGTAATCTTAAAGCTTTCGTTTATGCGTTCAAGCTCGTTGTTAAACTTTTCAACCATGATTTGTGAAAGGTCTTTTATGATTTTAAGAAGATCCTCTTGAGCTTTGTCAAGGTCTTGGGCTTGACTGTTCATATCTTCATAACGTTCGTAAAGCACTTTGCAATCTTCAATAGCGTTGACATTGACATAGCCAAGAGCATTTATTGCCTTTTTGAGACGATTTATTTCTGGCATTGCGACATCTATGTCAAAATCCGGTCTTCTAAATTCAAGACAGCTTGAGTAGATGAGCGAATATTCTTCATAAATGCGTTCTTGCATTTGTTCAAGCTCTGTATCAACTTTTGATAAGTTCATCTCTTCTCTAAACTTGCGGTCATTTAGGCGAGAAATATCTTCCATCAGCTGTGATTTGCGTACGTCAAGCTCTTTAATCGCAGCAGAAATCCCCTCTTTGCTTGCGTCAATTTGGTTACGCTTTGCCACGGCACTTTCAAGCTCTTGCTTTTTGGCAGAAGTTGGAGCTGAAGCCAGTTTTGACTTGATCATATCTTCTGCGGCAGCTATAAACTCATCATTTTTTGCGATTTGCTCTTTGAGATTTTCAATAAGCAAGCTTAGGCGACCATTTTCATTTGCCAGACGTTCAAGTTCAAGTTTGACAGAAGAGATTTTTTGGCGAGTTGAAGCCATTTCAACTTTTACTGACATGATGTTGTCACTAAGTTTGTCTCTTTCTTTTCTTAGCCTTTCATTCTTTTCGCGTTTTTCTTTGATAAGCTCGTCTGCGTCAACACGATTGCCACTCAAAGCGCTTTCTATCTTTTCAGAGCGAGAAAGTTCGTCGCCAATGAGCTTGAGCTTGTTTGAAACAGTTTGGCCTTCATCTAAAGCGACCTTTAGGTTGTCTTCAAGTTCTTCAAGTATGATTTTCAACCTTTCAAGCTTTTCTTTATCTTTGGCAAGTTCAACATTTTTAGAATTTAATTTCTCTTGCAAAGCAGCTAGCGTTTTGTTTTGTTCTGACAAAGCTTCAAGGCCTGTTTGATGTTCTTTTGCAAGGTTGTTTTCTTTGGCTGTAAGTTTGATAATCTCATCGCCAAGCGTTTCGATCTCTCTTTGACGCCCCATGAGATTTGCCACCTCATTCTTTTTGCTGCCGCCAGTGAGTGAGCCTTGTGGGTTGACGATATCACCATCTAGAGTAACAATACGATAAGCGTATCCACCCTGTTTTGCCATGTTTACAGCTGTTGAAAGGTTGTCCACAATAACCGTGCTGCCAAGGAGATTGCTGACCACGTTGTCGATTTTTTTGTCATAGTCTACAAGGTCGCTGGCAATGCCGTAGCAGCCCTGCTTGCCTTCCACTGCACGTCTATCGAGGTCACGACGTTTCATTGAGGTTATTGGAAGGAAAGTCGCACGACCGAAGCTGTTTTCTTTGAGGAATTTTATAAGCTCTTTTGCGCCATCTTCATCAAAGGTTACAATATTTTGAACAGCGCCGCCAAGAGCGACTTCAATAGCAGTTTCAAACTTTTCAGGCACTTTGATAAGCGAAGCAATAACACCGACTATATTTTTGCCGATTGCATTGTTGCGCTCACCTTCTTTAAGGATTTTTTTGATTGCATAAGAATAGCCTTCATAATCTGTTTGAAGGTCAGTAAGAAGTTTTTTGCGGTTTTCGTAGACCTTGATTTGAGTGATAAGATTGGCTTTTTGTGTTTCAATTTCTTTAAGGCGACGCTCGTCAAGATAAACCTTGCTTGAAAGGCTTTGGTTTTGGTTTTTAAGTTCAAGAATTTCCTCTTCTTGCGCTTTTACACTTTGTGTTGTTTCATCTATGTCTTTTTGACATTCTTCAACCTTTAATTTAAGATTTTTTTGGTCAATTTCAAGGTTTGAAAGATTGCCAGAAAGCAGATCGCGTTCAGCCGACAGTCTTGAAACACTGCTTTTTATGTCTGAAAGCGAGCCTAAAGTTTCGATGATCTTTTGTTGTGAAGCACCCGCTTCATTTTCGCTTAAAGACAGATCGTTTGCAAGGGCTGAGTAAGCGTCAGAAAGTTCTGTAAAAGATTTTTCAAGTGTGTCAAGTGCTTCTGTCAGAGATGAAAGTTCGCCTTCCTTTGCAAGTTGTTCTTTTTGGCAAGCAGAAAGAGCTGTCTGAGCGTTTGTGTGGTCAAGATTGAGCCTGTCGTTTTCTTTTAGGGTGAAATTAATTCGTTCGCGTGCGATTTTTGTTTCACCTTCTTGCTTTTCAAGCGAAACGGTAAGCGAAAGTATTTGATCGTTTATGCTTGCAAGAAGCTTGTCAAAGTTTGATAGGTCGAGCATATTTTTATCATATTCGTCGCTTGTTTTTTTGAAGTCTTGTTCACGAAGAGCAAGTTCTTCCTCTACCGCCTTAAGTCTTACGCCTATCTGATTTTTGACATTGTTTGCGTTTTCATATTGATATATGTAGGCATTTATTTCAAGGTCTTTAAGCTGGCCTTTATATTCAAGATATTTTTTTGCGTTTTCTGCTTGCTTTTTGAGAGGCCCCATTTGTCTTTCTATTTCTGAAAGTATATCTTTTATTCGTGTAAGGTTGTCGCGAGTGCGCTCGAGCTTGCGTTCAGCATCAACCTTGTCTTTTTTGTATTTGGCAATGCCTGCCGCGTCTTCAAACATTGCACGACGGTCTTCTGGCTTGGAATCCACGATTTCAGTGACCTTGCCCTGCCCTACAACCGAATAACCATTTTTGCCGAGACCGCTATTATACAGAAGGTTTGTGATATCACGAAGATGGCAGGTGTTGCGGTTGATAAGATACTCGCTTTCGCCTGAGCGATAAAGCTTTCTTGTGATAGCAAGTTCGTCATAATCAAAATTGAAGAAGCGAGTTGTGTTGTCAAAAGTCAAAGTCACTTCGCAGTAAGAAAGACTTTTTCGTTTTTCTGTTCCGTTGAAGATGACGTCTTGCATAGAAGAGCCACGCAGCGATTTTGGACTTTGCTCGCCGAGCACCCAACGTATTGCGTCTGAGACATTGCTTTTGCCGCAGCCGTTTGGCCCAACAATTGCTGTAAAATTGTTGTCAAAATCAATCACAGTTCTGTCTGCGAAAGATTTAAAACCCACCATTTCTATTTTTTTGAATATCATATTTACCTCTATTAATTTCTTCTTTGTGTGTTATTTTAAAAAAATTGACTTTTTATACTTTAAACAGTTTTTGAATTGATTTTTTTGCAGCCTGCTGCTCTGCCTCGATTTTGCTTTGACCCTCGCCACTTTCGATTGCGTCTTCGTCCATAAAGAAAGTTGATTTAAAACCGAAATCTGTTTTTTCTGTTACGTACTGCATTTTGCACTTAAACCCTGCCTGAACAAGCTCTTGCAGACGCGACTTATAATTGTCATCGACTATGTTTGAAAAAGTTTCAAGAGCAAAATGGTTTTTTACAAATTTTGTAGCATTTTTTAGGCCTTCATTTTCGCCATCGAGATAAATAGCTGCGATAATTGCTTCAACTATGTCAGCTTTGATAGCCTTTGACAAACTGCCTTGATAACTTTTGCCTGTGATAACAAACTTTTCAATTTGAAGGCTGTCAAAAATCTTGCAAAGATTGTTTTCAGAAACGAAATGGCTTCTTAAAACGGTAAGCTGTCCTTCATCTTGCTGCGATTGTCTGAAAAGGTAATCGCCGACTATGAAGTCAAGTATGCCGTCGCCGAGAAATTCAAGTCGTTCATAATTTTCTTTTGAAAATGAAGAATGCGTCAAAGCACGAGAAAGAAGATCTTTGTTTTTGAATTCATAGCCAAGAGCATTTGCAAGAGAAGGATTGTTTTTGGATTTGTTCATAGTTATTCCCCTCTTGCACTCTCTTTGTTGTCACTTTTTTTTGCCATGTTTTGTGTTTTTTGAGAAGCGATTGCATTGTTTGTGCCTTCCTCTTCACTTGAAGAAAGAGTGCTTAAAGCTTCTTCAATTTTTTTGTTGAGTTGTTTTTGGTGAAGCAGAATTGTTTGGTCGATGGAAGAGGCTATATTTAATCTCTTGCATGAGCCATGATTTTTCACCACCAGTTTTTTGCAGCCAAGAAGTGGACTGCCACCATGTTTGCTTAAAATATCAATGCGGTTTTTAAGTTCTTTAAGCGTTTTCTTCATAAAGATAGCGCCAAGCATGCTGAGGAAATGTGATTTTATGCTTTTTTTGAGGATTGAAACGACTGCGCCCACAGCGCCTTCAGTGCCTTTTAGGAGAGCATTTCCTGCAAATCCGTCAGCCACCATAACGTCAACATCGCCGCTCATGAAGTCACCGCCTTCCTTGTTGCCGATAAAGTTTATTGGTGCTGATTTGAGAAGAGAAAAACTTTCCTTTGCAAGCTCATTGCCCTTGCCTTCTTCAGAGCCATTGTTGAGAAGGGCTACGCGTGGCGATGGTTTGTTGTAAATGATTGAATAATAAGACGAACCCATAAGCGCAAAGTGAAGGAGATTGATAGGTTTGCAGTCGACATTTGCGCCACTGTCGATTATGATGACGTCGCTCTCCTTTTTTGTTGGAAGAATTGGTGCTAGAGCTGGACGTGAAATACCTTTTATGCGGCCGATTTTCATAATTGCACCAGCAAGCACAGCTCCTGTGCTGCCAGCACTGACAAGACCAATGACATCTTCGCGATCTTTCAAAATGTCAAAAGCTCGAACAAGAGAACTGTCTTTTTTCTTTCTGATTGCCTCTGTTGGGTGATCGCTATTTGAAATAACGTCGCTTGCATGAGAAATCTCAATTCGTCCCTGCCAACCTTTTTTGTCTTTCAATATTTCATTTATCTTGCCTTCGTCACCACACAAAACAAGTTCAAGGTCTTTGTGCTTGTCTAGTGCCATAAGGCAACCTTCAACTATTTCAAGTGGAGCGTTATCCCCTCCAAAAGCGTCAACTACTATTTTCATTTCTTACTCCCAGTCTTACTCCAATTTTTTATTATTTTTTTATGAAGTCAAATTTTCAAAAATCTTTTGTGTAAAAAATCAATCCACCTTTTGTATTTGGTATATCAATTTTTATATTTATATAATAGCAAATTTAGCTTTAAAATACAAAGGATTTTCGCCTTTTCACTAAAAAAATGAGTTTTGATGCCAAATACTACATCTTGTATCTATTATGTCAGACATACCACTACATATTTGGCTAGTATGCAAAAAATTGCACTAAAAAAGCCTTCACAAATTGTGTGAAAGCTTGATTTTTGCGAAAATTGTCGCAAATATTTTGCAAACAACGAGAAACAAATTTCTAAATATTTTTGCTTATTTTGCTGCTTTTTCTTTTTCAATCACTGTTTGGCCTTTGTAAGTGCCACATTTAGCACAAACTGTGTGAGGCTTTTTCATTTCGTGACATTTTGGACATTCAACAAGTGTTGGAGCTGTTGCCTTAAAGTTTGCTGAATTTCTTGAATTTCTTCTTGCTTTTGAAACTTTCCCCTTTGGAACTGCCATTTTCGTCTTCCTCCTTTAAATTCTTGCTTTTTAAGTATAATGGTTTTTATAGGCTTTTGTCAAGTGTTTTTGACTATTTTTTTAAAACCAATTCTTTTGTGTCTCTTGCGATCAAAAGTTCTTCATCAGTTGGAACTCTGAAAACTTTTACTTTTGATTTTTTTGTGCTGATTTGTTCTACTGTTCCGCGTGGAAGAGTAAGATTCTTTTTCTTGTCGATCACAATACCATAGCTTTCTAGGCCGTCTAGAACACCTTCGCGAAGATCCTCTTGGTTTTCTCCAAGGCCGCCAGTGAAGACAATAGCGTCCACCCTGCCGAGAGCGAACATATATGCACCGACATATTTTCTTACTCTATAGATGAGCATATCAAGAGCAAGTCTGGCACGTTTGTTGCCCTTTGCAATTTCAGCATTGACCTCACGCATATCGCTTGAAACTCCGCTTATGCCGTAGATGCCACTTTCTTTGTTGAGGTAATTTAAAACTTCGTCAGCGGTCATTTTTTTCTTGTTTGCAAGGTATGTCACAACCGTTGGGTCGAGGTCGCCAGAGCGAGTTCCCATCATCAAGCCCTCAAGTGGCGTAAGACCCATAGTTGTATCAACACTTTTGCCGTTTTGAACAGCTGTGATTGAAGAGCCATTGCCAAGGTGGAGTACGATGAGGTTGACATCTTCTGGTTTTTTGCCAAGAAGTTTTGCTGTTTCGCCTGTTACGAAGCGGTGGCTTGTGCCATGAAAGCCATATTTGCGAACGTGGTATTTTTCATAATCTTCATATTTGATAGCATACATGAAAGCTTTTTCTGGCATAGAAGCGTGGAAAGAGGTGTCAAACACAAGCACATGAGGTACATTTGGCATTACTTTGCGGCAGCCTTTGATACCTGCAAGGTTTGCTGACGCATGGAGTGGTGAAAGGTCGCTAAGTGTTTGAAGGTCCTTGAGAACTTTGTCGTCAACCACTACTGATTTGTCAAAGATCCAGCCGCCTTGCACTACTCTATGACCTACTGCTGAGATTTCTTCAAGAGAAGAAAGCACGCCGTCGTTTTTGTCAGTAAGAAGCTTTAATACTGCTTTGAGTGCTGCAGTATGGTCTTTCATATTTACTTCCACTTTTTTGTTTGCTTTTTCTGTTTTGTAGCTTAAGAAAGAGCCTTCGAGGCCTATTTTTTCGCAGTTGCCTTTTGCGACAACCTTTTCGCCGTTCATATCAAAAAGTTGATATTTAAGTGAAGAACTGCCTGCATTGATAACCAAAATCTTCATGCTTTTTTCTTCTTTAACTTCGATTTCCTTTTTCTTTTTCATACTATTCCTCCTAAAATTTTTTCTATGTTATTGTTGAGCTTGCAATGCGGTCACTGCAGTGATTGTCACAATGTCTTCAACGCTGCAACCTCTTGAAAGATCATTTACTGGCTTGTTTAGCCCCTGCAAGATTGGGCCGATTGCGTTAAGTCCGCCGATGTATTGAATTGTTTTATAGCAAATATTGCCTGCATTCAAATCTGGAAAGATGAGAATATTTGCGTCGCCTTCAAGTGGGCTGTCTGGACATTTTTGATCAGCCACGCGTTTAACCATAGCTGCGTCAAACTGGATTTCGCCATCGCAGCAAATTCCTGTTTTTTTGAAAATTTTATACGCTTCGCGCACTTTTTCGATAACTTCGCCGTTTGCGCTACCGTGCGTTGAGTATGAAAGGAATGCCACTTTTGGATTTTTGAGGCCGAGACTTTGATAAGTCATAGTGGCGTCGTAAGCGATTTGGGCAAGCTCGTCAGCGTTTGGATTTGGAAGCACGCCGCAGTCAGCGATGACAAGGTTTTTGTCTTTAAGAAACTTGTTTTTGCCGTAAACGAGGAAGCATGAAGACACCACTCCGCCCTTCTTTTTGGCTTTTATAATTTGAAGAGCTGGCTTGACTGTGTTTGCAGTTGAAGCTTCAGCGCCTGCCACCATACCGTCTGCGAAGCCTGCTTCAACAAGAAGAGTTGCGAAATAGTAAGGATCAAGAACTAGCTTTTGAGCTTCTTCGAGCGTCATGCCTTTTGCCTTTCTTTTTTCATAAAGAGTTTTAGCCAAAATGTCCTTATGCTCAAAGGTTTGAGGGTTATAAATTGTAAAGTTTGCAAACTCTTTGTCGCGCAAGATTATTGCGCTTTCATCTCCTACGAGGATAACCTTTGCGAGCTTTTTATTTTTTATTATTTTGACTGCTTGTTGCGTTCTATCACTAAAGGCTGCTTCTGGAAAAACTATTGTTTTTTGAAGGGCTTTTGCCTTTTTATATATTTGATTTATTTTCATAAATTACCTTCTTAAATTAAAAATTTTTTCATAGAATTTTAAGGAAAACTTTGTTTTCTTAAAAACATTTTTATTATAACTTTTCTTTGAATATTTTGTCAAACATATTGGAGTGATTTTTGAAAAAATACAAGGCCTTTCTCACTGTTTTTATTCTATTCATCATTATAAACATGGTGATTTTTCCTGACGTTTATATCAAAGAAACTTTGAATGGCGTATCTGCTTGGGCCTTTAACGTTTTGCCTGCTATTCTGCCCTTTATATTTTTCACCAAAATTTTGTCTGAGCTTGGCGGAATTGAAAAGGCCAGCAAAATTTTTTCAAGGCCTATGCAAAAGTTTTTTAAAGCACCAGCTGTTGCAAGTTATGTTTTTTTTATGAGTATCATTTCTGGTTATCCTGTTGGCGCAAAGATGACTGCCGATCTTTATTTGAGCGGCAAGATAACGCGAAGTGAAGCTTTCAGAATGAGCAGTTTTTGCTCGACATCTGGCCCGATGTTTATTATTGGCGCTGTTGGAGTTGGAATGCTGCATGGAGCTATCGCTGGATATATCATTTTCGTGTCACACATTATTGGTGCTTTTTTGAACGGATTTTTGTATCGCAAGATGAAAGCGAAAGAGATTGAAGCAGAGCCAAGGGTTGATTTGAGTAGAAAAGCTGATTTGGGGCAAATTGTCAGCGACTCGGCGGCAAGCATTTTGTCTGTGGGTGTGATTATAGCTATATTTTTTGTGGTGATAAAGGCGATGGCGCCACTGCTGGCTTTCTTGCCCGCCCCAGTCGCTGCCCTTTGTGAAGGGTTGATTGAGATAACAAAAGGCTGCATGGACATTGCCACTGTTTTTTCATCAAGATTTGCGATAGTTGCTTCTACATTTGTGATCAGTTTTGGTGGAATTTCTACCATCTTGCAATCTTTGACCATGCTTGACAAAATAAAAATGCCAGCCTTTCTTTTTGCACTGCAAAAGTTTACTCAGGCTGTCATTTCTTGCGTTGTTGCCTTTCTATTTGTTCTCATACTTTAGTCGTCATTATTTTCATAAAGTTCACAAACGATTTCTACTATTTCTCTTACCAAAAATTTGATAGGTTTGAAATTGCGGCTTGCATATTTCATACCCAAAGCAAGGCCATAAATCATATCGAGGTCTTTGTCTGAGCAGCCCATAACGAGTGCATAGCAGATTGCTTTGAGTTCTTCAACATAACTATCATTTTTGCGTGAAGAATCGAGTTCTGACAAAATCTGAGTTGTGAGCGATTGAATATCATGGCAAACTTTGCCAAGCCCCTCTTCAGTCACTGGACGGCGATAGATTGGAAAGCGGACGATGTTTGAATTTTCTTCGTTCTTGTCTTCCTGCTTATCCTCTTCATAGTCAAAAGCTTCTTTGATAAGATTTTTGAATGGAATAACCATTTTGTCTACAAAATTTTCATATGGAGACATTTGATCATCATCACTGAAAAATCTTTTTACAAAATCACCAAAGTCAAGTTTGCCAGCATCTACATCTGCCAGTACGCAAAAAACTATAGAGATAACTTTGTATTCTTCATCTGGCATATAGCAATGAAAAACACCACGTTCATCTTGCACAAAGGCGCGCATAAATTCGCGGTCACGATTGAATTGCTCAAGGCAATCTGCCACAAGCTCACATACTGGTGAAGTTGAAGCAAGAGTTGCGAGCAGTTTTTGTATTTTATGTTCAGCTATTAAAAATTTGCATGAAGCAAGTTCGTCGCAGCAGTCTAAAAAGCTTTGAATTTCTTGATTTTGCATTTGGAAATACTCCTTTTGCTTAATTTTAGCATAAACTATCAAAAAAACAAACAAAATTGCGTTGTCGACTTAAAAAAATTTGCAAGATTAGAAAAAAGATGTTAAAATATATCGAAATGAGCAATAATATACTTTCTGAGCAGGAACAAGTGGTTCTTGACAAACTTATCATGCTTTTTGTGATTGACAAGATGGAGATACCTTTGACAGAAGATTCCATTCTTGACATTTGTTCTGTCAAAAACACTTGGATAAAAAATTATATGGATTGCAAGGCTATTATTCACAACCTTGTTGAGTCGAATTTGCTTTATAGGATTGGCAATGAAGAGCAAGGCAAGGTGCTTTTCAACATTTCTTATGAAGGACGAGAATGTTTGTCAAATTTGTACAGACGTATCCCTCTTGCGTCGCGTGAAGAGATTTCTCAGTATTTGAAAGCAAACCGACTCACCGTCAAGTCGTCACAGGAATACTCAGCCACTTACACCAAAAATGATGATGGATCATATAATGTCATTTTGCAGATTTATGAGCCGCTTATAACTACACCTATGTTTGAGCTTAGGATAAAAGCGCCTTCAAGGCAAAGTGCCAACGAGGCTATTCACAAATGGAAGAGCCAAGCCCCAAGCATTTATGAAAACATATTTAACAACCTTATAAACATCAACTAACATTTTTTTGAAAGCTTTTTTTGAATAACTTTTTTGGGTTTTTATTGAAAGTTTTATTGAGTGTTTTATTGAGTGTTTTATAAAAATTTGTTGAAAGTTTATAGAAAGATTTTGAAAGACGTTGAAAGTTTTTTACTAAAAAAAGCCACTAAATTTGTGTGGCTTTTATTTTTGCTATTTCATCGCGAGCGATTTGGTCGCAGCGATTGTTGAGTTCGTTATCAGCGTGGCCTTTGACTTTATGCCAAGTCACCTCATGACGTTCAGTTTGAGCGCTAAGACGTTTCCAAAGGTCGATATTTAAAACTGTTCCATTTTTGAAATTGGTCTTTTGCCAAGAGCCTATCCAGTCTTGCAAGAAGGCATTGACCACATAAGCCGAGTCGCTGTAGACATCAACCTTGCAAGGCTCTTTTATTATCTCAAGTCCGCGAATAACTGCCATTAGCTCCATTTTGTTGTTTGTAGTCATCTCCTCTCCGCCAGAAAGGACTTTCTCACGACCGTTGCAGCGAAGGATTGCTCCCCAGCCGCCTATGCCAGGGTTGCCAGAGCAAGCTCCGTCAGTATATAAAACAACATTTTTAGAGTTATCTTTAAAGTCAATTTCTTTAATCTCTTCTTCTTTTATCTCTTCTTTTTTACCCTCTTCTTTTTTACTCTCTTCTTCTTTTATTCTGAGCTTTTCACAGATTTCTTCAAGACTTTCGCTGTTCTTTGGCAAAGAAGGAAAGGCTTTTATATTGTCACCTTTCTTTCTTGGAATAATATGAAAATGGAGATGAAAAACGCTCTGCTCAGCCGCCTCTCCACTGCAGTTGCAAACATTCATACCGTCAAACCCACAATTTTCAACATAGTGCTTTGAAATTTTTTTGATGGTTTGCATAACCTTTGACAAAGTTTGATCATCAGCGTCAAGAACATTTGTGACATGCTTTTTTGGTATAACAAGGGTGTGGCCATTTGCGTCATTTGAAATATCGAGAAAGGCAAGCGAAAACTCGTCTTCGTAAATTTTGTAGCTAGGAATTTCACCTTTGATTATTTGGCAAAAAATACAATCTTTCATGTTTTTATTATACCTAAAACAAAAAAAAGAAGCAAGTAAATTTGCCTCTTTTTATTTTTTTGCTATTGTTGGTTTTCAATACCATTTGCTGTTACGCCAGTGCTGCTAACAGCCGCTCTGCAAATACCTCTCAGTTCTTTTTCAACCCTATTTTCAATGCGTGTAAGATTTTTATTGATTAGATTGAGATCATCTAAAAATTGTTCATTGAAAATAAGGGTGTTGCCTTTTTCGCTTATATAAGCGCCTTCGAAAATTGAAAACATTTCTTTTGACTTCCAGTATTCTGGAATATCTTTCATAGTTTCTCTAAGTTTGTGGTAACGTTCCATAAGCAAGTTTTTATCTTCCATTTTTGTTCCTCCTACGTTTTTTTATTATAAATGCCCTATTTAGATTTGTCAATAGTTTTTTTATATTAAAATTTCATATTTTAAATTAAATGCTTTGATTGAGCAAAAAATTTTTCACTTCAAGCGGAAGAGCGATTTCCTTCAGCATTTCATCAAGGCTTAGTTCTGCTTTGTCTATGCTTTGTGTTAATTTTTTGTGATATTTGCAAAGCACATAAAAATCAACAGCTGACACTTCAAAAGTTTCAGAGAGATAGCTCATTTTGAGTTTATATTTTTTTGTGCAAATTTCTTGAGAGAAAGAAGCTTCTAAACCCAATTCTTCTTTTATAGTTTTAAGTGCGACTTGTTCTATATTTTCATTTTCTACAAACTCATTTTTAGCAAGTGAAAAATATCTTTTATCACCCGCAAAGCTTTTTACAGACTTTATAGCAAATTTGTCACCATTTTGAACTAAACAATAAATTGTTATATAATTTTCGCCTTTTTTAAATTTTTCATAGGCGAACTTTGCCTTCTTTTCAAGAAATTCTTGCATTGATAAAAGTTGATTATTCATAATTCCCCTCCTTATTATTTTTAATATACTACCTTTTATTAGAATTTCAAAGCGAATTATGAAAAAAGCGAAAGATTAAACTTTCGCTCTTGGCATAAACAATATTCCGCCATCGATGCAAGCGGCCACTATAAGATAGATTGCTGAAATCAATACTAAGATATAGATTATTCTTGCAATGATTGGACACCAGCCAAACATCCAGTCAATGAGATTAAATCTAAACAATCCCACGAGCCCCCAGTTAAGCCCGCCAATGAGCAATAGAATAAGTGCGATATAATTTGCTACTATCATATTTCCCTCCCTAGTTGTAGTTTGGGCATTTTTTGAAAAATTATTAATTTAAATCTATTTTTGTTGCTTGACATTTGGAAAAGCTTTGACGCATCGAGAAAGCGAGAAGGAACAAGCTTCAAGCGAAATTTTAAAATTTAATTTTTCTTTTTATAATATTCATCAATCGTTCCGCCGCCTAGGCATTGGCCATCTTCTTTATAAAGGACAACAAACTGCCCTGGCGTGATTGCTCTTTGCTTTTCTTCAAAATCAACTTTTATATGCGATTTATCAAGTATTGTCACACGTACTTTTTGGTCTGGTTGTCGATAGCGAAATTTGGCAAGGCAGTCAAACACTTTTTCTTCTGGCAATTCTGGTATCCAGTTGAAGCCACTTGCATAAAGTCCGTCTGAGAAAAGTTCGTCATCTTCGCCTTGAGAGACATAAAGGATATTGTTTTCAAGATCCTTTCTTATAACGAAAAAGCGCTCGCCATTGCCGCCTTTTAGTCCACCAATATTCAGGCCGCGACGCTGACCGAGAGTATAATACATAAGGCCATCATGTTGTCCTAGCACCCTTCCATCTAAGTCACAAATTTTGCCTTGTTTTGCTGGAAGGAAGTCTTTTAGGAAGTTTTTGAAGTTGCGTTCGCCTATAAAGCAAATGCCTGTGCTGTCTTTTTTTTCTGCTGTTGAGAGTTCTAGCTTTTTGGCAATTTCTCTTACTCTTGGTTTGTCAATATTTTCAAGCGGAAATATAACTTTTGAAAGTTGAGCTTGGCTAAGTTGATTTAAAAAGTATGATTGATCTTTGTTGAGATCATGAGCTTTGTATAGATAAAATTTGCCATCTTTTTCTATTTTTTTAGCGTAATGGCCTGTGGCTATCATATCAGCACCTAGCGACATTGCCTTTTCTAGAAATGGGCCAAATTTGACCTCACGATTGCATAGAACATCTGGGTTTGGCGTTCTGCCTTTTGAGTATTCTTCAAGAAAATATTTAAAAACCCTGTCATAATATTCTTTTGCATAATTGACGCTGTAATAAGGTATGCCAATATTGTTGCACACTCTTTTTACATCTTCAAAGTCTTCTTCTGCCGTGCAAGTGCCGTCCTTCTCCTGCCAATTGACCATAAACAGCCCTATTGTCTGATGGCCTTGTTCTTTTAAAAGATAGGCTGCAACTGAAGAGTCAACACCGCCGCTTATACCTACCACTACTTTCATTTTATCACCTCGTCATCTTTAAGATCTATTGCCACTGGAATTTTGAATTTTTTGAAGATCACCAGCCACAAGTCAAACATCCACACAAGCACAAACAAGCCAATTACTACGCCCAAAATTTCTATAAGCAGCCCATTCCAAATTGACACAAAAAAGCCATTGAATATTACGCAAGCGAGAGACAGTGTCATAAAAGCAGAGAATATTGCCCCTCTTAAATATCTGCCAACATAATAGCAGTGGCCGCCAAAAAGGCCAAGAAAGATAGTCATGAGAAGGAGTTTGTAGTATTTTACGTCATGTGGAAGTTTTCGCATTCTTATTATATAATCGCGGTCACCCCTCAAAATCTTGCGTTTTGCGTCTTTATTTGTGGCGATTTCAAGCCTGTCAAATGACAAACCGCAGTCAGGACAGGTGTCTACTGTTTCTGGCATTGTAAGATGGCATCTTGGGCAAGTTTTGTTTGGCTGTTTACGTTTTCTCATTGTTTTTATTTTATAGACAAAAAGAAAAAATGTCAAGTTGATTGACATCTTTTATTTAGTTTTTAAGTTTTGGCAACTATTTTGCTTTTTCGACTGCTTTATTGAAGTAAATATATGATGGAGTGTCATTTGAGACATTTTTCAATATCTCCTCAAAATGAGCTTTGGCCTCGACATAATCTTTTTGATTGTAAAGCCGCACGCCGTTTTCAAAAGTGCTTTTGAGGCGAATAAGGCGATCTCTTTTTTCTCTTGAATAAACTTCTAAACTTTCAAAGAGTGGCAAGTCGATATTATCTTGAAGCGTGAGAGAGCCAAGGTAACGATAGGCAAGTTTATATTTTGAAGAAAGGTCATCAAGCGCTGATTTTGAAAATATAAGTTTTGTTTGAAGAAAGCTGTTTATCTCTTCTATTTTGTTTGCAAGATCGATTGCGTCTGAGATGATTGTTGGACTTTTGCGTTCTTCTTCACCTACAATTCCAAAAACCACTTCGCCTGTATGGATTGAAATTCGTGGCAAGACATGAGGCAAATTTTTGTGGCTGCGATTTTTGTTTTCGATATTTCTTATTATTGCGTGAGCTGCATCTATTGCGTTTTCTGGTTTTGGAAAGACTGCGAGAAGGCCATCGCCAAGATATTTGTCGACAAAACCGCCATGCTTTCTTATGATTGGCGAGGCAATGTTTAGGTAGGAGTTGACAAAGTTGAAATTTTCTTCAAGGCTAAGTGTGCTTGCCTGCTGAGAGGCACTTTTTAGGTCACAAAGCAGCGTTGTAGCACGTTTTTTGACTTTGTTGCCAAGTTCGAGTTCAGTTATATTTGACTTGCCCAAAAATTTGAAAAATTGCTTTGGTATAAATTTTTGTGTTTCGAGTTTGGTTTTTCTTATTATATTATCCTTTTCGCGATAATTGTTGTTGATTTTGTTTATTGAATGCTCTATTGTTTTAAACTGCTTGCCGCCGCCAAGCTCTACACTTTCTTCCCTCACCCTGCCATCGCTTAGGCGTGTGATTATTTTTTCCATTTTGTTGACTGGGCGACAGAGAAAGAGATAGCTTGCAAGCAGCACTATTATATACACGATTGAAAGAATTACCGCCCAAAGCACTGTGTTATATTCGTTTTCTGGAGTTATATTGAGAAGGATACGCACGTTTCTTGCCATAGGCGAAGCAAACTGAGTTATGTGCGAGAGCATAAACATACCTACGCCGTAAAGAAGCGTGTATGGAATTGTTGAGAAAAAGATTACATTTGAAAGTGTTAGCGTTTTTAGGAAGCGAAAATATAAAATTGTGCCAAGGACCATGCCTGCGACGGAGAGAATTAGTCCTGAAATTGACAAAGCGTTGAAGTCATAGGCAAAGCCACCATCGACCACTTTGAGCGAAGAGAAGACGTATTTGCCCAATATGATTGATGGTATCATAACCGCTACATAAATGATGAGAAGAATTTTGGTTGACTTTTTCATAGTTCTATTTTTTGCAAAGATTGAAAAATAATACATATTTGATTGAATTCTGCACAACCTTTAAGCATGGAGGAAAACATGAACGAAAAAGAACTTTTGACAAGTTATGTAAATGCTGTTTATCAAAACACGAGAACTGCCATTCAATCAATTGAAGACATTTTGCCCAAGGTTGAAGATGACGCTTTTAAAAAGGAATTGGCAAAACAGCAAGATGGATATTACTCACTTTGCAAGGAAGTCGAAATGCTGGCAAAAAGTGAAGGCATTGATGGTATTAAGGACAACAACTGGTTTGAAAAAGCTAGGCTTTGGGGTTCTATCAATATGTCAACCATGACTGACAAGTCAAACCGTCACATTGCTGAGCTTATGCTCATTGGCACGTTTATGGGTTATTTGACTTGCGTAAAAGATATGGCTGATCACAAAGGCATTTCAAAGGATATGGACGAGCTTCTTATAAGGCTCAAGGATATTGAAAAAGGCAATTTAGAAAAACTTATGCCTTATCTTGACTAGAGGAATAAATTTCTGCCAAAGTCATCGAAAGAGGATATTCAAGCGTTAAAGCTAGGGCTATCTTCTCATCGATGATTTTTGTTTTGCCATCTTCAAAGAGGCAATAAAAAATTGTGAATTTGTTGACCTCGATATGTTTTACAAGCTGACCCAAAGTCACATTTGAATTGACAGCAAATGAAATTGGGTGTGAAAAATTTTTGGTCTTTTTTTTGAGAAGTGCCATGAGTTTGTATTTGCTTTCAAACTTGGTTTGGATCACGCCTAAAAGAAGAAAGCAGCCTGCAAGAGCAAAAGTTGGATTGAAGTTTATAAAGCACATGATAAAAAATATGATTATCATAAGGCTTGAGAAAACCAAGTTTAGCCCCACTACAATTTTGATTGCTTTTGTGCGTGGCATTTTTTGGCTTAGAAAGCCAGCAAGCACCCTTCCGCCGTCAAGCGGATAGCAAGGAAGAAGATTGAAAAGACCGAGTGCGAGAGATTGTTCGACAAAAGTGATTGTGAAGCTATAAGTTGACGGAAAAATCCAAAAAAGAGCGATAGCAAATATTGAAAAAACTATATTCACCAAAGGGCCTGCGAGCGCTATTTTTATTTCGTCTCCGCTGTCAAAGCTGGCTTCTTTGTAGTTTAGACTCACACCATAAGGGGCAAGAAAAAAGGAATCAAGCTTGTAGCCTTGTTTGCGAGCGACAAAATAGTGGCCAAGTTCGTGAGCCAAAACCACGCAAACAAACATAAGAAAACCTTTGAAATCAGCCATAGCAACAAACCAAGCTATCAGCAAGACAAAAGATGGATGAACAGGAATTTTTTTTAAGAGGTTTGAAAATTTTGAAGATTTTTTCATTTTGTAGGTTTTAAGGTCTTGATGATTTTTTATAGCTGTTTTTGAAGTTTTATTTTGTTTTTGTTTTGATAATTTAAATAAGCTTTTAAAGGAGTTTGTGAAGGAGTTTTTAAAGAAGTTTTTTCGTGAATTTTTTTGTGATTTTTTTTTCT